>JBBIQR010000032.1:0-27056 GCA_037442245.1 Candidatus Solibacter sp. | reverse complement strand
GCGCGCTGGTGCTGCTGGGCGCGGTGCGGGTCCGCCGGCGGTAACCCGGCGGCGGAACATTTGCCTCGTCCCGTGCGTACCCTTGCACGGAGGACGTCATCATGTTCTGCACCCGCTGTGGTTTCCAGTGCCGCGAGGACGACCGGTTCTGCTCCCGTTGCGGCACACGCAGCGGTCTGGCGGATCCGGGTGGAACCGCCAAGCCCCTGCTGCTCGATAAACGCAACCGCAAAATCGCCGGAGTGTGCGCCGGCTTCGCCCGTTACCTGGAAGTCGACGTCATTCTGGTGCGGGTGATCTGGCTTTGCGTGGCCCTGACCGCCGGCATCGGCATCCTCGGGTATCTTGCCGCGTGGATCATCATGCCGAGCGACTACGGCAACCAGCCGCAAACCGCCTACCATCCCCACCCGCAAGCCGGGTAGGGCGCGGGTTACAGTTTCAGTTCCCAGCCCTTGCGGAACAGGGGACGGACCAGGCGCGTGGCTTCTTCGCTGTTGGTGAAGCGCAGGTTCTTCGCGTCCCAGTCCAGGCGTCCCGCCACGCGGTACGCGATCGGGATCATGGCCAGCCACTCGGCGTACGGGCCGGTGATCGAAAAATCGCTGCAACCGGGATCGCCGCCTTTACAGGCGCGAATCCAGTCCGCCATGTGGCCCGGAGAGCGCGTCAACAACTGGGGAGGCAGCGTGTAACTGGCCCAGCGGTCGGCGGGCAGCAGCCAGACGCCTTCGCCGCGGTCGCGGGTGGCCATGATTCCCTTGGTGCCGACCAGGACCGAGCCGTTGCCGGTGAGGATGCCGGGCGCGGGCGCGCTCGGCGGTTCGCCGAACACCTTGACCCCCGGTCCGCCGGCGCCCATGCGTGGCGCGTTGGGATCGCGACGGGGAGGACCGCCGGGAGCCGGTCCGCGTCCCGCGCCAGCGCGTCCGCCGCCCATGAAGCCGCGTCCGGCGGTGCCGCGCCCCTTCTCGACAAGGTTGTTGGGCGGCGGCAGGATCGTCTCGTTTTCCATGCCGGGAACGTGATACGCTTCGGGGTCGCCGGCGCGGCAACTATCGTGGAAGAAGACCTTCACGGCGGGCATGCCGCCGCGCGCCGGGAAGTCCAGCCGCACAACGCCGCGGGTGGGGAAGGTGAGCTTGCTCGGGTTGACCTGCTTGACGCACTCGACGCTCGACGGCGCGCCGAGTTGCAGCGCGGTCTGCACGGGACCGGCGGTGTGGGTGGCCCAGTTGCCGACCTGTCCGGTGCCGAAATCCCAGAAGCCGCGCCAGTTGTACGGGACGTAGTCCTCGCTGAACGGGCGCATCGACGCGCCGCCCAGCCAGAGGTTCCAATCGAGCGACGCTGGGACAGCCGATTCCGGCGGCAGTTGCAGGAGCCCGGTGGGGTGCGTTCCGGGCGTGGTCGAAAAATGCGCTTCGGTCACGTCGCCGATTTCCCCGCTCCAGACGATCTCCGCCGCCACGCGGTTGGCCTCGTGCGAGAAGCCCTGGTTCCCCATCTGGGTCGCGACCTTATACTTCACCGCGGCTTCCTGCAGCAGGCGCGATTCCCACACCGTACGGGTCAGCGGCTTTTCCAGATACACGTGCTTGCCGTGCTGCATGCAGTGCAGCGCCACGGTCGCGTGCATGAAATCCGGAATCCCGATGGTGACCGCGTCGATGCTCTTTTCCTTTTCGAGCATGACGCGGAAATCCTTGTACTTGGGCACCTTCTCGAACTTGCGGAAGTTAGCGGCGGCGCGCGCGTCGTCCACATCGCAGAGCGCGACGATATTTTCGGTGGCGGACGCGGCGTTGAGATCGGCGCCGCCCTGCCCGCCGCATCCGACCGATGCCACGTTCAATTTGTCGTAGAAGGGCTTGTAGCCCAGTGCGCGCAGACTCGGCACGCTGCCGAATCCGGCGGCGGGCACGGCTCCGGCCAGCAGCGAGCCGAAGAAAAAGTGCCGCCTCGAAACTCCGTCGTTTGCCATGGTTGTGTTGGGTCCTCCCTGGAAGCGTACCCCACCGTGTTATCTGAATTCGGGGCGGGATGTCAAATGCCGCGATAATGGGATTGTGGGAGCACGCCAACAGAAACCGCGGCGGGGACTGCTGTTCCGCGAAGCCGTGGGCTTCAGCGCGCAGGCGCTGCGCGCCAATCCGGTGCGTTCGCTATTGACCGGGATCGGCATGGTGATCGGCACCGCCAGCGTGATTCTGGTGGTCACCATCTCCCTCACCAGCCGCGACTACATCCTCGAGCAGGTGCAGGGCATCGGCTCGAACATCATCTTCGCCTACTACGCCAACGCCAATGGCAGCGCCGCCGCCGACGCCGATTACATCAAGATGGCGGACGTGCAGGCGATCCGCGACCAGTTGCCCGCGGATATCGTCGCCGCCACCGGAGTGATGTCCAACTTCGACGAAATCCCGATCGCCGGCAAGCTGCAGGACGTCAAGGTCATCGGCACGGATCAGGACTATCAGCCGGTGCGCAACATCGTGATCAGCTCCGGGCGGTTCCTGGATGCGAGCGACATCACGCTGCGCACCAAGACCGCGCTGCTCACCGATCAACTCGCCACCCGCATGTTCGGGGGACGCGCGGCGGCGCTGAGCCAGGTGATCAAGATCTACGGCCTGGAGTTCACCGTGATCGGCACCTTCCACGAAAAGGTGGAGACGTTCGGGCAGAGCGAAGTCGAGCGCGACACCATCCTGATTCCGATCACCGTGCTGCGCTACTTTACGCCGGTGGAGCGGATCGACCCGCTTTACGTGCAGGTGCGCTCGGCGCAGGAGGTGGACCGCATCGCGCCGCGAGTGGCGCAGATTCTCGAAGGCCGCCACCGCTCCGGCGCGCACTACCGCGTCGACACCATGACCGCGATCCTGAACGCGGCGAAAAATATCTCGCTGATCCTTTCGCTGGTGCTGGTGCTGGTTTCGACGATCACCCTGGTGATCTCCGGCATCGGCATCATGAACATCATGCTGGTGACGGTCACGGAGCGCACGCGCGAAATCGGCGTGCGGCTGGCGATCGGCGCCGCTCCGCGCGCGATCCTGCTGCAATTCCTGGTGGAGGCAATCCTGATCAGCCTGTCGGGCGGCGTCCTGGGAATCCTGGTCGGCGTCGCGCTCCCGCTCAGCGTGCAGCTCTTCGCCGACATCCGCATCCCGATTTCGTGGATCGCGATCGCCGTCGCTTTCGGCGTCTCCTGCCTGGTCGGGCTGGTTTTCGGACTGCTTCCGGCGAACCGGGCGGCGCACCTGAACCCGACCGAAGCACTGCGCTACGAGTAGCCGGACGGACCTCCGCCTGTGATATGCTGGCCGCACCCGGAGGGCGCCATCATGGAACGGAAAAAGGCTAGCGATTTTCCGCAGGAACTGCTCGACCTCTTCGACCGTTACGTACACGGCGAACTGCCGCGCCGCGAGTTTCTGGAGGGCGCGAAGAAGTTCGCCACCGGCGGGATCACCGCCGCCATAATTTTTGAAAGCCTGCGGCCCAACTACGCCTGGGCGCAGCAGGTGGCCAAGGACGATCCGCGCATCCGCACCGGGTACGCCACCGTTCCCTCGCCCGAGGGCAACGGCAGCATCAAGGGCTACCTGGTGCAGCCGGCGAATGCGGCGGGCAAGCTGCCCGGCGTCCTCGTAGTTCACGAAAACCGCGGCCTGAACCCTTACATCGAAGACGTCGCGCGGCGTCTGGGCGCCGCCAACTTCCTGGCGTTCGCGCCGGACGGGCTGACCAGCGCCGGCGGATATCCGGGCGACGACGAGCACGGCGCGCAACTTTTCCAGAAAGTGGACCGCGCCAAAATGACCGAGGACTTCCTCGCCGCCGCCCGCTGGCTGAAGGCGCGGCCCGATTGCACCGGCAAACTCGGCGTGGTCGGGTTCTGCTTCGGGGGCGGCATCGCCAACACTCTCGCCGTGCGGATGGGCTCGGAGTTGAACGCCGCGGTCCCGTTTTACGGCGGGCAGCCTCCCGCCGCCGACGCCGCGAAAATCCAGGCGCCGATGCTGCTGCACTACGCCGCGCTGGACACCCGCATCACCGGCAACTGGCCCGCGTGGGAGGCGGCGCTCAAGGCCAACCATGTCGCCTACGAAGGTTTCGTTTACGAAGGCGCCAATCACGGCTTCCACAACGACACCACGCCGCGCTACGACGAGAAGGCCGCCAAACTCGCCTGGCAGCGCACGCTCGATTTTTTCCACCGCTACCTGCGCTGATTACCCGGCCAGGTAAACGAAGCGCGCGATGAACAGCGCCGTCATCAGGTAGACGAACCAGTTCACCTGCCGGTACTTGCCGTTCAGCACCTTGAGCAGTGTGAAGGCGATGAAGCCGAAGGCCAGCCCGTTGGCGATGCTGAAGGTCAGCGGGATGGAGATCATGGTCAGAAACGCCGGCAGCGCCACCTCGGGATCGTCCCATGCAATTTCGCTCACGACGGAAACCATCAGGCTGCCGACCACGATCAGCGCCGGGGCCGTGGCCGCGCTCGGAATCGCGCCAACGGCCGGCGCTACGAAGATCGCGGCGGCGAACAACAGGCCGGTGACGATGGCGGTGACACCGGTGCGTCCGCCGGCGGCGACTCCCGCCGCGCTTTCGATGTAGCTCACCACCGTCGAGGTGCCGGTGAGCGAACCGGTAATCGTAGCCAGCGCGTCGCTGACCAGGATGCGGTTGATGCGCGGGATGCGATTCGCCTTATCGAAGAGGCCCGCCTTTTTCCCCACCGCGACCAGCGTGCCGATGTTGTCGAAGAGGTCGATGAACAGGAACACGAAGATGATCTCGACGAATCCGAGTTTCAGAATCCCGGGCACATCCAGCTTGCCCGCGGTGGCCGAAAGGTCGGCCAGGCGGTAGGGATGCGGCGACCACCGGGCCACTCCCGTCGCCAGCCCGATCGCCGTGGTGGCGAGAATGCCGATCAGCATGGCGGCGCGCACGCCGCGCGCGATCAGGGTCGCGATCAGCGCCAGCCCGAAGATCGCCAGCGCGGTGCTCTTATCGTGCAGGTTGCCGAGTTGCACGAGCGTCACCGGGTGCGGGGCGATGATCCCGGCGTTGTGCAGTCCGATGAAGGCGATGAACAGTCCGACTCCGGCGGCGACCGCGGCGTGCAACTCGAACGGTATCGAGTTGACGATCAACTGCCGGATGCCGGCCAGAGTGAGGATCAGGAAGACGACGCCGCTCACCAGCACCGCGCCCAACGCCGTCTGCCACGGCACCCCCATCCCCTTCACCACGGCGTAGGTGAAGTAGGCGTTGAGCCCCATGCCGGGCGCGAGCGCGATCGGATAATTGGCGAAGGCGCCCATCAGCAGGCTGCCCGCCGCGGCGGAGACGCAGGTTGCCGCGGTCACCGCCGCCAGCGGCATGCCGGTCTCGTGCAGAATCGCCGGATTCACGAACACGATGTACGCCATGGTCATGAATGTGGTGCAGCCGGCGAGGATCTCGGTCCTCCAGTTGGTGGAGAGCGCCGCGAACTGAAAGTACGTTTCCAGGCGGTGGCGAAGGGACATGGACCTTTATTGTAGATGCCGGGCCAGGAACCGCGCCGCAGCCTCGTATGCCGCGCGCCAGGTGCGCCACAGCAGGAAGTCGTGAACTTCGTCGGGAAAGATCAGCACGTCACGCTCGACGCCCTGCTTGCGCAGCGCATCGGCCAGCATGACGGTCTGGTTGAACTGCACGTCGGGGTCGTCGTCGCCGGCGATCAGCAGCACCGGCGAACGCCAGGAGCGGACGAACGCCAGCGGGGACGACTCGAACGCCACCTGGTAATCGGGCTCGCCCGCGGGGATGCGCAGTTCGCGCGCCCAATCGTGGACGCCGTGGAAATCGACGCCCGCGCGGAACAGGTCGCTGGCGCGCGCCAGCGCCATCGCGGTGAGGTATCCGCCGTACGATCCGCCCCACGCGCCGATGCGGGCTGGGTCGACATCGGCGCGCGATCGCAGGTACAATCCCGCGCCCTGCACATCGGCGTATTCGCTGCCGCCCGCCGGTCCGTAATTCAGCGCTTCGCGAAACTCCATCCCGTAGCCGGTGCCGCTGCGGTAGTTCACGCTCAGCACGATGTAGCCGAGCGACGCCAGGTATTGGTTCATGGCGTAGGCGTTGGCGTAGTAGTACATGGGGTGCCAGCCGAGCAGCATCTGGCGGCGCGATCCGCCGTGAAAGAAGACCACCGCCGCGGCGCGCGCGCCGGCGGGCAGATGCGCCGGAAGAAAGAGTTGTCCGTGCAGCGGCAAGCCGTCCGCCGCGGGGAAGATCACCTGCCGCGGCTCCACGATGTGGGTGAGCGGGAAGCCGGCGGGCAGCGGTTCCAGGTCGCGGAGAGCGCCGCCGGCGCGCACGACCGGGTGCATCGGGCGGCGCGCGTCCGACTGTAGAAACGCGGCGCCCGAGGGCGCGACTTCGATCGCGGTTCCCGTGGTCAGCGCCACGGGCGCGCCTCCGCCGGAAGCGACGCGCCACAGGTGGCGGCGGTCGATATCGCCCTGGTTCGAGGAGTAGACCGCGTCGCCGGCGCCGGCGGGAAGGTCCACGTCCTCCACCTCGAAGTCTCCCGGAGTGAGCAGCGTCGCGGCGCCGCCCTCCGCGGGCACCGAGTACAGGTGAGTCCATCCGTCGCCTTCCCACGGGTAGACGATGCGGCCTCCCGCGCTCCACATCAGTTGATTGCGCGCGCTCACCCCGCGGAACACGCTTCCCCGCCCCGGCTTGGCGCGCCAGATTTCCCGCGCCTCGCCGGTGGACGCGTCGGCTACCCGGATCGACCAGGGCTCGCCGGCGCGCAACGGCTGCCGCACCGCGCGCAGCCCGGTGGAAGGAATCCGCAGGTACGCGATGCGCCGCGAATCCGGCGACCATTCGGGATTGGAGTCGAAATCGGTGGAGGCGTCGAGGTAGTGGAGTGTCTCGCCCGCCACGTCGTAGACGCCGATCAGCGCGTGATCGCCGCGGGTGCTGGTGAAGGCGAGGCGGGCGCCGTCGGGCGACCACGCGAGTTGCGATGCCGCGCCGCGCGCGACGAACGCCTGCGACGCCTTGCCGTCCAGCCCGCTCCACCACACCGCGCCCCCGCCGGTCCACGCGACGCGATCGCCCTTGGGCGAAACGGCGGGTGAATTGCCGTTGCCGAGTTTGCGCGGCGCCGCGCCATCCAGCGTGGCGAGCCAGATCTCCTGCGCCACGCCGGCGGTTCGCGATTCGGGATTGGCCGTTCCGCCGCGCGCGTAGACCACCGCCGAGCCGTCCGGCAGCCAGCGCAGATCGCCGATTTCCTGCCCGTCGTCCGCGGTGTAGCCGGTGAGGGCGCGGGTCCGGTAGTCCGGCGGCTCCGCGATCATCACGTTGCGTACGCCGCGCGCGTCCGACACCCAGGCCACCTTGCCGCCGGATGACGAGGTGAGCGAGGAAGGAAAGGGCGCCGAGAGAATCTGGTCCAGCGTGAACGGCGGGGCTTGCGCAAACGCTCCGGCCACCACCACGAAGACGATGGGGAACTTCATAGCTCGATTGTACGGTGCCGCGATCGCGTGGGTGTGCGAAAGCGTAACAAAGATCCCGCGCCGATAGCTCGAAGGGGGCTTTAGCGCGGGCCCGATCGGGTCCAGAATTCTCAAGAGGGAGGGCAACTTGGAAATTCACCTTCGAATCGAGCGCTGGGTTGTGTGGTGGTTTTGGGTTGGGTTTGTGTGCGGGCTGATCGCCGCCGCCAATATTCTGGGTCAGAATCTCACCGCTGCGCAGGATCGTCTCCTCCTCATCCTGGGAGGCGCGCACTGGGTACTCGGCGGGATCGTTTGCTGGGCCTTCGACGGCATTCAGGTGGAGGAACAGCCGTCGCCGCAGGACCTGCACACGGCCTCGACGAACAAGTAGCGGCGGCATCCCGGCGCCTGCCGTCCGGCGGGCGTCCAAGTCGAGAGCCTCTCAGTAGCACCACCATTCGCCCAGCGTCTTTCCGCCGGTGGATACGGTGAGTTGCGCGGTGGCGCCCTTCGGCGCCGGTGCGCAGCCGGTCTCTTCCAACGAGTAGGTGGTGGCGGCGGCATGGAATGTCCAGATCGCCGTCGCGCACGGTCCAGTACCTTCGTAATCCCGCTTGCCCGCGGCGATCTCCAGATCGGGCCGGTCCGTCGGCGCGTGCGGCCGGTTCCAGGCCCGATACCGCGGAACGCCCGCCGCCGTGACATCGATCACGACGCGATGTTTTTCGGTGCGGCAGACGAACGCCACCTCGCGGTCCGTAGCTTCGCGGACAGCGTCCGCGGGCAGGTTGACCACCTGAATCGCGTAACCCTGGTTGTCGATGCCGGCCCATACCAGCCCGCTGCCGTACATCACCCCGGTGGCGTTGCAGAACACTTCCCCGGCCTTCTGCTCCAGGATGGCGCGCCGGACAGATGGCGGAAACACCTCGGCAAAGCGCGCCTGCAACATCGCCGGATCGTTCAGCGAGTAGCTGCCGTGGCCGGTGTTGACGCGCAGCGGAAACTCCACCAGCAGCGCGGTAGCGGCGGGATCCCGCGCGGTCACGGCCGCCCGCAGTTCGCGGTCGAACTGAAGAAACCCGGTGGTGTCCTTCGCCCCGACGACGGCGAGGTCGCAACCGTCCCCCAGCCGCGTGCCCTGCGCCTCGACTCCGCCGGCAGCGGTGAGCAACAGGATTGCCAGCGACGCCGCGATCCTCATCTCAGCGCCCCGCCATCCATGTCTGATCGGGCGTGTAGACGCCGCCGCGCAGAATCAGTTCCATCACCGCTTTCGAACGCGCGACCCATGCGCCCTGCCGCTCCGGCGTGCGGTTGTTGTGGTCGGAATCGATCATGCCGACAACTTCCTTCGGCCCCGCAATCTGGTTCAACGCGGTGAAGATGCCCGCCGGCGGCGATGTCGTGTCGATGAACCCGATCCCCGCCAGCACCGGCGCGTGGATGCGGGAAGCGAAGTTCACCGGATCGAAGTACAGCGCCGTCTCCATCACGCCCGCCTGATCCGCCGGGTAGTTCGGATAACCCGCCCTGCGCCCGTGCAGATCGGCGTTGAGGTCCGCCCCCGCCGGCTCGTTCACGATCACGGCCGTAACCTTGGGATTCAGCCCGGCGGCGGCGAGGCTCTGCTGCCCGCCCATGCTGGTCCCGGTGATCACGATGGTCTTGCCGTCCCAGTCCGGCCGGCTGGCGATATAGTCGATGGCGCGCGAGTCGCGCAGGTACATGGCCAGAAAGTAGGAGGTCTCGCGGTCCGTCGCGCCGATCGACGGGTAGTTGTTGGGCACGCCGCGGGACTGGTCCGGCGGCAGGTCGTGCGAATCCACGTCGAACGCCAGCCATCCCTCGGCCGCGGGACCGGTGACGGTCTGGGTGCGGAGCGCGTACACGCCGGCGTACTGAAACACCACCAGCGCGGGGAACTTGCCTTCGCGGGCGGGTTTCGCCAGGTAGCCCTGCACGTGCGATCCCAGGCTGTCCAGCTTCACCGTGTACAGATCCACTCCGGCGGGCGCGCCCGGTGTGGGCGTGAGCGCCGGATTCATCGGGACGCGCGCGAGCGCCTGCAACTTCGCGTCCCAGAACGAGTCGAAATCGGCGGGCCGGGGCGCCGAGAGCGGGAGTTTCCACGGCGCGACGGCCGCGCCCAGATGGATCGGCTTCGGCGCCCCAGCCGCCTCGGGTGGACCTTCGGGCAGGACCTCCACGTACAGCATCGCCGGCTCCTCCGCGGTGACCTCGATGGCCGCGCGGCCCGCTGCCAGATCGAGCGTGCCGCTTTGGATCGGGATGCGATCATTCGCGAGAACCACGTAGCGGAAGCGGGTCGCCTGCGAGGACGAGTCCGGCGCCGGGGTCACGCGCCAACCGGCGGTCTCGCCCAGTGAATAGATGCCGCTTGCGTGAAACGGCGTGAAGACCGGGGCTTGCGCCCGCGCCGCAATCGCCGCCGCCAACGTCACCGCCACCGCGCACAGAGCGCGCCGCATTTCACTTCGCCGCAAGGTCATGATGAATCCTCTATTGCTTCGCGCCCGCGCGCGCCTCGGCTTCGTCGAGCCATCCGCGCCGCAAGCGTTCCTGCGGGATGCCGGAGAGATACGGCTTGATGTCGAGAATCGGCGTGCCCTCCAGCATGTCGACGCCGCGCACCAGGAGGCGCGCTCCTTCGCGGCGCACCAGTTCCACCACGGTCAACCCGATCGGATTCGGACGGCGCGGCGAGCGCGTGGCGAAGACGCCGTGCGGACGGTCGTCGGTCGGCGGCGTACCCACCAGCTCGAAGCCCTCGGAGCGATCGAAGGCCCAGATCACGAACAGGTGCGAGAAGCCCTCGATGTCTTTCAGACCGGCCTCGAACTCCGGCAGGATTTCGAGTACGCCCTCGGCGGTGTGCTTCGCGCCCGGTCCGCGCGGGACCTCGCGCGCTTCCCGGTAGGGGCTGGTCACGCGGCCCACCGGCCGCAGCGAAAGGGTATCCAACTGGCTCACCTCCTCTTCATCATAAGGGCAGTCCGGCCGCGTTCATCGTCCGCCGTACAGCCGCCGGTACATTCCGGCATTGCGCAGGACCGCCTGCACGTAATCGCGGGTTTCGGTGAACGGGATGTTCTCCACGAACTCGGCGGGCTCGCGGTAGGTGGCCCACGTGATCCACTCGGCGACGCGGTTGGGGCCGGCGTTGTACGCGGCCAGGGTCTGCTCCACGCTGCCGCCCTGCGTGTCCAGCATCGACTTCAGAATCGAACTGCCCAGCCGCAGGTTCGTCGCCGGCTGGGAAAGCAGCCGCGTGCTGAAAGGCCGCACCCCCTCGCGGCGCGCGTACTGCCGCCCCGTGCCGGGCAGAATCTGGGTCAGCCCGTAGGCTCGCGCGCGCGAGATGGCCTTGGGGTTGAACTCGCTTTCCTGCCGGATCAATCCGGCCAGCAGGTAGGGATCGATCGAGCGCGCGTTGGCCCAGCGCATCAGGTCGCTCTTGTAGGGGAGCGGGAAGAGCAGTTCCCAGAACCTGCGCGGCGCGGCGGCGAGCGGCTCTTCCAGATAATCCGGATTCAGCGACTTCATGGCGCGCAATCCCTGGTGTGTTTCCTCGGCTCCGGCGGCCAGTTCCATGGCGAGCAGGGCGGGCTGCCCATCGCCGCGCGCGCCGAAGCGCAGTTCGCTGTCGGCGAGTTCGTAGAGCCCGGCTGCGCGCAGAATCCGCGAACGCCGGATGCGCTCGCTCGTCGCCGCGGTGGCGGTTTGGGGAATCGGCGGCGGACCGGGGAACTTCAGCCGCGCGAGGAACGGGGCGATCGCGCTCGTGCCCGTGGCCTGCGCCACTTCGGCGCTGCGCAGGCGGTCCTGGGCCAGCATCGCGTAGTAGTGATTTTCGAACACCGCCGCCAGCCGCTGATAGCAGGCGCGCGCGCCGGAGAAATCGCGCTCGCGCTCGAGCGACCGGCCCAGGAAATACAACGCCCCGCCGGCCGACGCCGTGTTCCCGGAGTAATCCTCCAGGTGCTCGCGCAGCAGCGCCGCGGCGTCGGGCTGATTGCGCAGCCATGCCTGAAACGTCACCTTCCAGTGCGCGACCGCCGCGCCGGGAGACGCAGGGAACTCGCGATACACCACCCGCTCCAGCGGCACGTAATCGTCCGGGCGGTTCGCCACAATATAGTGGTTGGCCGCGCTGGTGAGCGCGCGCAGCCGCCACGGCGATTTCGGATAGCGCGCGGCCATGCCTTCGAGCGTCCCGCGCAGCGTGTCCTCGTCGTCGCGGCGCCGCGCGCACTCCGTGAGGTAGTACATGCGCTCCGCGCCGGCTTCGCCTTCCGGCAGGGAGAGATCGCGCAGATAAGGGCACGCGGTCGTGACGGCGCCGCGTTTCAGATCGGCCACGCCGGCGCGGACGCGCGCCTCGTCCAGCGGAATTCCGGCATATTCGTCCGCGGCGCGGTTGTATTCTCCCGCCGCCAGGAGGAGGTCGGCGTGGCGCAATCGCAGCGCCGCCGTTGGCGCGGGGTAGGAATCGCCCATCTGCTGTTTCAGCCCGGCGATGCCCTCCGCGGCGCGCCGCGCGGAGTCGCCGTTGAGGTAACCGTAATAGACGCGCTGGTAGTAATTCGCGGCGTCGATCGGCTGGTTCGCGGCCAGGTAGAAATCCGCCAGATTGATGTCGGTTTCCGGCTGCGGCAATTCGCCGTAATGCGCCAGCAGAAGCTGGATCGCGGACTTCGGGTCGGCGGGCTTCAGGGAGCGCGCCTCCAGGATCCAACTGCGCGAGGCCAGCGGAGAAACGGGAGCCTGGCTGCGGACCGCGGCGGTGTCGCGCGCCACCGGCGCCATGTCCCCGGACTCGACCCGCGCCGCCGCCAGATAGTAGTGGATGGAATCGGCGACGGCGGGCAACTTGGCCGGCAGCGGCCCGAGTTGCGCGATGGCCGTGGCGTAATCGCGCTGCTCGTAAGCGGTGACGCCGAGCGCCAGCGCCACCAGCGGAGCTTCCCTGGGATGCTGCGCGGCGTAGCTGCGGACGGCCGTGCGATGGGCGGCGGTCGGGGATTCGCGGTACGAGCGTACCAGGATCGCAAGCGGTCCGGAAGCGGAGTGCGCGGCGCTAAACCAGAGGGCCAGGATAAGACCGGCCAAGCAATTCCGGATCGTCATGGGCGAGGGTTCGGGTAAGCTCGAGGTCGAGATAGTCCACCATGCTCGGACAGGTAAAAAATCGCGAACGGAACGCGGCGCGCGCGGTGTCGATCGGGTCTTTCAGCGCCGCGTACAGATCGCGGCGGATGCGGCCGGACTGCACCTCTTCGGCGTGCAGCAGCCGCATCTCCGCCACCTGCACCCGAGCGAACCGCTGCGCGCGCAAATGGGTCTGCTGTTCGGCCGGGGCGAGGTCGTCCCATTTCGAAGGAGCCTTGGATTCGGCCGCAGGCGCAGCGGCGGGCTCGATGGACGGCGCCGCGGCGATCGTCACCAGTTCGGCCACCGGCTCGGGTTCCGGCTCGGGGGCGGGCTTCGGAAACGCGCTCCATACCGCCGACGCCGCCTGCGCGAGAAGCTCGACCGCCGGGCCCTGCACCGCTCCCCACGCGTAAATCACCGCGGGCACACCGTCGCCGGCAGTCAGCGGAAACAGGTGCGCGCGCGCTCCGTCTTCGTGACCCGCGAACGCCGCCAGCGGCGCGGAAACCTCCGCGGCCGTGGCCAGCACGACCAGGGGATCGTGCATGGCGGAGGCTGCGGAGAGCGCGGGCGCGCCGGCGAGCGGCACATCGATCTTCGGGCTGCGCGCCGTGCCGTCTTCGAGGCGGAACACGATCACTCCCGTGGCGAAACACGCCGCGGCGTCGTCCAGCGTGGCGCACAACTCCGCGGCGTCGGGCGCCATGCGCAGACGCCGCACCGCCTGGTTCAGCAGTTCCGCCACTTCGCGGCGCGTCTGCTCGCGCGATTCGGCGAACAGCGTCTCCAGATCGACCGAGAGCTGCGCGCAGCGTTCTTCCAGAAGTTGACGCGGACCCGTGGGCATCGCTGGATTCATTGTAACCGAGCCGGCGCGAAGCCGACGGCGCTGTAAGCTGTAGACATGGATTCGTTGAACGGAAAAATTGCGATTGTCACCGGCGGGACGCGCGGCATCGGACGCGCCATCGCCGAACGCCTCGTGGCCGAGGGCGCGAAAGTCGCGCTCTGCGGGCGTACCCGCGACGCCGCCCAACGCGCCGCGCGCGAAATCGGCGGTGAGGACCGCGTGCTGGGAATCGCCGCCGATGTCCGCAAGGTAGAGGACGTCGGCGCACTCTTCGAGGCTGTCGACCGCTCGTTCGGCGGGCTCGATATCCTGGTCAACAACGCCGGCGAAGGTGTCTTCCGCAAGGTCGGGGAGATGACCGTCGAGGACTGGCACCGCAATATCGACCTGAATCTGAACGGTGTGTTTTATTGCACTCGCGAAGCCGTCGGCCGGATGCGGACGCGGGGCGGCGGGTTCATCGTCAACATCTCCAGCCTCGCCGCGCGCAATCCCTTCACCGGCGGCGCCGGGTACAATGCGTCGAAGTTCGCACTCAATGGTTTCACTGAGGCGCTCATGCTGGACCACCGGTATGACGGAATTCGCGTCACATCCATCATGCCCGGCAGCGTCGCCACCGAGTTCGGCGGCTCCGGGAAACCCCCGGCGGCGGACGATTGGAAGGTAGCGCCCGAAGACGTAGCCGAAACCGTGGCGATGGTGTTGAAAATGCCAGCGCGCACCATGGTCAGCCGGGTCGAGATGCGTCCTTCCCAGCCGCGCAAGTAAGTCCGCGCACGCACCGCTTACCGTTACAAAAGCTTTACGAGTTATCACGAATCGCAGCAGACGCGGGAGCCGTCTTACGAAGTGAGAAGGGAGGGGAGAGCCAATGAAACGCCTGAATCAGCAGCTCAACCCCACGAAGACGGGATGCGATGCGGAGAAACTGGAAGGGGGTCTGAAGCAGCGCGTCGTCGGGCAGGACGAAGCGGTCCAGCAGATCATTAACGTTTATCAAACTTACCTGGCGGGTATGTCGAGCCCCGGCCGCCCCATCGGAAGCTTACTGTTCCTGGGACCCACCGGCTCCGGCAAGACGCGCCTGGTGGAGGCCATGGCCGAAAGCCTGGTGGGCGACTCCCGCGCGGTGATCAAGATCGACTGCGCCGAATTCCAGCACAGCCACGAGATCGCCAAGCTGATCGGCTCGCCTCCCGGATACCTGGGCCATCGCGAAACCCACCCCCTGCTCAGCCAGGAAGCGCTCAACCAGTTCCAGACCGAGAAGGTGAAGCTCAGCTTCGTCCTCTTCGACGAAATCGAAAAGGCCAGCGACTCGCTGTGGAACCTGCTGCTGGGCATTCTGGATAAAGCCACCCTGACTCTGGGCGACAACCGGCGCGTGGATTTCTCGCGCGCCCTGATCTTCATGACCAGCAACCTGGGCGCCGCGGAGATGAGTTCGATCCTGCGTCCCAACCTCGGGTTCGCCGCGGGCGAGGCGGAGCGGAAGCGCGCCGAAGGCACGGTCGACGATGCGATCGACGGCAAGGTGAACCGCGCCGGCATCGAAGCCGCGCGCCGCAAGTTCACGCCGGAGTTCATGAATCGCATCGATAAGACGGTCGTGTTCCATCCTCTCGGCTCCAAGGAATTGCGCCAGATCCTGGGCATCGAGCTCCGCGTCGTGCAGGAGCGCATCTTCGCGACCGCTACGGCGGCGCCCTTCGTCTTCCAGGTCAGCGAGGCGGCCAGGGATTTCCTGCTCCATGAGGGCACCGACATGAAGTACGGCGCGCGCCACCTGAAGCGCGCCGTGGATCGCAGCCTGGTGCATCCGCTTTCCAACCTGATCGCCACCGGCCAGGTGAAGGGCGGCGACCTGGTGCGGGTGGATTGCGGCGACGGCGCCCTCGCTTTCTACCGCGACGCCGAAGGCATGGCCATCGAGGAGATGGCGCGCCTGACCGGCGTCACCATCGCGCCGCACGCCGGCGTGCTGGCGGCGGGAGCGGCGGCGGAGCCGGTCAAGCACGGCGCCACCGCGCGCACCGGCAAGCAGTAGGCTCAACCCGGCACGAGTACGCCGCGCCTCCCGCGGAGCCGGTCCCGCTCGGCCTGTGTCACCACTCCGCCGAGGGCGCGGCGTTTCCACTTTGGTACAATCCGGCCTGAGTGAGAGTTCCGATCGAAAGACAGAATCTGCGGCTGATGCGGTCCATGTTTTCCACCGTGGCGCCGCGTTACGACTTCATCACCCGCGCGTTTTCCTACGGGATGGACGGCCGATGGAAACGCACCGGCCTCGAGGAGGCGCGCCTCCCCGAGCGGCCTGTCGTCCTCGACCTCGCCTCCGGCACCGGCGACTTCTCCCTGATGGTGGCCGCCCGCTATCCCGGCGCGCGCGCCATCGCGCTGGACGTGACCGAGCGCATGCTCCAACTCGCGCGCGACCGCGGCGTGGCCCACGCGGTCTGCGCCGACGCCGGACGCCTTCCCTTTCCCGACCGCGCCTTCGACTGCGTCCTGGTCGGCTACGGGCTGCGCAATTTCCCGCAACTCGATGTCGCGGTGAGCGAGATCGAGCGGGTGACGCGTCCCGGCGGCGTGCTGGTCAGTCTGGATTTTTTCCTTCCCGCCAACCCCCTGCTCCGCGCCTTCTACCTGGGATATCTGTACGCGCAAGGCGCGTTCTGGGGCACCGTGCTGCACGGGCGTCCGCGCGTCTATACCTACATCCCGGACTCGCTGCGCAGCTTCGTCTCCATCGAGGATTTCTCCGGCATGCTGCGCCGCACCGGATACCGCGCGGTGAAGTCGCGTAAATTCATCCTGGGCGGCATCGGCTTGCACTGGGCGGAGAAATGAAGTCGCGGCTGAGCGGCCCCGACTACCGGTTCATCGCCATCTGTCTCGCGCTGCTCGGTGCGACCGTCTGGTACAGCGCCGGTAATTTTCACCGCGCCTTTCCGGAGGCGTCGATCGATTTCCGCGTCAACCGCGACCAGGCCCGCGTGCTCGCCGAACGATTCCTCGCCGCGCGGAAATATCCCGTCGCCGGGTATCGCGAGGCCGCGCAGTTCGATTACGACGACGACGCCAAGACCTTCCTCGAACGCGCCGCCGGCCTCGAGCAGGCCAACCGGATCATGGGTTCCCGGGTGCGCCTGTGGCACTGGTCGTACCGCTGGTTCCGGCCTCTGCAGAAGGAAGAGTACACGGTATCGTTCACTCCCCGTGGCGAATTCGCCGGCTTCGAGCACGTGTTGGCCGAAGACGCGCCGCGCCCGTCCGTCACGCTGGAGCAGGCGCGCGCCATCGCCGAAAATTTCCTCCGCGCCCAGACCGGACGCGACGCCGCCGCGATGGACTTCGTCGAAGCCGCCGAGGCCGTGCGCCCCCACCGCACGGACCGCACCTTCACGTGGAAAGACCGCGACTTCAACCTCCAGGACGCCACCTACCGCGCCGAGGTCACGGTGTTGGGCGATGAGCCGGGCGCCTACCGCGAGTACCTGAAGGTGCCCGAACAGTGGTCGCGCGATTACCGCAAGCTGCGTTCGAAGAATGAGGCCGCGTCCCTCGCGGATCTGGCCGCGATGCTGCTGCTCGCGCTCGCCATGGTGACGGTGATCGTGATCCGCCTGCGCCGCCACGACGTGCGGCTGAGGCGTGCGTCGAAGGTCGGGTTCGCCGGCATGGCGCTCGCGTTCCTGGCCCAGTTGAACGAGTTCCCGCTGCACGAGTTCGCCTACCCCACCACCGACGGCTACGCCAGTTTCGTCGCGGGACAACTGCTGCAGGCCCTGCTCGCCGCGCTCGGTGCGGGCGGCCTGCTCTTCGTGCTGGCGGCGGGCGCTGAACCCCTCTACCGCGAGGCCTTTCCGGAACAGTTGTCGCTCGGCACGCTCTTCACGCTGCGTGGAATGCGCACCCGGCGCTTCCTGCTGGGCGCGATCCTCGGGGTCACGCTCACCGGCGTCTTCATCGCGTACCAGACCGGGTTCTACCTCCTGGCATACCGCTTCGGCGCTTGGTCGCCGGCGGACGTGCCTTACTCGGACCTGCTGAATACAAAGTTCCCCTGGGCGTTTGTGCTGTTCGGCGGATTTTTCCCCGCGGTGAGCGAGGAGTTTCTCTTCCGCCTCTTCGCCATCCCGTTCCTCAAGAAACTCGCGCGCCACTGGGTCCCGGCGCTGATCGCGGCCGGCTTTCTCTGGGGCTTCGGACATGCCGCGTATCCGCAGCAGCCGTTCTATATCCGCGGCGTCGAAGTCGGCATCGGGGGCGTTGCCCTGGGCATCATCATGCTTCGCTGGGGCATCCTGCCCACTCTGGTGTGGCACTATTCCGTGGATGCGATGTACAGCGCGATGCTGCTGGTGCGCAGTCCGAACCTGTACCTGAAGCTCTCGGGGATGGCCTCGGCCGGCATCGTGGTGCTGCCCGTGGCCGCGGCGCTGTTCCTCTACTGGCAGCGCGGCGGGTTCGAGAGTGAAGAGGGTCTGTTGAACCGCGACGACGCCAATCCCGCGCCGATTCCACCGGAGGCGCCCGCCGCGCTCGCCGCAGCGCACGCCGCAAGCGCCGGCGCTCCTCTCGGCGGCATGGCGCGATGGATCGCCGCCGCACTCCTCCTCGGTGGATTGGCGGCGCTGGCGATTCCCATCAGCCGCTTTGGCGGCGCCCCCGAGTTTCGCGCCGGCGCGGCCCAGGCACGCAAGGCGGCGGACGATTTCCTGCGCTCTCAGGGCGTCGATCCCGCGCGCTTCCGCGTGGTCGTGTGGCCCGCCGCGCACTGGGAAGGCGCCGACGCCCTTGCCGGAAAATACTTCCTGGAACATCTGCCGCCCGCGGAAGCGTCGGCGATGTTCGCGCGCTACCGGCCGCTGCGGCATTGGGTCGGGCGCTACTTCCGCCCGCTCGACCGCGAGGAAATCACGGTGAGTGTGGACCCCGCGACCGCGCGCGTGCTGGCCGTCGTCCACACGCTGCCCGAGGATCTCCCCGGCGCCGCTCTCGCGCCCGATCGCGCGCTCGGCATCGCCGCGGATTTCGCGGCGTCCATGGGGCAGGACGTGCGCGGCATGAAACTCGTCGAGAACTCCAGCGAACAGAAGAAGGCGCGGCGCGATTACACGCTGGTGTGGGAGGCGTCGCCCGCGGAGGGGGCCGGCGCCGGCGGCGCGAAGGCCCGGGTGCGCGTCGATGTCGCCGGCGATCGCGCCGTGACTTTTACCCGCCTTTGGAAGCCGGATGAAGCCTACCAGCGGGGGCGGGAGCGCCAAAACGCGATCTCCATCGGGATTCTGTTGGCCCGGATCGCGGCCGGCGGGGGATTGGCCGTCTTCATTCTGTGGATGCTGATCGAAGCCATCCGCGGCGGCGCGGTGCGCTGGCGCGGGGCTTTCCAACTCGCGCTGCCTGTAGCGCTGCTGGTGCCGCTGGCGTCGCTCTTTTCGGCCCACCTCCTGCTGCGCGGTTACGATACGGCCAATCCGCTCGAAACCTTCCAAGCCATGATGTGGATCGGGCTGGGAATCGCGGCGCTGACCGGCGCTCTGATGGCGCTCACCGCGGCCACCTTCGTCGCCACCTTCCTCCCCGGCGGCCTCGACGCGCTCCGCCGGGAGAACCGCCGTGCGATGGGCCGCGAAGCGTTGCTCGCGCTGGCGGCGGCGGTGGGGATGGCGCTGCTCTGCTACCAGGCGCAGGGCCTGCTGTTGGCCCGCTTCCACGCGCAATCGCTCCCCGAGGTCGCGGTTTCGGATATGATCGCGAGCCGTGCCCCCGCGGTGGCGGCGGTAGCCGGCGCGTCGCGGACCTGGCTGGTGGACGCGGCGGCGCTGGTCGCGCTGGCGATGCTCGCGGCGCGCGTGCGGCGGCGGAGTGTCTTGCTCGCCGCGGGCCTGGCCGCGGCCGTGGCGCTGATGCCGGACGGCGTCCGCACGCCCGCCGAGTTTGCGGTCAATTATGCGGCGGTTCTGCTGCCGGCTGCGGCGGCGGTTGCGTTTTGCCGGTGGTACGGGCGCCGCAACTGGCTGGCATACGGCCTGGTGCTCTGGGTGGCCGCGCTGCGCGCTCCGGCGGCCTCGCTGCTGGGCAGCGGCAACGCGGCTCTGGCGGCACAGGGATGGATCGTGATCGCGGTCATGGCGGCCGGCGTCATCTGGGCGGCCGCTCCGGCGATGATCGGCAAGGGTCCCGCGGTTTCCGAAGCCTGACCGGCCATTCGCGGACCCTGGTTACAGCACGTACACCGGTTCGTTGCCGGGCTTCCACTTGATGTTGCAGCCGATCGAAGGGCGCTGTTCGCCGGCGGGCGCGGCGCCGGCCAGAGCGGCGTCGAGGGCCGCCCGCAGGTCGCCGCCCGTCACCGGAATGTCGTTCTTCGGGCGGGCGCCGTCGAGTTGGCCGCGGTAGACCAGCTTGCGCGATTCGTCGTACAGGAAGAAGTCGGGAGTGCAGGCCGCCCGGTAGGCTTTGGCCACGTCCTGCGATTCGTCGTAGCAGTAGGGGAAATCGAAGCCCTGCTCCAGCGCCTGGCGCATCAGGCCCTCCGGCGAGTCGTCGGGATACTGGACGGCGTCGTTGGAAGAGATGGCCACAATGGCCAGCGATCTGGCGGCGTAGTCGCGCCCGATGCGCGCCAGTTCCTTCTGCACGTGCTTCACGTACGGGCAGTGCGGGCAAAGGAACATGACCAGCAGAGCGCGCTTGCCGGCGAAGGTCTCGAGCGTGATGGTATCGCCGGTGACGCTGTCGGGCAGAGAGAAGGCGGGGGCGGAGGTGCCCAATCCGGGCATAGTCGATTCGGTGGCTGCCATTTCTCTTCTATTTTACGTGTGCCGGATCGCCGCGCGGAGGACGTTATAATCACGGTTTGGCAAACCAGATCGCATTCCTATTTCCCGGGCAGGGCTCGCAGTTCGCGGGCATGGGGCAGGCGCTGGCCGAAACCTTCCCCGCGGCGCGCCGCGTGTTCGAAGAGGCCGACGACGCCCTCGGCTTCCCTCTCTCGCGGCTCTGCTTCGAGGGTCCCGAGGAGGAGTTAAAACTCACCGCCAACACGCAGCCCGCCCTGGTCACGGTGTCGATTGCCGCCTACCGGGTGCTGCGCGAGCAGGGGATCGCGCCGGACTTCGTCGCCGGCCATAGCCTCGGCGAATATTCGGCGCTGGTGGCGGCGGGCAGCCTGGGACTGGCGGACGCGGTCCGGCTGGTGCGGCAGCGCGGACGCTACATGCAGGAAGCCGTCCCCGCGGGCGTTGGCGCGATGGCCGCCATTCTGAAACTGCCGGAGGGCAAGCTCGACGCCGTGCTGGAGCAGGCGGCGCAGGGCGAGGTGGTGAGCGCCGCGAATCTGAATTCGCCCGACCAGATCGTGATCGCCGGGCACGCCGCGGCGGTGGGCCGCGCGATCGAGTTGGCCAAGGCCGCCGGCGCGCGCCGCGCCGTCCTGCTGCCGGTGAGCGCGCCGTTCCATTGCGCCCTGATGAAGCCGGCGCAGGAGCGCCTCCGCGCCGACCTGGACGCCGCGCTGTTCGGCGACCTCGCCTGTCCGCTGGTGAACAACTGGCAGGCGGCGATGGTGCGGACGGGAGGCGAAGCGCGCGAGGGACTATATCAACAGGTGCCGAACCCGGTGCGCTGGACGGAATCGGTCCGCGCCCTCGCCTCCGCCGGGGCGGCGCGATTCCTCGAAGTGGGCCCCGGAGCCGTGTTGACCGGCCTGCTGCGCGGCATCGACCCCGCGTTGACCGGGGCGAAGTTCGGCGAACCGGCGGATCTGGAGAAGTTGCCGCGGTAGGCGGGGCAGACCCTGCCGCACGGATTTGTATTTCCCGCGGCTTCTGCTAATCTCACGGAAGGACTGGACCGGTATTGGAATCCGAGACTAAACTCCGTTGTCCCCGCTGCGGAGGCGGGGACACCCGTCATTCGGTGCGCGGCGGTCCGCTGGACGCCATCATGCGGCTCTTCGGACGCCGGCCCTTCCGCTGCCGCGGGTGCCGGTTCCGTTTCTACCGGCGCGAGGAAAAGCCGGTCGAAGAAGCCGTGCACGAAACCGACATCGAGTACTGAGCCCTGCCGCGGCGGCGCGCCGTCGTCACACCCTGCGCACCCCGACTCCGGCCTCCGCGAAAAGGGTTTCAGTCATGCCGAAGTGCTCGTCGTAATACTCGCTCGAGTACTGCTGCATGCGCGCTTGCGACACCACCACCGCGACGATCCCGGCTTGAACGATGGCGCGGGCGCAATCCATGCAGGGCATGATCTCGACGAAGATGGTGCAGCCTTCGGTCGCGGTCCCGGCGCGCGCGGCGTTGCAGATCGCGTTCCGCTCGGCATGTTCGATCCACAGGTACTTGGTGGGGCGCACGAGGCGCTCGGGCACGTCGTCGCGGATGCCCCGCGGGAAAGAGTTGTAGCCGGTCGAGCGGATTTCGTGGTTGGGCCCGACGATCACGCAGCCGATCTGCGTGTTCGGGTCCTTGGACCGCGCCGCCACCACTTTGCAGATTTCCAGGTAGTACTGGTCCCAGTCCGGGATCGTTCGCATGAACCATAGAGTTGCATTTCCCGGCCGGTTCAGGCAAGCTGGTAGGTTTTCCCCCTTCTTGAAATGCTCGTCCGAGTCCTATATCACGACCATTGCTTCGACGGGGCGGCGTCGGCCGCCTTCTTCAGCAGATTCCTGCGGGGTGCGGTACACCCGGCGGCGGAGTTCCGGTACACGGGGATGGCGCACACGGCCGCCCAGACGTTCGATGAATCGCTCTTCGACGGCGATGAGAACGCCATCGTGGACTTCAAGTACGCGGCCTCGCCGCGCCTCACCTGGTGGTTCGATCATCACCAAAGCGCGTTCCTGACCGCCACCGATCAGGAGCATTACCGCGCGGACACCAGCGGGCGGAAGCTCTACGACCCCGCCTACAAAAGCTGCACCTCGTTCATTCACGACGTGGCGCGCGACCGCTTCGGCTTCCACGCGCCGGACCTCGACGACCTGGTGCGCTGGTCCGTCGTCATCGATGGCGCGCAGTACGCCGATGCCCGCACCGCGGTCGAGCTCGGCGCACCCGCCATGAAACTCACGCTGGTGATCGAGGCGGCCAAGGGCAGCGGCATCGTGCAGAAGATCATCGGCTGGATGCAGGACCGCTCCCTGGGCGAGATCGTCGGGGAACCCGAAGTGCAGGCGCTCTACGAACCGCTGTACCGGCGCCACATCCAGTCGATCGACCTGATCCGCGGGCGCGCCCGGCAGGACGATAGCGTGGTGTACTTCGACCTGTCGGGTTACGACATCGAGGGGTACAACAAGTTCATCCCGTACTTTCTCTTCCCGGCGTCGACCTACACCGTAAGCATCAGCCCTTCGAGTTTCCGCACCAAGATTTCGGTGGGCTCGAATCCCTGGACTCCGGTCGAGCCTTCGCACAACCTGGCCACCATCTGCGAGCGGTACGGCGGGGGCGGACACGCGCGGGTGGGCGCCATCAGCCTGCCGCCGGGGCAGGTGGACCGCGCGCGGGAGATCGCCGCGGAGATCGTCACGGAACTGAAGAGCTGAGAGTGTGCGGGGCGGCGCGGAAGCCGCCCCTCTCGGATGATCCTACTTGCCCGCGGAACTACGCGGTGACGGCTTCGGAGGCGTAGCGCTTGCTCATCTCGTCCATCGGGACCGGCGTGTAGTCCTTGGCGTGTCCCGCCTGGCCGAACTGCGTCATGCGCAGGGCAACCACCTTCTTCATCGCCTCGCGCGCCGGCTTCAGGTAGCTGCGCGGATCGAACTCTTCCGGTTTCTCCATGAACACCTTGCGGATCGCGCCGGTGATCGCCAGCCGGTTGTCGGTATCCACGTTGATCTTGCGCACGCCGTTCTTGATACCGAGCTGGATCTCTTCGACCGGCACGCCCCACGTCGGTTTCAGCTTGCCGCCGTACTGGTTGATGATGTCCTGCAGGTCCTTGGGCACGCTGGAGGATCCGTGCATCACCAGGTGCGTCTTCGGCAGCCGCTTGTGGATCTCGATCAGCCGGTCCATCTTCAGGGTCTCGCCCGTCGGCTTGGAGGTGAACTTGTACGCGCCGTGGCTGGTGCCGATCGCGATCGCCAGCGCATCGACGCCGGTCGCCTTCACAAAATCCACCGCCTGCTCGGGATCGGTCAGATGGCTGAGGCCATCCAGGCCCGCGCCGTGTCCGTCTTCGATGCCGCCGAGGCAGCCGATCTCGCCTTCCACCGTCACGCCCTTGGCGTGCGCCATCTCCACCACTTTACGGGTGGCTTCCACGTTGTACTCGAAGCTCGACGGCGTCTTGCCGTCCGGCATCAGCGAACCGTCCATCATCACGCTGGTGAAGCCCATCTCGATCGCGCTCTGGCACGTCTCGGGGCTGTTGCCGTGGTCCAGGTGAAGCACCGTGGGGATCTCGGGATAGAGTTCCGTCGCCGCCACCATCAGGTGATACAGGAAGCGGTCCTGCGAGTAGGAGCGCGCGCCGCGGCTCGCCTGGATGATCACCGGCGACTGCGTTTCGCGCGCCGCCTCCATGATCGATTGAATCTGTTCCATGTTGTTGACGTTGAACGCGCCAACGCCGTAGCCGCCCTTCGCTGCTTCGTCGAGGAGCTGCCGCATCGAGACTAGAGGCATATGAGTTGAATCTCCTTCTTAGGGAAAGTTTGATTGCGTGAAAGGGGTAACGAACCCGGTAATCCTCACGCTAACACGAATCCGCAAAGTGCGGCAATTCGTCCGCGCGCGGCGGTGTTACCTTAATCTGGTGACCCTCCGAGAATTCGCCGGGAAACCTCCCGCCCCCGGTATGCTCGCGGACATTCCGCGGCTGCTCACCGCCTATTACACCGAAAAACCCGACCCCGCCGTCCCCGCCCAGCGCGTGAGTTTCGGCACCAGCGGACACCGTGGCACTTCGCTCGACGCCGGTTTCAACGAGAACCACATCCTGGCCATCACCCAGGCGATTTGCGAATACCGCGCGGCCAACGGCGTGGATGGCCCGCTGTTCCTCGCCAAGGACACGCACGCGCTCTCCGAACCCGCGCACGCCAGCGCGCTCGAAGTGCTCGCCGCCAACGGCGTGTCCGTCATGGTGGATGAAGCCCTCGGCTATACCCCGACTCCGGCCCTGTCCCACGCCGTCCTCGGCTATAATCGCGGACGCTCCGACGGGCTCGCCGACGGCATCGTCATCACCCCCAGCCACAATCCTCCCGGCGATGGCGGCTTCAAGTACAACCCGGCCAACGGCGGACCCGCCGATACCGCGGCCACCAAAGTGATTCAGGACCGCGCCAACCAGATCCTCGCCGATGGGCTGCGCGCCGTGCGCCGCGTCTCCGAACGGCAGGCGCTCGCCGCCGCCACCCGCCACGACTACGTTTCGGCCTACGTCAACGATCTCGCCGCCGTGCTCGATCTCGATGCCGTGCGCGGCGCCGGACTCGCCCTCTGCGCCGATCCTCTCGGCGGCGCCGGCGTCGCCTACTGGGCGCGTATCGCCGAACGCTATCGCCTCAACCTCGCGATCCAGCACGATCACCCCGACCCCACCTTCCGCTTCATGCGCGTCGATTGGGACGGCAAGATCCGCATGGACTGCTCCTCGCCCTACGCCATGGCCGGGTTGATCGAACTCAAGGACAAGTTCGACGTCGCCTTCGCCTGCGATACCGACCACGACCGCCACGGCATCGTCGCGCGCAGCACCGGGCTGCTCAACCCGAACCATTACCTCGCCGCGGCCATCGCCTACCTCTTCGCGCACCGCCCCGGATGGAGCGCCGGCGCGGGCATCGGCAAGACGCTGGTCTCGAGCAGCATGATCGATCGCGTGGCGCGCAAACTCGCCCGCCCGCTCGTCGAAGTGCCGGTCGGCTTCAAGTGGTTCGTCGACGGATTGCTCGCCGGCACGCTCGGTTTCGGCGGCGAGGAAAGCGCGGGAGCGAGTTTCCTGCGGCTCGACGGGCACGTGTGGACCACCGACAAGGACGGCATTATCCTGGCCCTGCTCGCAGCCGAGATGACCGCGCGCACCGAACGCGATCCCGGCGAAATCTACCGCGATCTCACCGCCGAATTCGGCGCGCCCGTGTATCAGCGGATCGACGCCCCGGCATCGCCCGAACAGAAAGCCGCGCTCGCCAGGCTTTCCCCCCAACAGGTGCCCGCCAGAGATCTGGCCGGCGATCCCATCCTCGCCATGCTCACCGCCGCGCCCGGCAACGGCGCCGCCGTCGGCGGGTTGAAGGTCGTGACCGCGCGCGGGTGGTTCGCCGCCCGCCCCTCCGGCACGGAGAACGTCTACAAGCTCTATGCCGAGAGTTTCGCCGGCGAAGAGCACCTGCGGTGCATCCAGGACGAAGCGCGGGAAGTGCTGGCGCGCGTTCTCTAGGGGCGCCCCGTCACCCGTGATAAATTCAGAGCAGTGACTCCCGAAACCTGCCAGGCCGGTAAAGACGAAAAGCACTCGGCGGCGCTGACCTCACTTCTGGCGGCCATCGGCCTGACTACGTTCAAGCTGATCGTGGGAATCCTCACCGGCAGCCTCGGCATTCTCGCCGAAGCCGCCCATTCCGGTCTCGACCTGGTCGCCGCCGGCATGACCCTGGTCGCGGTGCGCGTCTCCGCCCGTCCGCCCGACCGGACGCACCACTACGGGCACGGCAAGATCGAGAATCTTTCCGCGATGACCGAGACCCTGCTCCTGCTCGCCACCTGCGCGTGGATCGTGTGGGAGGCCATGCGCCGCCTGCTGCTCTACGAAGTCAAGGTCGAGGTCACGGCGTGGTCCTTTATCGTGATGGGCACGTCGATCGTCATCGACTTTTCCCGCTCGCGCGTGCTGGCGCGCACCGCGAAGAAGTACAACAGCCAGGCGCTTGAAGCCGACGCCCTGCACTTCCAGACCGACATCTGGAGCTCCGCCGTCGTCATCCTCGGATTGCTCGGGGTGAAAGCCGGCTCGCTCTTCCCTGCCCTGGCGTGGATGGGCGAAGCCGACGCCGTCGCCGCGCTCTGCGTGTCGGTGATCGTCGTGTGGGTCAGTTGGCAGCTCGGCCGGCGCACGGTGGACGCCCTGCTCGATTCCGCGCCCGCCGGCATGGAGGAGCGCATCCTCGCCGCGGTCGAAGCCGTGCCCGGCGTCCACAACTGCCACAACTTCCGCGCCCGCTACTCCGGTCCTTCGCTCTTCATCGATCTCCACGTGCTGGTGGACGGCAAGCAGAGCCTCTCCGACGCCCACGCCCTCACCGAGACCATCGAGGGCGTCATCCGCGGCATCGTTCCCGGCGCCGACGTCACCGTCCACCCCGAACCCACCGAGTGAGCGCCCTTCAACGCGCTGCGTCGATCCGGTAAACCCGTCCGTCCAGGTTCACCAGCAGCGGTTCCTTCATCGCCAGGTACTGCGCCGCCGCGCCGCTGTGCGCCGCCGCCAGGTCGAAGTACTCCCGGCTGAACTGCGCCAGGTGGATC
>JBBIQR010000031.1:0-27149 GCA_037442245.1 Candidatus Solibacter sp. | reverse complement strand
TCAAGGCGGCGGACGATCTGCTGACCAAGTTCGCCGACACCGATTACAAGGAACTGGCGCTCTACATGCAGGCCGACGCTTACGAGCAGAAGAACGATCTGACGAAGGCGCAGGTCCTCGCCCAGGAGGCTCTGAAGGTCAACCCCAACAGCTATCAGGCGGCAATCATGATGGCCGAGTTGATTACGCGGCAGACCAAGGAATTCGATCTGAATCGCGACGACGAGTTGACCCGCGCCTCCAAATACGCCAACGACGCCATCACGAACGCACAGGCTGCGGCCAAGCCCAATCCGCAGGTGACGGATGCGCAGTGGGATGAGTTCAAGAAGAGCATCGTCGCGCGCGCTCACAACTCGATCGGGATGGGAGACCTGACGCGCAAGAAGTTCGACGATGCCGTCAACGAATTCAAGATCGCAGCCGAACAGGATCCGCAACCGGCCTACCTGGCGCGCGAAGCCAGCGCGCTGCAATCCGGCGGCAAGAGCGCCGAAGCCATCGCGCTGTGCGACAAGATCCTGGCCGATCCCAATCTGCACCCGACCATCAAGCAGGTGGTGACGGGGATCAAAGCCCAGGCGTCCGCGGCGAAGAAGTAGGCGCTACGAAGGACATGCGCGCGGAGTCTGCTGAGCTCGAGCTGCGGCTGAATTACCGCTTTCACGACGCCGGTTTGCTGCACCGCGCGCTGATGCATAGTTCGCTCGCCAACGAGATCCGCGCCGCCGGCGCGGAGGCGGCGGACAATGAGCAACTCGAATTTCTCGGCGACTCCGTGCTCGGATTCCTGGTTTCCGAAGCGCTCGTGCTCCGCCACCCGGAGGCGCGCGAGGGCGAACTCTCGCAGCAGAAGGCGCATCTGGTGAGCGCCGCGCATCTGCACGGCGTCGCGCGGCGCCTGGACCTGGGAGCGTTCCTCGAACTGGGCCGCAGCGAGGAAATGAGCGGCGGGCGCGCCAAGAAGACGCTGCTGGTGGATGCGCTCGAGGCCGTCATTGCCGGCATTTTCCTGGACGGCGGCGTCGAAGCGGCTCGCGAGTTCGTCACCGCGCATGTGCTCGACGCGCCGCTTGCCGCCGACGAGGAGGCCGGTACCGACATCCAACCCGCGGTGACCAATTTCAAGAGCGCGCTGCAGGAACTGGCGATGGGACGCCACTTGCCGCAACCGCGCTACGTGGTGGTGCGGGAACAGGGTCCGGAGCACGCCAAGGTGTTCACGGTCGAGGCGCGGGTCGGCAAGACGTGGGCGCATCAGGCGCAGGGACGCACCAAAAAGGTCGCGGCACAGCGCGCGGCGCGTGCGGTCTACGAGCGGCTGTTGTCCGCCGCGGCAGGCGATGACGCAGCATCCGATAGCGGGACAGCGGCCGGCGCATGAGCGGCTTCATGAACCCGGCGGAGTTCGCCAAGATCCGCGCGGTGGAGGAAACCTTCTGGTGGTACCGCGGGATGCGCCGCATCTTCGACCGCTTAGTGGATCCGCTGCTGACGGGGCGGCGGGTCGCTCGCGTGCTCGAAGCCGGCTGCGGCACGGGATACTTCTCCAGCCTGATGCAGCAAGAGCGCGGCTGGAATGTGGCGTCCATGGACATCAGCGCCGAGGGTCTGCGCCATGCCCGCACCCTCGGGGTGGAACTCCCAGTGCAGGGGGACGTCTGTTCCCTGCCCTTCGCCACCGGCAGTTTCGACGTGGTACTCTCGCTGGACGTGCTACCGCACCTTCCCTCCGGCGATGAACGCGGTGCGATCCGCGAACTGGCCCGCGTGGCCGCGCCCGGCGGACTGGTGATCATCCGCGCCGCGGCGCTGCCGCTCCTGCGCAGCCGGCATAGCGAATACGTCTTCGAACGGCAGCGCTTCACGCGCGCGCGGCTGGTGGACCCGATGCGCGCGGCGGGACTCCGCATCCTGCGTGCGACCTATGCCAACAGCCTGCTGCTGCCGGTTGCGTTGGCCAAGTTCCGCATTTGGGAGCCGTTGACCGGCGCGCCGCTTTCCAGCGGCGTCGAGGCGGTGGCGCCCTGGATGGATCGGCTGCTGCACCTGCCCCTGGCTCTGGAGGCGGCATGGCTGGGAAGGGGCCGCAGTCTCGCTCTGGGACAAACCGTGATCGCGATCGGCGAGAGGACCGCATAGCGTGGACGGCGCCCGATTCCCTTCCTTGAGCGTCTTCTTCCCGGCTTACAACGACGCACCCTCGCTGCCCGCGCTGATCGCCCGGACCTTCGCGGTGCTGCGCGAGCACGTGGCGGATTACGAAGTCATCGTCGTCAACGACGGCAGTCGGGACAACACCGCGCAGGTGCTGGAGGAACTGCGCGCGAAATATGCGCCCCATCTGCGCGTCGTCACCCACGAGGCCAACCGCGGCTACGGCGGCGCGCTGCGCAGCGGATTCGCCGCCGCGCGCAAGGATTACGTGTTCTACACCGACGGCGACGGGCAGTACGACCCCGGTGAGTTGCCGCTGCTGCTTGCCCTCATGACGCCCCGCACGGGACTGGTCAACGGCTACAAACTGGACCGCCACGACCCGCTGCACCGGGTCTGGATCGGCAAGGTGTACAACTTCTGCGCACGCATGCTTTTCCGCATCCGCATCCGCGATATCGACTGCGACTTCCGCCTGATCCTGCGGCCGCTGCTCGACAGGATTCAACTGACCTCGACCAGCGGCACCATCTGCGTCGAACTGGTGCGCAAGATCGAGATCAGCGGCTGCGGCATCGCCGAAGCCGGCGTGCATCACTATCCGCGGCTGCACGGTCGAAGCCAGTTCTTCCGCATCCGTTCGCTGCTCCGTACGTTTGTCGAACTCCTGCGGCTGTGGGTGCGGCTGGTGGTGCTGAAGTAGCGGGCGGAATCGCCGGTGCGGATATAATAACGCGAGAGGCGCGCACTTCCGCGCGATTCGGCCACGAAGAGGAGGGGCTATGTGCGACCAGGATCATTTTGAAGAGGACCGCAGGGAATACGAAACGCGCGGGCTGGTGACCCGGAAACAGTTCGGCAAACTGCTCGGCGCCGGTGTGGCAATGCTGCTGCCGCGCGCCGCGAACGCCGTGGCGGTAAGCGAATCCGACGTGAACGTCACGACGCCGGACGGCACGGCGGACGCTTACTTCGTGCATCCGGCCGGCGGCACGGCGCCGGGCGTGCTGATGTGGCCGGACATTTTCGGATTGCGTCCCGCATTCCGGCAGATGGGCAAGCGCCTGGCCGAATCGGGCTACGCGGTGCTGGTGGTGAATCCGTTCTACCGCGTGAAGAAGGCGCCCACGTCGCCGGCGGGCACCACGACCCCCATTGCGGAAGTGATGCCGCTGGCGCGCTCGCTCAGCGAGACCACCCACATGACGGACGCCAAGGCGTTCCTCGCGTGGCTGGACGGCCAGAAGGCGGTTGCAAAGAATCGCAAGATGGGGACGCAGGGCTACTGCATGGGCGGTCCAATGGCGTTTCGCACCGCCGCCGCCGTGCCGGACAGAGTCGGCGCGGTGGCTACGTTCCACGGCGGCGGGCTGGTCACCGATCAACCCAACAGCCCGCATCTTCAAGCCGCGCGCAGCAAGGCGCAGTTCCTGATCGCCATCGCGGAGAACGACGACAAGCGCTCGCCCAACGACAAGACGGTCCTCAAGGAGACCTTCGCCAAGGCGAACCTGCCCGCCGAAATCGAAGTGTACACGGGCGGGGCGCACGGCTGGTGCCCGCCGGACTCGCAGGTCTACAACGAAGCGCTCGCCGAGAAGGCGTGGAGCCGGCTGCTCGCGCTGTACGGGAAAGCCTTGGCTTGAGCCATTCGCGACGCCGCGCGGCGGATGCCGGTACGCTGGGATCGACGCCCGCGCGGAAGACAACGCGAGTATGGTTTCGCTTTGGCGCCGTCGCGCTGACGGGCGCGTTCCTGATCGCGATCTTCGCGGGTCCCATCGCCGACAGCGACTTCTGGTGGCACTTGAAGACCGGGCAGTGGCTGGCGCAACAACACCGCCTGCCGGTACCCGATCCCTTCGCCTACACCACCGTCGGCGGCACCGTCGCGCGATTCAACCTGACGCACGAGTGGCTGGCGCAGTTGGCCATGTACGGCGTATATGCCGCGGGCGGGTTCGGCGCGGTAGCGGCGGCGCGGGCGATCCTGCTGGCGGCGTTCTGCGGTCTCGCCGGATGGCTCGCGGCGCGCGCGGCCAACGGCTTCTGGCACGGGATTGCGGCGGCGCTGGCCGCGGCCGCGGTGGCGGCGCCGTTCGCCGCGGACCGTCCGGCGCTGGTCACCTTCCTGGGAGTGGCGGTCTTCCTCGCGATCCTGGAAACGCGCCGCTGGGCGTGGGCGCTGCCCGTCATCGCGCTGGCCTGGGCCAATTGCCATAGCGGTTTCTTCCTGGGCTGGATCGTGGTGGCCGCGTACGCGGTGCGCGACCGGAAACTGTGGCCGGTGGCGGCAGGCACGGCGGCGGCATCGCTGGTGAATCCGAATACGTATCACGTGTTTGAGGTGCTGGCGGCATATCGCGGCAGCGCGGTGAACACGAGCATCATCGAGTGGCAGCCGCCGGGTTGGTGGGGACCGCCCTACGGCTTCCACCTGCTGCTGTACGCGACGGCGGCGGTTCTGGCGTGGCAGTGGCGCAGGGTGCGGAGCGAGCACTGGATTCTCTTTGCCGCGTTCGCGGCGGCGTCTCTCACGGCGTTCCGCAACCTGCCGCTGCTGGCGGCCATCGCGCCGGCGCTCATCGCCGCGTACGCCGCACCGCGCATCGCCCTGCCGGCGCTGGCGATCGTGGCGGCTTGCGGCGCCCCCTACTGGCGCGCGCCGGACCCTTCGGTGGCGGCCTGGACGGTGCCGGAAGCGGCGGCGGATTTCGTCGCGGCGCGGCAAATGCCGGGACGATTCTTCAACACCTACGAACAGGGCGGGTATTGGATCTGGCGCGGGCAGCGCGTGTTCCTCGACGGGCGCGCGCTGAGCGACCGCGCGTACCAGGATGCGCAGCAGATCCTTTTTAACCAGGGCTCCGCGGCGGACGCGGTCACGGGTCCGCGCAAAGACCTGCTGGACCGCTACGGGATCGATACCGTGGCGATGAACGCGATCGAGCCTGCCTCGGGAGCGCTGTATCCGCTGGCGCTGGCGCTCGGCAATCCGGCGGAAAGCGAATGGCAGTTGGCCTACGAAGACGCCCACGAACTGGTGTTCGTACGGCACACGCCGCCGGATTTTCCCGTGTTGCCGAACAAGTTCGCGCGCGTGCTGCGGCACCTGAACGCGGAGTGCGCGGCCGACATCGGCAACGCGCCGGACATGCCGCTGTGCGCGCGGACGCTGGCGGATTATTGGATGCGCAACCGGGCATGGGCGCAGGCGCGGCAGATGCTGCGGCTGTACCTGGACCACCGCGAGGATCCGCAGGCCGCGGCGGCGCTGGCGCGGCTGCCGTAGCGCCTAGAAAAGGTATTTCAGCCCGAACTGGATGAGCCGCGGCGAGACCGCGGTCTGGGTGATGACGCCGAACGTCGCGGTGCGCAGCGTGGTGCCGGGGATGGCGAACTGCGGGTGGTTGAGCGCGTTGTAGAACTCGGCGCGGAAGGCGAGTTCGCCGTTTTCGCGGAGACCGCCGACGCGGGTGCGCTTGCCGATCGAGAGATCGGCGTTCACCTGTCCCGGTCCGTTCATGATGCTCTGCCCGGAAGTGCCGTAGGCGGTGGAGCCGTCGGCGCCGAGAACGGGCGCGCCGCAAATGGCCGCGGGATCGATCCAGCGGCCCAGGCGCGCGGTGACGCCGCCGGGCGTGGCCAGCGAAGCGTAGGTCGCGCCGGGGCATAAAGTGGCGGTCGAGATCGCGGCGCGGCCGTACACCGTGCCGCCGTTCGGATCGGTGAGCGTCAGGGGGAGTCCGCTCTGCATCAGCATGATGCCGGTGACCGACCAGCCTTGCATGAGCGCGCGGGCAAGCGGACTGGCGGCCACGGGCGCGGGCAACTGGTAGCTGAAGTTGGTGATCAGCCGGTGGGCGCGGTCGAAGGAGTTGCGCGCCATGGAGAGGGCGAGCGTGTTCTGGTCGTTGAGAACGGTGGTGTTGCTCTCGCTCTTGGAGAACGTGTACGCCGCCTGGAACGTGAGCCGCGCCGATAGCTGGCGGCGGAGCGTGGCTTGCAGACTGTGATACCAGGATGTGCCGGTGAACTCGCTGGTGAACAGCGCGGCCTGAGTTTCGCCGAGGACGGGCACGCGCTGCGCCGCGTTGGCCGAAGTGTTGCTCACGATGCAGTGGGACGCTACGCCATCGTAGCCGCAGTTGACCGGTTGCGCGGTGCTGGCAAGCACGGGCTGATTGAAGCCGCGGGCCAGCAGAAGATTGCCGCCGTGGGAGCCGACATAGCCCAAGTCCAGCGAGAGGTCGCGCCGGAGCGCGATCTTGGAAGTGAAGCTCCACTGCTGAAGCAGCGGCACGGTGTAATTCGGACCGGCGGCGCGGTCGGAGAGTTGCGAAGTCGCCGTGCGCGGCACGTACCCGAGCGTGGTCGCGGGAAACGGCGCGGCGAAGGTGGAGAGGTTGTTGCTCGAGTCCGTGTTGGTGAACGACTGGGCGAAGGGCGCGGAGGCGATAAGCTGCGGAGTCGCCCCATTCGGACTGAGCGGCGGGTTCTGGTAGAACCACCCGTAGGCCGCTCCCAGCACAACCCGCCCGGAGGAGCCGAACGGCTGCCACGCGAAACCGATGCGCGGCGCGAAGGCATCGCGCGGAGCGCCGTTATCGAAGAAGCTTTTCGACTGGCGCACCGTGACGCCCGGCGGCGGCGCCCCGAAGGGCTTCCCGGTGTACGGATCGATCAGTGCCGGATTGTAATTGGCGGCAACGTTGTTGCCGGCGAGGGTTCCGCCCGCGGGCGGAATGGCGGACGCGCGGAGCGCGGCGAGCGAGACGTTGCCGATGGTGCCGGAGAGATCGAAGGGCGGCCCGATGTACTCCCAGCGCAGCCCGAGATTGAGGGTGAAGCGCGCGCCGAGTTTGAGATCGTCCTCGACGAACGCCGCGCCGTAATAATTGCGGTAGCGGTATTCGACCTCGCCGTTGGGTCCGACGCCTTCGTTGGCCTGGACGGATTGAATGTTGCTGCGTCCGGCGGGGCTCTGATTCTGCGCGGCGCTGAGGCCGAGGAGGAAATCCTCGAACGTCTGAAAGGTGACCTTGCCCCGCGCGCCGCCGGTATCGGTGCGCCAGTTGTACTGGTCGAGGAAGGTCCCGCCGAGCCGCAGGCGATGCCGCCCGCGCACCCAGGAAAGATTGTCGGCCCAGGAAATGGTGCTGACCTCGAAGTGGTTGTCGTTGGGGTCGGTGCCGAACAGGCGGAAAGACCCGAGCGGACCCAGCACGGTGATCTCGGGCGGCTGCGCGAACAGCGGGTCGGCCGGTGTCATGCCGGCCTGGGAAGCGGACGGCGTATCCACGCCATAGGTGTCGGTGAAGTTGCGCGTGTAGGCCACGACGGCCTCGTTGACCGTGGACGCGCTGAATTGCGTGGTCAGGTGGGCGCTCGCCGCGACATCGGTGGCGTTCAACGTCTGGCCGGAGCCGAATCCGGGAACGACCGCCGCGCCGGGATAGCCCTTGGTGGAGCCGAACGTGCGCAACTGGTTGACGGTGGCGGCGAAGACGCGCTCGGAAAGCGTGTTGCGCGGCGACAGAATCGCGTCGCTGTTGACCAGGAAATGATGCTCGTCGTAGGTCGAGGGCATGCTGTAGGCGGAGAAGCCGAGTCCCGCGTTGGCGCCGCTGCCGATCAGGGTCTGGGGCAGCGGGATGAGGTAGCGGCCGGCCGCGTCCTTCATCTGCAGCAGGCGCAGAGCGACGGGATTGATGGGCGCGGTGGTGGAAGTGGAAACGTTATTGCAATCGAGCTGCCGCCCGCCCGCATAGGTAAGGTAGCGCGCGTCGCCGGGGTGGTTCGCCGCGCAGAACTGCGCCGCCAGACCGGCGGCCGAGCGGTCCGTGGTCAGCGCGGGCAGAATCAGGTTCGAGGTCGAAGTGGGGTCCAGTCCGTTGACCTGCCGCGTCCCCTGATAGGAGCCGAAGTAGAAAAGCTTGTTCTTGCGGATGGGGCCGCCCACCATCGCGCCGAACTGGTTCTGCTTCAGATTGGACTTGGTCTGGCCGGTCGAGTTGCGGAAGAAGTCGTTGGCGTTGAAGACGTCGTTGCGTATGAACTCCCAACCGCCGCCGTGTACCAGGTTCTCGCCGCGCCGTGTCATGAGGTTGGTGTTGGGCACCATGGCGCCGAACATGGCGTCGTTCTGCGAAGTCTGAATTTTGAATTCGCTGATGGCGTCGGGGTTGGGCACAGTGCTGGGAGCCCACGCGCCATCGACCGTGTAGCCTCCGGCGGAGGTGTTGCCGTTGACGTTGACGCTGGGGGTGCCGCGTCCCAGCGTGCCGGCATTGTTGGGGCTGGCCACCGAGCCGGAAGTCATGGAGAGAACCTGGGTGAAGTTGCGGGTATTGAGCGGCACGGCGGTGATGGTTTTCTGATCCACCAGGGTGCCGGTAGAGGGCGCGGCTTCTCGCAGGTGGCAGGCGCAGGCAACGGCGGCGGAGGGATCGCCGGATTCGAGCGTGGCGTCGAGTACGGGAAGTTCGCTGGCGTTGATGGTCAAGGCAGCCATGCGCGCGGTCTTGAAGCCCTCGCGCGAGAATTCGACTTCGTAGGTGCCGGGAGGCACGAGGGAGAAGTGGAAGGCGCCGGCGGAATCGGCGTGCGCGGTCAGGCGCTCATCGGTCGCGGAGGCGACGAGTTGCACGGTGACTTCGGGTACGGGTTTGCCCTCGGCGTCGGTGACGGAACCTTCGAGCGCCCCGGCGGCGGCGGACTGGGCGTGCAGGAGCGCGGGCGCGACAGTGAGGGCGAGTACAGCGGTCAGGCTTTTGAGAGAAAGCAAGGGCTATGAACTCCGGAGGGTGTAAGAAGGATTCTATCACCGCAGGAGGGTGTTTTGAAACGCTTCAACACCGCGCGGCGCCGGGGTCCTCGCGGCAGTTGGCGCGCAGCAGATCGTCCAGGTAGCTCTTGAGCAGCGGATAGGGAGGCACCGGAGCGACGGTGCGGCGGCGGCCGTTGGCGGTGACGACCAGGGTCGGGGTCATGCGCACGCCGTCGGAGAGCGCGATCCGGACATCGGCGTCGATGGCGGCGTCCAACGCGGCCGGGTCGCGGAGCGCGTCGCGCACGGTCTTCATCGCGGCGGGCGGCAGCACTCCGGCAAGCCGCGACCCGATGTCGCCGTCGGCCGCCCACTGGGTCTGGGTGCGGAAGATGCGCTCCACGGCGGCATCGTAGGATCCCGCCAGGCCCGCGGCATCGGCGTAGCGGGCGGCGGCGCGCGCGAACCGGTGTTGCGGCAGGGGAAAGTCGCGGTGGAGCAGCCGCATCTTGCCCGTCGCGACGTAGTCGCTCACCAGGCGCGGAACGGTCTCGGCGTAGAACGCGGCGCAGTGGCCGCACTCGTAGTCCGAGTAGACCTCCGCGACGATGGGAGCGGCGGCGCTGCCGGTGATCCGGTAGGCGGCGGTGACGGTCGCTGGCGCGGTGCGTGAGGGCGCTACCGGGCGAGAGGAGAATCCCGGCCAGAGGAAGAACACGGCCAGGCAGGCGGCGGCGGCAATTCCGAGCCAGAGGCGGAACGCGCGGCGGCGCCCATCGGCCCGCCTGCGGAAGCGGATCATCGCGGCGGTGGAATCCGGCTGCCACGCTGCGGGAGGATCGAGCGCCGCCAGGCGCCCTTCCACCCACGAACTATCGTTGGGGTCCATAACGCTTCACATACTCCTTGCGGAAAGCCTGTTGTGCCCGGCTCAGGAACGTTCCGACCGAGCCGGGATTCAGTTCCAGAGCCGCGGCGAGTTCTTCGTAGCTGAGACCCTCCGACCGCAGGACCAGCAGGGCGGCGTTGCGCGGTTCGAGCGCGGCGAGCACGTCCCGCACCTGCCGCCGCTGTTCGGCCGCGGCGCGCGCCTGCTCCGGGTCGGGGGATGCCGCGGTGGATTCCGCGAGGCTCTCGTGCCGGGTGCGGCGGCTGCGGCCGCGCAATTCGTTGAGGCCGAGCCGGACCGCGGTGCGATAGAGCCAGCCTCCGGCCGATTCCCCGTGCGCCTCGGGAGAGCGGTACAGCTTCCACAGCGCGTCGACCGCGAGTTCCTCGGCGCGCGAGGGATCTCCGGTGATGCGCGCCAGGATGCGCGCCAGCCGCGGATAGTGCGCGCGGAAGACGGCGTCGAAATCGAAGACGCCGTCCTCGCCTTGCGGCGCGGGGGCCGGCTGCGAAAGCGCGCTCACGGTATGTCTAACACCGGCGGAGCGGGATTTGTGACACTACCGCTGGCCCCCTGCCGCAGGCGATGACGACGGCGCGGCGGGACGCTGGTAGTTCGGATACTCGGGGCGATGCGGCGCCGGCGGCGGATTCTTTGCCAGCAGCGCGAGAGCTTCCCGGACGGCGCGCTCCAACTGCGGATCGTGACCTTCGGCGACGCTCCTGGGGTCCTGGTCGACTTCGAAATCGGGAGCCACCCCGTGGTTTTCGACGTCCCACTTGCCCTCCGGGCTGAAGAAGCCGAAGTTGGGTGCGGTCACCGCGCCGCCGTCCATCAGGGTGGGGTATTGCGAGACCCCGATGAGACCGCCCCAGGTGCGCTTGCCGATCAGCGGACCGGTTTTGGAGTAGCGGAACATCCACGGCATGCAGTCGCCGCCGGAGCCGGCCATTTCGTTCACGATCATGACCTTGGGTCCCAGAACGGAAGCCGCGGGGGTACGGTAGATGGCGCCGTAGCGCGGGCTCCACCATGCCATCAGCTTGCGGTTCAGCACGTCGATGACGTAGTCCGCCACCTGGCCGCCGGAGTTGAAGCGCTCGTCGATGACGGCGCCGGACTTATCGCTCTGTGCGAAGTAGTAGCGGTTGAAACTGGTGTATCCGCCCTGCGCGGTATCGGGCATGTAGACGTAGGCCAGCCGGCCGCCGCTGAGTTCGTCCACTTTTCTGCGGTTGCCATCCAGCCAGGCGGAATGGCGGAGCGCGGTCTCGCTCGCGATGGGCACGACCGTGATTTCCCGCGCGTCCTTGCCGGCGGCATCGGCGGCGATCCGGAGCCGCGTCTGCTTGCCGGCGGTGTTTTCGAGCAGGCGCTGGACATCGTCGGCGCCCTGCAGGTCCTGGCCGTTGACGGCGAGCAGGAAGTCGCCCTCCCTGACCTTCAGGCCGGGCTGGGCGAGCGGGCTCGAAATCTGTGGATTCCAGCTTTCGGGGATGTAGATTTTCTTGAGCCGGTACCGCCCGTCCACGATTTCGTAATCGGCTCCAAGCAGTCCTCCGGGCACGGTTCTGGCCGCGGGGATGGTGCCGCCATTGCCGCGCAGATGCCCGCTGGTGATGTCGCTGAGCATGTCGCGGAAAAGGTAGTTCAGGTCGGCGCGGGAGCCGAGCGCGGGCAGGTATTTTGCGAATTGCGCCTCCGCGTCGGCGGCGTTGACGCCGTGCAGGTTGGGGTCGTAGAAATAGCTGCGCTCGATGCGCCAGACTTCGTGGAACATCTGGGTCCACTCGGCGCGGGGATCCACCTTCACTTCGAGTGCGGCCGTGTTCAGCGCGCCCTCGCCGGGCTTGAGTGGCGCATTACTGGGAGCGATCACGTACTGCGGCGCGCCGGGCGCGCCGGCGCCTCCGCGCCCGCCCCTTCCTCCTCCGCCGCCGGCAAGGCGGAGCAGCATCTTGTCGCCATTGGCCGAGAGATCGAACAGCGCGACGTTGTCGGCGAGCTTTTCGCTCTTGCGCGTCTTCAGGTCGAAGCGGGTGACGGCGGCGCCTCCGCCGAAACCGCCGCGCACGTCGCCGGATGCCGAGGGCTCGAGCAGAAACAGGATGCCCGCACGCCCGGCGGTGAGCGACTGGTAGTTGCGCGGGGGAAGCGGGAGCGCGACGATGCGCTGCTGGATGCGATCGAAATCGATCCGCACCGGCTTGGGCGGAGTTTCGGGAGCGGGCGTGGTTGCGCCGCTGCCCGAGCCGCCGCGGCCTCCGCGTCCCGCGCCCTCGGCCGGCGGGCGCGCCTGCCCTTCCTCATCGCTCTCCGGCTTGAGCGGAGACTCGATGTTATCGGGCAGCACCACGAGGTAGACGCTGCTGGTGACCGGGTGCTCGTCGCTGCTCATATCGAGCCCGCTCGATGAGGCGCCGGAATTGGTGCTGGCGGTGAAGTACAGGTACTGGCCGTCGCGATCGAAGGCGGGGGCACCTGCATCGCTCATTCCATCGGTGATTTGCGTGCTCTTCCCGCTTTCGGCGCTCCACGCCCAGATGGAGCGCATGCGATTGCTCCCGAAGCGCTCGAACGCGATCCATTTGGAATCGCCGCTCCAGTTGAAGCCGCGGCCGATGTCGTAGAGGTAATCGCTATCGACCTTGGTGGCATTGCCGCCGGCGACGTCCACGCACCACAGGTTGGTCATGTTGTCGGTGAACGCGATGGATTTGGAATCGGGCGACCACTTCGGATCGAAGTAGAAGGCGCTCTTGCCTTGCAGCGGAATCTTCTTCGTCTCCCCTTCTCCGGTTTGCGCCTTGATGTGCAGCGCGTACTCGCCGCTCTCGTCGCTGAACCATGCGATGCTCTTGCCGTCGGGCGACCACGCGGGGGCGCGGTCCATCACGCCGGGAGAGTTGGTGAGGTTCCGCGGCTCGCCCTTTTCGGCCGGAACCGTGAGGATCTCGCCGTGCGCCTCGAAGACGGCGCGCATGCCGGTGGAGGAGATGGCGGCGCCGCGCAGTTCGCGGGAGACGTTCTGGAAACGCGGCCGGACCTCGGCCAGGTCCGCGTCCACCTCGATGGGCACCACGTGTTCCTTGCCGCTGGCGATATCGTACAGGTGGATCTGGCCGAACTGTTCGTAAACGATGCCGCCCGGACCGGCGCTGGCGCTCCAGATGTCCTGGCCGGTATTGTGCACCAGTTCATCCACCTTCTGCGACGCCGGGTCGTAGCGGAACAGGGTCATGGGACCGTTGCGGTCGGAGAGGAAGTAAATGCGGTTGCCGATCCACATGGGGTAGATGTCGTTGGAATCGGTGCGCGGAATCTTCGTGGTGTCGAGCGAGGGGAAGTCCACAATCCAGAGGTAGCTGGCCGTGCCGCCGCGGTAGCGCCGCCAGGCGACGTAGTTGGTGAAGCCGGTGGCAAACTGCGCGCCGTCGATGGGCGCGTAGACCATGCGCTTGCCGTCGGGCGAGTATTGGCCCATGCAGGCCATGGGGAGCGGCAGCTTTTCGGGGAGCCCGCCTTCGGTGGAGACGCTGAACAGCTCGGTGTAGCGCGAGTGGCTGGTGCGGTTGGAGCGGAACAGGACGCGCTTGCCGTCCGGCGACCAGCCGGCTACGCGGTCCGCGTCCGGGTGGTAGGTGAGGCGCTTGGGGACACCGCCGGCGGCGGGCATGGTGTAGACGTCGATGTTGCCGTCGTATTCGCCGGTGAACGCGAGGGTCGCGCCGTCCGGCGAGAAGAGCGCCTCGGTTTCGAAGCCGGTGCCGCCGGTCAGGCGTTGCGCCCTTCCCCCTTCGCGGGGAACGCGCCAGAGATCGCCCGCGTAGGAGAAGACGATCTCGGTCCTGCTCAGGGCCGGGCGCTGGTAGAAGTGCACGTCGGGCGCGGCGGCGAGCGCCGCGGCGAAAAGGGCTGCGAGGAGAATCGGTCGCATGGGTCCAATTCTACCGCCGCGCATTTTTGGGCGGGACGCCGGTTAGCCGGGCTTCCGCGCGGGACGCCGGTGACGTCCCGCGCGGAAGCGACGGTCAGACGGCGCCGGCGCGGCCCGAACGAGTGGGCTCGGCGGCGTGAAGATTGCGTGCCCAGTTGTCCGCCTGGGATTCCGCTTCCTGCTTGGGCATGCCGTAGCGCTCCTGCAAGCCGGTGATCAGCTTATCGCGATTGCCGGAGATCCGTTGCAGGTCTTCCTCGGTGAGCTGGCTCCATTGCTGCCTGGCCTGCCCCTTCAGTTGTTTCCATTGAGTTTGGATTTGGTCCCAATTCATCGTGGTTCTCCTTATGAGTTGGCCCCCGCTAGCGGGAACCAACAGGATGGCGGAGCAGAATCGGGTCCAACGTGCCTCCGGACACCGGGCGCCACCCGCCTCCGTGCGGCGGCACACGAAGAGCGAGGGCAACCCGCCGCCCGCGGGACGTCCACACGGCCAAATTTACCGTCTGAAACGAGACAAACGGATGCGCCCGAAAACCAGCATGGCCAAGCCGCCTCCGAAGAGGAACGGAGTGCCCGGTTCCGGCACCCCTGGGGTGAGAGTCATGAAGTCCTGAATCGTAGTGTTGGTGGGCACCATAACCCGCGTGTTGGGGAACATGGCGACGGAGATCTGGAGGGTCTGGTAGAGATACTGCGCCCGTTGAATGTACGGCTGCGCGGCGGGATCGACCGGCACGTGGCCGGGAGTGGGGTCCATGATCTGCCAGATCGCAAACGAGATCGCGCCCTGGTATTGCAGCGCGGCCGAACTGCCGCCGAGGCGGTAGAGTTGGTCGGAGAGATACGCGGCTTCGACCAGTTGCGCCTGGCTCTTGCCGGGAATCGCGCCGCCGATATCGTACTCCACTCCGGTGTACGTTCCATTCCAGTTCGCGGTCTTCAGGTAGTCGATACAGAAGAGTCCGTAAAGATTTCCGGGGGTATTGGAGCCGATCCATCCCGGATAGGGAGCGACGGGATCGGTCACCAGCGCGCCAACGGGAGAGTCCGCGCGCGCAAAGGTGTAGTTCTGGTTGGGATTGTTCAGCAGGCCGAATGAGATCGTCGTCCCAAACACCGGTGTATGAAAGAACGCGGTAGCTGAGAGGGCAATCAGGAGTCTGGAGGTCACATGCTTCATCACACCCAGTATCGGCAGAAGCCTGGAAACGCCCATAGTCCGGGCCGTACGCCGCAGGTAATCGTTACCTACTTTGGTTAATTCGTCCACCCGGCGTAAGGAAGCGCGCCTGCGGCAAACCGCTACACTTGCGTGTGATTCGCGGGAATCGGACCGCGCACCAGCAGCAGGTAGGCCGCGGCCGAGACCAGGCTCAACCCGGCGCTCAACATCAGGGCGGGAGAGAAACTGCCGGTGCGCGCGACGATGAACCCGGTGATCGTCGGAGCAAGCGCGCCGCCCAGGTAGCCGCCGAAATTCTGCATGGAGCCGAGCGATGCCGTGAACTGTCCAGGCGCGGCGACCGGAACCGTCGCCCACGCGGCGCTGGCCACAATGTAGATCAGGAAGAGCGAAACCGAAATGAAGGCGAGCGCGGCCTCATTGGCCCGCGCGAAGACGGTGCCCATCGTGCACACCGAAATCCCGCAGAGAGAGGATGCGATCAGCACCTTGCGGCTGCCCATCGGGGTCCATCCGCGCCGGGTAAGATAATCGCAGAGCCACCCACCGGCGATCGCGCCGACGCAGCCGAAGAAGTACGGGATCGCCGCCACCACCCCCACCTTGGCGATGCTCATGTGGCGTTCGTGCTCCAGGTAGAAGGGCAGCCACCCGGTGTACAACCACAAGGTGTAGATGGTGCCGAAGAAACCCGCGATCATCCCCCAGGTGGTGCGGTGCCCGAAGAGGTGCCGCCATTCAGCCAGGGTCGGTGGACGCGTCGTCGTGTTCTCGTCTCCCTCGGTCAGGTAGCGGATCTCGCCCGGCGTGAGTTCGACTTCGCGCGGGTCGCGGTGCACACCGTACCAGACGGCGGCGAGCACCACTCCGAGCGCGCCCACCAGGATGAACATCCAACGCCAGCTCAGGCGCAGCATCAAAAAGGTCAGCAGCGGGACCGCGACGAAATTGCCCAGCGAGGAAGCGGACTGGCAGAGTCCCGTGGCAAAGCCGCGCTCGCGAATGCCGAACCAGTCGCGCACCACGCGCGCGCCGCCGGGAAACAGCGGCGCCTCGCCCACACCCAAGGCGAAGCGCGCGCCGATGAAGGCGCCGAACCCGTTCACGAAGCCGCCGGCCGCCTGCGCCACCGACCATCCGAACAGCCCCAACCCGAGAAGTTTACGCGGGCCGAAGCGGTCGATGAGTCCGCCCACCGGCAGTTGCGCGAAAGCATAGGCCCACAGGAACGCCGAGAGCAGCAGTCCCATCTTCTCCACCGGGATGCCGAGATCCTCCTGGATCAGTTTGTTGGCCACCGAAAGCGTCGCCCGGTCGACATAGTTCAACGCGCCGCCGGCCACCAGCAGCGCGATCGACCAGCGCTGGATCGACAGGATGCGGCGGGAACGTTCGGCGGCCGGCGCGCCGCCCGCTTCGGAGGGCTTAGGTGCCACGAAAGGGATTCTAGCAGGCTCCGCAACGGAATCCTCCGGCGCCTTGGGTTTTCTGGCATCCTAGAACACAGTATGGATACCAAGAGCGCAATTCCACGACGAGATGTGCTTGCCGCGGCTGCGACCGCGTTCACCACATCGCTCTTCACCGGCAGCATCCGAGGGGCGAACGACAAGATTTCGGTCGGGTTCATCGGCCTCGGGGCGATGGGCTCGGGCAACCTCGGGTACGCAATGAAGGTGCCCGAATTACAGCCGGTCGCGGTGTGCGATGTCTATCAGCCGCACCTCGACCGCGCGGTGGCGGCCGCCGCCAAAGGCGGAGTGACCGTCAAGCCGGTGAAGGATTTCCGCGAGGTCATCGCGGATAAAAGCATCGACGCGGTCTGCATCTCCACCCCGGACCACTGGCACGCCTACATGGCCGTGGAGGCCTGCAAAGCCGGCAAGGACGTCTACGTGGAGAAGCCCTCCTGCACCTACGTGGAAGAGGGGCAGAAGATGGTGCAGGCAGCGCGCAAGTACAAGCGCGTGGTGCAGGCGGGAACCATGCAGCGCTCCGGCGGCTACTTCAAGAAGGCCGCGGAACTGGTGGCCAGCGGCGTGATGGGAGACGTCACCTTCTGCCACACCTTCCAGGCGGGTCTCACCAAAAAGGCAGGCTGGGGCAACCCGCCGGACAGCGCTCCGCCGGCGGACCTGGATTGGGACATGTGGCTCGGACCCGCGCCCAAGGTGCCGTTCAACGCCAACCGCTGGGGCGTGAAGACCGCCGGCTTCCCCACGTTCCGCTACTTCTGGGATTACGCGGGCGGCGCCATGACGGATTGGGGCGTGCACCTGGTCGACCCGCTGCACCAGTGTTTCCAGGAGGTGATGCCGAAGTCGGTCGTCGCGCTGGGCAGCAAGTTCTACGTCGAGGACAACACCCAGACGCCGGATACCATGCTGGCCACGTTCGAGTACCCGAAGTATCTGACCACCTACGAGAGCCGCACGTGCAATCCGCTGCCGCTGTTCGCGCTGAACCAGGGCTACGGCAGCGCCATCCACGGCACCGACGCGACCATCTTCGTCAATCGCGGCGGTTGCTGGCTGATTCCCAACCGCGGCTCCAAGGTCCAGGCGCAGACCTGGGAAAAAGACGCCGAAATGGGCCTGATGAACCTGCCGCACTGGCAGAACTGGGCCGCGTGCATCAAGAGCCGGCAGAAGCCGATGAGCGAAATCGAGACCTGCGTCCGCTCTTCGACGACCTGCCTGCTGGGCAATCTCTCGATGCGGTTCCAGTCGCGGCTGGATTGGGACGAGCAGAACTGGACCGTGAAGCAGGAAGCGGTAAAGCCGCACTTGAAAGCCAACTATCGCAAACCCTGGAAGCTGGAGGTCTAGCAGCCAGTGTCACGCCACCTGGCACTCATAGCGCTGGCCGCGGCATGCACCGCGGCCGGCGCCCAACATCAACTCTCCGCCGTCATCATCGATGGCGTCAATAACCACGACTGGGCAGCCGGCACGCGCGCGATCCGCTCGATTCTCGAGGAGAGCGGGCGCTTCACCGTGGAGGTCTCGACGTATCCCAAGCTGCCCGATTTTTCGCGGTACGACGTGGTGATCGACAACTTCAACGGCGGCCACACCGCGACCGGAACGCGCTGGCCCGCGGCGGCGGAGCGCGCCCTCGAAGAATACGTCCGCAACGGCGGCGGGCTGGTCGTGTTCCACGCGGCGAACAACGCGTTCCTCCAGTGGCCGGCCTATAACGACATGATCGGGCTCGGATGGCGCGACCGGAACTTCGGCCGGAGCATCGCCATCCGCGGCGGCAAGGTCGTGGTGGCGCCGCAGGGCGAAGGCTTGAATCCGGGGCACGGTCCGCGCCACGATTTCGACGTCTACACTCTGGACAAGGATCACCCGATCACGCGCGGGATGCCGGACCACTGGCGCCACCGCTCCGAACAACTCACCCACGGCCAGCACGGTCCGGCCGAGGGCCTGACCATCCTCACCTACGCGTTCTCGGAAGTCTCGCGGCAGGGCGAGCCCATGGACTGGGTCCGGCAATACGGCAAGGGGCGGGTTTACACCACCATGCTCGGCCACACCTGGGCGAACGAGATGAATCCGGATCTCGACGACGTGTATTTCCAGGCGCTGGTGGCGCGCGGCGCCGAGTGGGCAGCCACCGGCAACGTCACTCTGCCGCCGGACCTGGGCTGGAAACCGCTCTTCGACGGCAAGACCCTCGACGGCTGGGAGCCGCGCGGCAATTGCCTGTGGAGCGTGCTGCCCGAAGGGGTTCTGCTGGGGCAGCGCACGCGCGGCGCCATCGACACGCTGCTTTCGGCCAAACCGCCCGCGCCGGCGCTCGAGTATCGCGATTGGACCGGGCGCCAGGCCTGGCTCTATACCACTCGCGAATTCGGCGAATTCGATCTGCACGTGGAGTACTTCCTGCCGGCCCACGGCAACAGCGGTGTCTCCATCCGCGACCGCTCCCGCGCGCACGGCGCCATCGGCGAAAGCGATGCCGAACGCCCTTCGCTGGCGGCGTTCCCCAAAACCACTCCGGCGCACATCGGCTACGAAATCCAGATCGCCGACGACGACCTCGAGAAGTACCCCACCGGCAGCGTCTACGCGTTCGTGCCGGCGAAGACCGGTTTCCAGCGGATGGGACAGTGGAACGCGCTCGATATCGAATCGCGCAACCAGGCGATCCGCGTGCGGATCAACGGCAACCCGGCGGCCGAATTCGCGGGCGATCCGGCGCGATCGAAGACCGGCCCGATCGGACTCCAGTTGCACGACCAGTTCACCGTAATGATGTTCCGCGAACTGCGCATCCGCGAACGCTGACGGATCGCGCCGCGGCTACTGAATGTCCGTGACGCGGCCGCCGGTGAACGTGATCTTGAGATCCCGGTACAGATAAATCTTCTTCTCCCCCAGGTCCACGATCTTCTGCGGCTCGCCCTGAATCGCCTTGACTTCGTCGATGGTGAGGCCGAGCGCCAGCGCCGGCGTGGCGGGCTGGTACACGCTGGCCGCCTGCGGTTCGGTGCGGGCGGCGCCCTGGTAGACGCTGGTCAGTTCCGCGCCCGCGTTGGCATCAGGCTGCGCCTGCGCGGCCAGCGGCGAATCGAGCGCACCGGCGCCGCCGGGAGGCAGCGCGGGCAAGCCGCCCTGGCCCTGGCGCGATTGCATCTCGTACAGGCCGCGATCGATCGTGGCCCGCATGTAGTTCTGCATCTCCTGCAAGTCGGCGAGTCCGATCCATACGGTACTGCCGCGCGGACAGTCCATCCCGCGGCTGGAGAGCACCAGCGCCGGCGCCGCCGCGGAATCTCCCGGCGGCAGGCCGCTGGTCCGGACGACGTCCCCCGCGCGCAACCAGCACCCTCCGCCATCCGAGTTCGCCTGCAGCGCGCCGGAAGCCACGAAGACGTGGTTCCCGCCGCCGGTGAACATCGCGGCCGCGGGGTCCCCGCCGTAGCCGGCAGCCTGTTCGGCGGCTTCGTACTGGATCTGCCCGGCGACCTCCGCCGCGATGCCCTGCTTAACGCCGGGATCCATCACCGCGTCTGGCGCGGCGCCGGGGTAACCGCCCATCCCCGCGGACTGCGCGGCAAAGCTCTCCTGGTAGCCGCCCTCCAGGGCGGCGGCGATCAGGTAATCGGTGAGCCACATCGCCGGGCTCGAGTACGTCGCATACGGCGTGAAGTATCCGCCGTAGGAGGCGAACCACGGCCGGCTGCTCCAGCCCCATCCGTAGGCGACCGGCTGCGCCCAGGGCGTGTTCATATACGTGTAGAACGCGGGCCGGTAGTAGCGCACCGGCGTGTAGGCCGCGAGATTGACGCCGCGATACGCGTACGGCCGGTAGAAGTTGGCCTGCGGCACGCCGTTGTTCATGTACGTGCGCTTCAGCATCGGGGTGCCGCCGACCACCATCTGACGCTGCACGTAGCCGTGCCCCGGCGAATCGGCCACCACCACGCTGCCGCCGGGACGCACCACCTCGACCCGCCGCATCGGGCGCTCGCCGGGCATCCGGTTGCTCCTGCTGTTATCCTGCGCCTGCATCCAGAGCGATGTGGCTGCCAGGACCGCGCCCGGCACAGCCCGCCGAATGATCCACCTCGAATTCATACGCACCTACCCTCTGAAAGTACCGCAGGCCGCGTCGCGAAACCAGCCTCAGGCAGAGGCGGGGTGTGCGACATGAAAGTGAGAGATTCACAAAATGCCCGGCCAATCGAGCAAATCCTAGCGTAGGAGTACTTCGGGCAGAGCCGCGACCGTAAGGGAGCGCTAGAATTGGGTGACGTTCCGTGGCGTATCGGATCACCTGCGGTAGCGCTCCCTTACGGTCGCGGCTCTGATTGGGTTACCGCCGCCCCACTTCTATGTCGCGCACCCGCAGAGGCGGCGGGGATGCGCAATTCGGCGGCCGCCTGACCTTCCCCGACCCGCAGGTCCAGCGTGGCGCCCGTACCGTAGCAGATCTCCAGGCGGCGGCGCACGTTCTGCAATCCCACGCCCGGCCCCGGTTCGGAGTCGCCGCCGGCACTGTTGCGCACCGTGATGCACAGCCCCCCGGCGGATTTCACTTCGACCGCCACGTAGCCGGGTCCGGCATGGCGCGCCACGCCGTGCTTGATGGCGTTTTCTACCAGCGGCTGAATGGACAGCACCGGGATCGGCACATCGAGCGCGGCGTCATCCACCGCGATCTCTACAGTCAGACGCGGTCCCAGGCGGCTCTGCTCGATCTCCAGATAGGCGCGGACGATCTCCATTTCCCGCGAGAGCGGCACCAGCGCGCCTTCCGTCTGCAGGAAGTAGCGGAAAATGTCGGCCAGCCGGAGCACCATGCGGCGCGCCCCGCCGGCTTCGCGCGGAATCGTGCCGTAAAGCGTATTCAGCGCATTGAAAAGGAAATGAGGATGCATTTGCGCCTGCAGCGCCCGCAATTCGGCCTGCGCCGCCAGACGCACCAGTTCGTTGCGCCGCATGGATTCGACGTGCGCCGCGATTTCACCGCCGGCGGCAGCGAGCAGGTCCAGATCGTCGCGCAGGTAGCGCTGCCCGCCGCGCCGCGGACCAAGCACGATGAGGCGCGAATCGCCCTGCCCCAGGCGAACCGGCACCACGGCTTCGCCGGAAGCGCGCAAAGTTGCGGCAGCCTCCACGCGTTCCTGCATGACGACCTCGTGGCGGACGGCCCGGACGGCTTCCGCTACGCTCCCGGCCGCCCACTCCAGGTACCGCTCCTCGTTCTCCAGGGAAGGCGGCGTGCGCACCCGGGCCGCGGCGTTGCTGAGCGCCCGCTGGCCGAACAATGCCCGGGTCAACCAGTCGAAGAGGCGTCCGCGCAGCCAGGCGAACAGCACCAGGCAGACGCACAACCCGATCGCGAAACCCGCCAGACGCACGGGATCGGCTACCGGCGGCGCGATCAGCCGCAAACCCGCCAGGACGATCGCGGCGGTAATCGCTGCCGCGAGCAGCGCATTCGCCAGAAATCGCACGAACGCGTCGAGCAGGACGAAGCGGTAGTCCTGCAGCAGCACAAAAAGGGCCAGCGGGATGCCGGCGTGGTGAATCAGCAGTTCGCTCTCCCAGGCGCGCGCGGCATGGGCCTCGCCGAAGTGGATGAAGGAGCCGGCGAAGAGCGCCAGCGCCATCGCCGCGGCCAGCCGCGCTCCCGCGCCGTAGAGCCCGGCGGCGATCCCGGTGAGCAGCAGAAAGCCGATCGTGATCGCCAGAATCGCGATGCGGTGCAGCGAGGGATCGGCGGCGCCAATCTCGCGGATGTGCATCGCCGTCGCCGTAGCGCTCAGCAGATAGCCGGCCGCCGTGATCCGCGGGTGCGCGCCGCGGAGCCAGGTATGCAGCAGGACCGCGGGCAGCAGGCTCAGCGCCGAAAAGCTCACCGCGACGGCGATTCGTCCGGCCGGCCCCGCCTCGGACGGCAGCAGCAGAACCAGAAGGGACCCCACGTTCCACACCACCGCCAGAGCCGCCGCGGCTCCCGATAGGTTACGCCCGCGCTCTCCGCTCCACCCGCGCCGGCTGAACAGCAGCGCCAGAAAGATCGCGAACAGCACCGCGCCCGCCGTGTGTCCGATTAGATTAATGATGAGCGGAACGTTCAATCCGGGCATCGTCGCCTACCATTGCAGCGCGTCGCGGACGGACTTCGCCAGCCGCTTGCTGACCGTCAACTCCGCTCCGTTGCTCAGGGTGAGCATCCAGCGCTGGCTGCTGAGCGGCGTCATCTTGCGCACGTGATCGACGTTGACCAGCGCCCCGCGGTGCACGCGCTGGAACGTCCCCCCAGCCAGCCGCGCCTCGATCGCGTGCAGCGCTTGGGTGGCCATGTACCGCCGCCGCGCGGTGAGGATCCAGACGATTTCGCCTTCCGCCTGGAACGCCAGGATCTCATCGAGATCCAGCAGGTGATACTCGGCGCCGGAGCGGCCCACGATCTTGCGGACGTGGGAGGACCCTGGCGCCGTCACCGCGTCCAACCGCACCAGCGATTCGGCGACCTCGCCCTTGCGTCCGCGCAGGGCGCGTACGCGATCCAGAGTCCTGGCCAGCCGCTCCTGGCTCACCGGCTTGAGCAGGTAGTCCAGCGCTCCGGCTTCGTACGCGCGGATGGCGTGCTCGTCGTACGCCGTGACGATGACCACCACCGGCAGCACTCCTTCCGGCAACCGGTGCACCACTTCGAAGCCTCCCAGGCCCGGCATCCTCAAATCGAGAAAGACCAGGTCCGGACGGTGCCGCGCGATCGCGCTCAGGGCGCCGGCGCCGTCCTCGGCTTCGCCCACAATCTCGACGTCTCCGGCGGCGGACAACTCCTCCTTCAGCACCTGCCGGGCTACCGGCTCGTCGTCGACGATCAGGGTACGGATTGGCACGCTGCGTGGATCCTCTTTCACTGTACCCGGAAGTACGGTCCGCCGGCCCCCGCCTCGCGCCCGCTCATCGGCCGAAACCGCCCGCTGATGCGAATTGGCTCTTGCGGCACGGGAGGCGCCGCGATACTGCTAGCATGAGGCGTGTTGCTGTCGCGGCCGTAGTCTGTCTGTTCCTTTCCGCCTTCGCGTCCGCTCAATCGATGGGCAACACCGGCACCATCGAAGGCGTCGTGAAGGACTCTAGCGGCGCCGTCGTACCCAACGCCACGGTCAGCATCCGCAACCCGGTGACCTCCTTCAGCCGCACCACCGTCACCGGTAGCGACGGGACGTTCCGCCTCCCCGGCGTGCCGCAGAATCCTTATCATCTGGAGATCGCCGCGCAGGGCTTCGATCCCTTCGCACGCGACGTGACCGTGCGCAGCGTCGTGGCGGTCCAGGTCAAGGCGACGCTGGAAGTAGCGGGCTCCAATACCAGCGTGACGGTGGAAGCCGCCGGCGCCGATCTGGTGGAAACCGAACCCTCGGCCCACACCGATGTCGATCGCGGCCTGCTCAGCAAACTCCCCGCGGTGGATCCGGCGGGCGGACTCAGCCAGGCGATTATCTACAGCACCGGGGGAGTAGCCGCGGATGCCAACGGCGCCTTCCACCCGCTGGGCGACCACGCGCAGGTCAGCTTCGTGGTGGACGGCCAGCCGATCAGCGATCAGCAGAGCAAGGTCTTCTCCACCCAACTGCCCACCAACGCGATTCAGAGCATGGAACTGGACACCGGCGCCCCCAATGCCGAGTTCGGCGACAAGACCAGCCTGGTCGCGCAGATTACCACGCGCAGCGGACTCGGCGCGTCCAAACCCTTCGGCAGCCTGGAGACGGCCTACGGCAGCTTCGGGACCGTCGAGGGCAGTGCGTCGCTCGGTTTCGGCGGAGCGAAGTACGGCAACTTCCTTTCGCTGGACGGGACGCGCAGCGGACGCTTTCTGGATTCGCCCGAGTTCACGCCGTTCCACGACACCGGCAATAACCAGACCGTGTTCGACCGGCTCGACCTGATGCCCAACGGCGCCGACGCTTATCACCTGAACCTGTTCACGGCGCGTAACTGGATCCAGATTCCCAATACCTACGAGCAACTCGCGCAGGACCAGCGCCAACGCGTGCTGACCTGGAGCTTCGCGCCCGGCTACCAGCACACCTTCGGCAGCCACGCCCTGTTGACCGTGAACCCGTATGTCCGCAAGGACGAGTTCTCCTACTACGGCAGCCGCGACCCGCTCCTCGACACGCCGGCCACGCAGAGCCAGGCGCGGCAACTCCTCAACTGGGGATTGCGCACCGACCTTGCCATCACCCGCGGCCGGCACAATATCAAGATCGGCGTCGATCTGAAGCAGACGCGCCTGCGCGAGGACTTCACGTTCGGCATCACCGACCCGTCGTTCGCCGCGCCGCCCAGTCTGGCGCCGTACGACCTGGCCAGCGGCGGCAGTCTCTTCCTGTTCCACGCCACCGGGAACATCGATCAATACGCCGGATACGCGCAGGATGCGATCACGGCAGGCAATTTCCTGTTCAATCTGGGTCTGCGTTTCGACCGCTATGCCGGACTGAGCACGGCCAACGCCGCCGAACCCCGCGCCGCCGTCTCCTACCACATCAAAGCGACCGGCACCGTGCTGCGCGCCTCGTTCACCCGCAGCCTGGAAACGCCCTTCAACGAGAACCTGCTGCTTTCGAGCGCTACCGGGGCCGGCGGTCTGGCGGCCAACGCCTTCGGCGCCAGTTCCCTCCCGGTGCCGCCCGGCCGTCGCAACCAGTTCAACACCGGCTTCGAGCAATCGCTGGGCCGCCACCTGCTTCTGGATGCGGATTACTTCTGGAAATATACGGACGGCGGCTACGATTTCAGCACCCTGCTCAATACCACGATCACGTTTCCCGTGTCGTGGCAGAAGTCCAAAGTGGATGGGCTTACCGGGCGATTGAGCACGGCGAACCTGGGCGGCTTCCTGGCCTATTGGACGTTCGGCCGCACGCGGGCGCGCTACTTTCCGCCCGAGGTCGGCGGCTTGGTCTCACAGGGCGTGGACCTCGGGTCCGGCGTCTTCCGCATCGACCACGACCAGGCGTTTCAATCGACCGCCAGTATCCGCTACCAGCCGAAGCGCGCCGAGTGGATCGAACTCACCTGGCGCTACGACAGCGGCATGGTGGTGAGCGGCGTGCCGGACGTGGCCACGGCGCTGGGGCTCTCCGCCGCGCAGCAGGTGACCATCGGGTTCGCGTGCAACGGCGTGCCCGCCACCTACGCGGCGCCGATTACGGCGTGCAGCGGGCTGGGCACATCCCGGCTGTTGACGCTGCCCCAGACCGGCCAGGAGAACAACGACCTGAATCCCGACCGCGTGAAGGCGCGCCACGTCTTCAACCTCGGCATCGGCACCGACAACCTCACCCACACCGAGAAGCCGCTGCATATCACCGCCGCCGTGGATATCGCAAACCTGGGCAACACGGTCGCGCTCTACAATTTCCTCTCCACCTTCAGCGGCACCCACTTCCTCCAGCCGCGTACCGTGATTGCGCGCATCGGTCTGAACTTCTAACCGCGGCCCGGCTCCAACGGGCCAGACACCGGCACGTAGTGTGTTCTGCTTGTTGCATTCGCAATCTTTCTTTACACGCCGCGCCGTAACAGGCCCCATTCGAACCGCGTCGGTAACAACAGAGGAAATCCGAAAAGGAGGATCCAGAATCATGTTCCAACGCTTAACGATTATCGCCCTGCTTGCCGCCGGCCTCGTGGCCGCCAAGACCTACAGCTTCTCCATGTACGACACCGCCAAAGCGGGTAGCGCCCAACTGAAGCCCGGCGACTACAAGGTTAAAGTGGACGGCACCAAGATCACCGTGATGGACAACGACGGAAATCGCATCGACGCCAAGGCCACCCTGCAACCGGCGGAGAAGAAGTACGACCAGACCGCGGTCGCCATGAAGAAGGCGGGCAACACCAACGAGGTCCAGTGGATCGAACTCGGCGGCACCAAGGACAAGCTGGTTTTCCAGAAGTAACCGCCCGCGGCGCGGGTCCACGGCCTACAATTGGTGGACATGCCACTCGCGACCGCTCTGTGCCTGCTGCTCGCCCTCGCCGGCGGAGCCGTTGCCGCTCCGCCGGACTCCCCGCCGCGGCCCAGGATCCTGGGCGTCGCGCACATCTCTCTCTTCGTTCACGACATGACGCGGGCGCGCGCGTTCTATGAGGACTTCCTCGGCTACCGCGAGCCTTTCCATCTCGACAACCCCGATGGCAGCCTTTCGATGGCCTTCATCAAGGTCAACGAGCGGCAATACATCGAACTGGCTCCGGAGAAGCAGCCGGGCGCGGACCGCCTGAATCACATCGCCGTGGAAGTGGATGACGCCGAGGCCATGCGCGCCTACCTCGCGGCGCACGGCGTCAAGGTCCCTGCCGCGGTCCCGAAAGGACGCATCGGCAACGCCAACTTCACCATCCGGGACCCCGACGGCCATGGCGTCGAATTCGTGCAGTACGCACCCGGCGGCTGGTCGCGGCGCGAGACCGGGCGGTTCCTCGATGGTCCGCGTATCTCCTCCCGCATCCTGCACGTTGGAATCAGCGTGCGCAGCCTGGACGCCGCAACCCGGTTTTACGGCGGGCTGCTCGGATTCCGCGAATTCTGGCGCGGCAGCAAAGACGGCAAAACCCTCAGTTGGGTCAACATGCGGGCGCCGGACGGCGACGACTACCTCGAGTTCATGCTCTACGATCAACCGCCGTCGCCGGCGCAACTCGGAACCATGCACCACCTC
>JBBIQR010000030.1:0-27238 GCA_037442245.1 Candidatus Solibacter sp. | reverse complement strand
GCGCAGCGCGCGGCCGTGATCGCGCAACTGGAGCGGCTCAGCGGCAAGCGCATCCGCGCGCGCTACAGCGTGGATGAGGCGCTGGTGGGCGGCGTGGTGGCGCGGATCGGCAGCACGGTTTACGACGGCAGCGTGCGCGGACGGCTGGAAACGCTGGGCCGCCGGCTGGCCACGGAATAAGGAATTCGGAAGGACATATGGCTCAAATTCGGGCGGACGAAATCACCAGTATCCTGCGCCAGGAGATCGAAAACTACGAGCGCGCCATCGATGTAAGCGAAGTGGGCAGCGTGATCTCGGTGGGCGACGGCATCGCGCGCATCCATGGCCTCGAAAAGGTCATGGCCGGCGAGCTGATCGAGTTCCCCCACGGGGTCAGCGGCATCGCCATGAACCTGGAAGAGGATCAGGTGGGCGCGGTGCTGCTCGGCGACTTCACGGAAATCAAGGAAGGCGATCCGGTCAAACGCACCAAGCGCATCATGAGCGTGCCGGTGGGCGAGGCGCTGATCGGCAGGGTGGTGAACGCGCTCGGGGCGCCGATCGACGGCAAGGGACCGATCGCCGCGGCCGGGTTCAACTCGATCGAGCGCCTGGCGCCCGGAGTGGTCTTCCGCCAGCCCGTGAAAGAGCCGATGATGACCGGAATCAAGGCCGTGGACGCGATGATTCCGATCGGCCGCGGGCAGCGCGAGCTGATCATCGGGGACCGCCAGACCGGCAAGACCGCGATCGCCCTCGACGCCATCATCAACCAGAAGGGCGGCGACATGATCTGCATCTATGTCGCGATCGGCCAGAAGCGCTCGACGGTGGCGCAGGTGGTGAAGACCCTCGAAGACCACGGCGCGATGGATTACACGATCGTGGTCTCCGCCTCGGCTTCGGACCCGGCCCCGATGCAGTACCTGGCGCCCTTCAGCGGATGCGCCATCGGGGAGTACTTCCGCGATTCGAAGCGCCATGCGCTGTGCATCTACGACGACCTTTCGAAGCACGCCGCGGCGTACCGCGAGATCTCGCTGCTGTTGCGGCGTCCGCCGGGGCGCGAGGCGTATCCGGGCGACGTGTTCTACCTGCACAGCCGCCTGCTGGAGCGCGCCGCGAAGCTGAGCGCCGAACTCGGCGGCGGATCGCTGACCGCGCTGCCCTTCATCGAAACCCAGGCGGGCGACGTCTCCGCGTACATTCCGACCAACGTGATTTCCATCACCGACGGGCAGATCTTCCTCGAAGCCGACCTGTTCAACTCCAACCAGCGGCCCGCCATCAACGTGGGCATCTCGGTGAGCCGCGTCGGCGGCAACGCGCAGACCAAGGCCATGAAGTCGATCGCCGGCGGGCTGCGCTTGAGCCTGGCGCAGTACCGGGAACTGGCCGCGTTCGCGCAGTTCGGCAGCGACCTGGACAAGGCGTCGCTCGATCAACTGAATCGCGGGCGGCGGCTGGTGGAAATCCTCAAGCAGGGGCAGTATCACCCGGTGCCGCTGGAGAAGCAGATCCTGGTCATCTACGCGGGCACCAAGGGCTACCTGGACGATCTCGCGGTGGAGGTTTGCCGCAAGTTCGAAGAGGAACTCTACCGCTTTGCCGAAAACGCGCACCGCGACGTGCTGGACGGGATCAAAACCAAAAAGGTGCTGGACCAGGACCTCGAGCCCAGGGTCAAGGCGGTGATCGAGGAATTCAAGAGCCGCTTCGTCGCCGAGAACGCCGCGGCGGTAAAGGGCCATGCCTAGCCTGATCGACATCCGGCGGCGCATCCGCTCGGTCAAAAACACGCAGCAGATCACCAAGGCCATGAAGATGGTCTCGGCGGCCAAACTGCGCCGGGCGCAGGATCGCACCATCGCCTCGCGTCCGTACGCCAACATCTTCCGCACGGTGCTGGGCAATGTGGCCGCGGCGGCGGCCGGGGATGAGCGGGTGGCCGCCAATCCGCTGCTGGCGCGGAGGGACGAGCGCAACGTGCTGCTGGTGCTGGTGACCGCCGATAAAGGGCTGGCCGGCGCTTTCAACACCAACCTGATCAAAGGCGCGCAACGCTTCCTGGCAGACCGCCCCGGCGCAAGTGTGCGGATGGAACTGATCGGGCGCAAGGGCCGCGACTTCTTCCGCAAGCGCGGCGCCGTAATCGCGGGCGAGCACGTCGGGCTCGGCAACAAGGCGCGGTACGACGACGTGGCGGAGATCGCGCGCAAGGCGATGGACCTCTTCCGCGGCGAGGAGATCGACGCCGTCTACCTGCTGTACAACGAATTCAAGAGCGTGGTGTCGCAGAAGCTGACCCTGGCGCGCGTGCTGCCGGTGGAACTGCCCGAGCAGGCGGGTCCGGTGGACTACATTTACGAGGAACCTCCGGCGGAGATGCTGGAGGACCTGCTGCCGCGCTACGTCGAGATGGAGTTCTACCGGGCGCTATTGGAGAGCGTCGCCAGCGAACATGCGGCGCGCATGACCGCGATGGACGCGGCCACCTCCAACGCCAGCGACATGATCGAGCGGCTGACGCTGTACATGAACCGCGTGCGGCAGGCCAGCATCACCAAGGAAATCATCGAAGTGGTGAGCGGCGCGGCCGCCGCCGAATAAGGATTGCATATGGCAACGAGCACTGGAGTACAAGTAATCGGCAGGGTGGTCCAGGTGGCCGGTCCGGCCGTGGACTGCGAGTTTCCGGAAGGCCAGATCCCGCTGGTCCACACCGCGATCCGGGTGGTCAGCGAAGGCTTCGACGTGCCGGCGCCGATCGATATCATCTGCGAGGTGCAGCAGCACATCGGCGAAGGGCGGGTGCGCACGGTCGCGCTGCAGCCGACCGAAGGGCTGGTGCGCGGCATGAAGGCGATCAGCCTCGGCCATCCCGTCGAGGTGCCGGTGGGGCCGGAGACGCTCGGGCGCGTGCTGAACGTGATCGGCCAGCCGGTGGACGAAATGGGTCCGGTGCCGGCCAAGCGCTTCTACCCGATTCACCGTCCCGCGCCCTCGTTCGAAGACCAGTCGACGCGCCTGGAGATGTTCGAGACCGGGATCAAGGTCATCGACCTGATCGAGCCGTACCTGCGCGGCGGGAAAATCGGGCTGTTCGGCGGAGCCGGCGTGGGCAAGACGGTCATCATCCAGGAGCTGATCAACAACCTGGCGACGAAACACGGCGGCGTCAGCGTGTTCGCCGGAGTGGGCGAGCGCACGCGCGAAGGCAACGACCTGTGGCTCGAGTTCCAGGAGTCCGGCGTCATCGATCCCAAGGACTACAAGAAATCCAAGTGCGCCCTGATTTACGGCCAGATGACGGAGCCGCCGGGGGCGCGCCTCCGCGTGGGCCTGACCGGCCTGACCGTGGCCGAGTACTTCCGCGATGAGGAAGGGCAGGACGTGCTGCTCTTCATCGACAACATTTTCCGGTTCACCCAGGCGGGGTCCGAAGTCAGCGCGCTGCTCGGCCGCATGCCGAGCGCGGTCGGCTACCAGCCGAACCTGGCGACCGAGATGGGCGAACTCCAGGAGCGCATCACCTCGACCAAGAAAGGCTCGATCACGTCCGTGCAGGCGATCTACGTGCCCGCCGACGACTACACCGATCCCGCTCCGGCGACGGCGTTCGCCCACCTGGACGCGACCACCAATCTTTCGCGCGACATCGCGGCTCTGGGCATTTATCCGGCGGTGGATCCGCTGGCCTCGACCTCGCGCATTCTCGACCCGAACATCGTGGGGCAGGACCACTACTCGACGGCCCAGATGGTGAAGGGGATTCTGCAGCGGTACAAGGATCTGCAGGACATCATCGCCATCCTGGGCATCGACGAACTCTCCGACGAGGACAAGCTGACGGTGGCGCGGGCGCGCAAGATCCAGCGCTTCCTTTCGCAGCCGTTCCACGTGGCCGAGCAGTTCACCGGCTTCAAGGGCAAGTACGTGAAGCTGGCCGATTCCATCCGCGGATTCCGCGAGATCGCCGAAGGCAAGCACGACGCCATCCCCGAGAGCGCGTTCTACATGCAGGGGACGATCGAAGACGTGCTGGCCAAGGCCGAGGAAATGCAGAAGGCTTAATCCATGGCGCCGACGATCGAACTCGAAGTCGCGACCCCGGAGCGCGAACTCGTGCGCGAGCAGGTGAGCGAGGTCGAGATACCGGGCAGGAACGGGTACCTGGGAGTGCTGCCGGGGCATGCGCCGCTGGTGGGGCTGCTGGGGATCGGAACCCTGACGTATGTCGCGGGCGGAGTGAAGCGCTGCCTGGCGGTGCATGCCGGCTTCGTCGAGGTGGCGGACGATCACGTGCGCGTGCTGGCGAACGTGGCCGAAGCGGGCGCGGAGATCGATGTGCACCGCGCGCGTACCGCGTATCAGCGGGCGCTCGAAGCCAGCATCAACCCGTCGCTCGGGGTGGATCCGGCGGCCGCCCTGGACGCGATGATGCGCGCGCAGGCCCGCATTGCTACCGCGGAGAAACAATAACCGGGGGGCGCGGCCGCGGCTGGCGCCGTGGCTGATTCTGGCGCTCGTGGTCCTGGTGGCCGCGGCCGAGGTGTACGGCTTCCGCGCGGAACACCTGTTCTCCCAATCGATCTGGAGTAGCGCGGGGCAGGAGCGGCTGCTGCGTTTCGGCGCTCTATTCGGCGGCGCGTCGGCGGCGGTGCTGATTCTGACGCCGTGGCTGTATGTGCCTCTGGCATGCGTGCTGGGAGCCGTGGCGACCGCCGCGCTGCTGCCGGCCGGCGCCTGCGCCGTGGCCTGCTTCCTCTTCTCGGCCTGGTGCCTGGGCGACCTGGCGGGACGGCGCCTCGCGCCAGTGTCGTCGGGAGGCGCGGCGCGCGCGACCCTGCTCGGCATCGCCCTCTACGTGGCGCCGATGCCGCTGCTGGCGCGGCTGCCGGTGCACTATCCCGCGGTCTGGCTCGTGGTGCTGGCGGTGCCGGTCGCGTTGCGCCGGCCGCGCTGGAGCCGTCCGCGCCTCGCCGCGCTGGATGGGTGGGGACAGCGGGCGGCGTGCGCGCTGCTCGTCTTCGTGCTGGCGATCCATTGGTTCGCCGTGCTGGAGCCGGAGGCCGGCCCCGATGGCCTGGCCATGCACCTGGCGATCCCGATGGACATGGCGCGGCACCACGCCCTCACCTTCGAGCCGGCGCGATTTGTCTGGGCGGCGATGCCGATGGGCGGCGATTTCGCCTACGCCATCGTCTATCAGTTGGGCGGGGAGCAGGCGGCGCGCCTGCTGAACCTGGGGCTGCTGGCGCTGTTGCTCGCGCTATTGCACGGCGCGGCGCGGCGGTGGGCGTCGGCGGGCGAAGCCTGGCTGCTGATCGCGCTCTTCGCCGCGATGCCGCTCGCCGGGTACGTCACCGGAGAATTGTTCATCGAGAACCTGCTGGCGGCGCTCCTGCTGGCCGCGTTCCTGATGGTGGAGGAACGCGCGTTCCTGGCGGCGGCGGTGCTGGCGGGCGCCGCGCTGGCAACCAAGCTGGGGGCGCTGCCGGTGGTTGCGGCGCTCGGGCTGTACGCGGCGTGGGAGCGCCCGCGGCGGCGCACCGCGCTGGCCGCGGCTGCACTGATGATGGTTGTGGCGGCGCCGCAATACCTGATCGCGTGGGCGAAGACCGGCAACCCGGTGTTTCCGTTTCTGAACGCGAGGTTTCACTCGCCGCTGCTGCCGCCGGGCGCGGAGGTCGCCGACGCCCGCTTCCGGCAGCCGCTCACGTGGCGCGCCGCGTACGACCTGACCTTTCGCACGGACCGCTTCTACGAAGGGCAGCGCGGGTCGTTCGGGTTTCAGTACCTGCTGTTCGTCCCGCTGGCGGCCGCGGCGCTCGCGCTGGTGCGGCGCAGGACGGTGGCGGCGGCTTCGCTGGCGGCGCTGGGCGGCGCGTGCCTGGTCCTGCGGACCGAGCCGAACGCGCGCTACCTGTATCCGGAACTGGCGCTGCTGACGATCCCGTGCGCCGCGATGCTGGGGTGGGCGGCGGTGCGCGACCGGCGCTTATGGGGCGCGCTGATCGCATTTCTGGCGATCGCGGGCGCGTGCGACGTCTGGTTCCTGCCGGCGTCGAACTACTGGCACAAGGACCTGTGGGGCGCGTTCACCCCGGCACAGCGCGCGGCGCGCCTGGAGCGGGCGGCGCCGGTGCGCGCCGTGATCGCGTGGTTCGAGCGGACCCATCCGGGAGCGGCGGTCCTGCTGGCCAACGACACCGCAATTGCCGGGTTGACGGGTCCGGTCTACGAGAATCAGTGGCATCAGTACGGCACGATGGAGCGCATCCGGAGCGCGGCGCAGGCGGGCGGTCTGACCCAACTGCTGGCCGGTTGGGATGTGCGATACGCCATCGTGCACGACCCCGGCGCCGGGACTCCGCTGCGTCCGCGGGCACTGCGCGACCTGCTGGCGCAATGCGGCGCGCGCGAGTACGCCGCGGGGAATGCCGCGCTTCTGCGGATCGAGCCGGGGTGCGTGCCCGCGCCGCGGCCGGCGGCGGGACCGGCGTCCACACCGCTGGGAGCGGGGCTCCACGACGATGGCGAGACCGCGATTGTCTACCGGGGCGAGTGGGACCACCGCGGCGATTTCCAGGGCGCGCTCGGCGGGACCGAGAGCTACACCGAGGAAGCCGGAGCGGAAGCCGAGGCTCTGATCGAAGGGACCGGGTTCGAGTGGATCTTCGCGCGCGCGCCAAACCGCGGGTTCGCGGAAGTCATCATCGATGGCGCCGGGCGTGGCTCGTTCGACCTATACGCGCCGGCCGCGCAGTGGAGGCAGCGGGTGCGCTTCGATGGGTTGGGCGCGGGCAGACATCGGGTGACCATCCGCGCCGCGGGGCGAGCGCGGGCGTACGCGACGGGAACCTTCATCGACGTCGACGCGATCCGGGTGTGGTGAAACGCAGCGGTGTTTCGCTACAGTCGATTGATGAGGCTGGCAACGTAGCCCGCACCGAATCCGTTGTCGATGTTCACCACAGTGACGTTGCTGGCGCAACTGTTGAGCATCCCGAGCAGCGCGGCGAGACCGTGGAAACTGGCGCCGTAGCCGATGCTGGTCGGCACCGCGATCACCGGGCAGGATACCAGGCCACCTACGGCACTAGGTAGAGCGCCTTCCATGCCGGCGCAGACCACCACGACACGCGCGCGGCAGAGGCGTTCGCGGTTATGCATGAGCCGGTGGATGCCAGCCACTCCGATGTCGTGTATCGTATCTACCTCATTGCCCATTATTTCGGCAGTAACCTGGGCTTCTTCGGCGACCGGCATATCGCTGGTTCCGGCGCAGACGACGGCGATCGGACCTTTGCCGTGGACCGTATGGTCGCGCCAGAAGCGGATGACACCGGAAGCGGGAAGATACTCGCCACCGGGAAGTTGCGATGTAACCAAATCGGCACAATCGGGCGCGGCGCGGGTAATCAGGACGTTATTCGAGTGCTGCAGCAGACGTTCGGCGATGGCCACGACCTGAGCCGGGGTCTTGCCCTTGGCGAAGATGACTTCGGGCATCCCGTGACGCAGCTCCCGATGATGGTCCACCTTGGCGAACCCGAGGTCTTCGAAGGGCATGTGGCGCATGCGATCGAGTGCGTTTTCGATGCCGATGGAGCCCGAGTGGACCTGTTCGAGGAGGGCACGCAGTTGATCGCGATCCATGAGGCCAGCATAACAGAGGGGCGCCGTGTGGCCGGGACGGGCTTAGGCCGCGCGCCCAGGGTATTAAGGTTTTTGTACTAAGAAAATTTCATGCATATGCAACTCTTGTCCTATTGTGCAATCACCGGAAACCCCTCATCATAGGACGGAATGGATACAGGCACGGAAGTAGACAGTGCTCGGGTCGGAGGTCATTTGGAAAGGCGAGGCACCAGCCGGTTTCCGCTGAAAGAGGACGTGCGGTATCGGGTAGTGCAATCGAAACACCAACAGGTCACCGGTTCTGGGACGACGCTGAACATCGGGAGTGGGGGGATTCTCTTCACGACTGAGGACAAGCTGCCGTTGGGCCGCACGGTTGAATTATCCGTGAATTGGCCGGCGCGTCTGGACGGGACGTGTCCGTTACAGTTTGTGGCGACGGGGCGTGTCGTGCGGGCGGAGGTGGACCGCGCCGCGGTACGGATCGAGCGCTACGAATTCAAAACGCGGGCGGCGCGGGCCGCGGCCCAGGCCACGTAGCCGGCTGCCCCGATAGAGCTATTCACCGCCCCCTCCGATTCCTCAAATGAGTCCGGGTGGATCGCCCGCGGGACTCGCAACGCTGGAGTGACAGAATGACGGCGGGCACTCTTGTTGTGCCCATCCTCACAGGGGCCGCAGCCCACCCCGGGTGGGACTTGCCCGGCTCCGGGGGGCGCCGGTATACTGGCATTTTCGCTCCAGGCGTTGGTTATGACGGCGAGAGACGAATTCGATCCACTGGCGCCGCAACGGGAAGCCGCCTTCTTCTATGGCCTGTTTTTGCGCGGGCACGATTTGGACAGCCTCCGCCAGGACATCGACGTCCCCCGCGGCATGATGGACAAGTGGATGAAGGCGCGCGATTTTGAAGCCGGTTTCCGCGAAAACCTGCGCCGCGTCTACGCCTATCGCAAGCAGGTGCTGGCCATCTTCGATGGCCTCGTGGACAACGAACAGAGTCGTCCCCGCCTGATGTAGCGCTACTTGGCCCCCGCCTTGAGCAATTCCCTCGCTCTGGCCTGATCCGCATCCGCCCCCGCTTTATCTCCCGACGCGCGCCGCGCGACGGCGCGATTCGTGTAAGCGTTCGTGTACGCCGGATTCAGTTGGATCGCCTGATCGAAATCGTCAACCGCCTCTTTGTACCTTCGCAGACGCGTGTAGCAATAGCCGCGCGCATTGAACGCCGTGGCGAGGTAGGGATCCAGTCTGACCGCCTCGGAGAGCGGACCCACCGCGGCGTCGAACTTCTCATCCTGGATCAGCTTCCGCCCCTGGGCCTGGTATTCGGCGGCGGTCCGAACAGCCTTCTCCGGCGGCGGCGCTGGTTTGAGCCCGGGGGGCGGCGCCGGGCTGGCTGCCGGAACCGCCGGGCTGGCTGCCGCAACCGCTGGTGCTGCTGGCGGCGGCTTCTTGGGCGCGGGCAGGCTCACCTGCGGGGTCTCCGGTAGTTTCTCCCGTGCCTTGGCCGCGGCGACCTTCTCGTCAACGTGCTGCCTGGCGATGGCGCGCAGTTGCGCGGTGTCCTTGTTGGAAGGGTCGAGCCGGACCGCCTCGTCGAGGTCGGCGAGCGCCTCATCCCAACGTTCCAGGAGAAAGTAGGCATCCCCCCGGGCGGTCCACGCGACCGGGTTAAAAGGGTTGAGGCGGATGGCCGTGGTGCGATCGGCGAAGCCTTTATCGTGCTGTCCAAGCAGGTGGTACGAACCGCCGCGGGCGATGTAGACGTCCGGGTTCTTGGGATCGAGTTGAACCGCTTTATCCCGGTCCTCGAGCGCTTCCTGGAATTTCTTCAGGCGAACGTACACCGAGCTGCGCGCCATGAACAGCCGCACGTCGTTAGGGTCGCGGCGGATGGCTTCCGAGTAATCCGCGGCGGCTCCTGAATCGTTGCCGAGGCGCTCCCGGACCGCGCCGCGCACGCGCCAGGCGCGCACGTCGTCCGGCTCCAGCGCAATCGCGTGAGAGAGGTCCGTCTCGGCGCGGTTAAAATCGGCAACTCCTCCGTAGGCAAGGGCGCGCTCGACATAACATTCTTCGGCGTCGGGCTTGTGCGCGATGCAGGAGTCCAGATCCTCCGCCGCATCGCGGTAGCGGCGCAGTTCGGCGAGCGCGATGCCCCGGCCCAGATACGACTCCCAGTTGTCGAGGCGGAGTTTGATGGCCTGGGTAAAGTCCTCCACGGCCTGCTCCCACTGATGGAGACTGTTGTAAGCCTTGCCGCGGAGCGTATAGGCCTCGGTTCGTTCGAGGTTCAGATTGATGGCGACAGTGAGATCGCGGACCGCGGGTTGGAATTGTTTGGCGGTGAGCAGGAAGCGTCCGCGGTCGAAGTACGCCTGGGCATCGCTGGGTGCCAAATCGACGGCTTTATCGAAGTCCGCGGCGGCTCCGCCGAGGTCGCCCGCGGCCTGGTAATCGAGCGCGCGCAGGCGGAAGGCCTCGGCGTTCGAAGGGTCGGCCTGCACGGCCTCCGTATAGGCGGCCATGGCTTCAACGCGCTTGCCCGCTTCGTCGGCTTTGCGCCCGCGCTCGACCGCTGCCTGCGACTTCTTGCGGTCCGGCTTGGAATCGGCGCCGGCCAGATGGAGGAGAGCGCCGGCGAGCGCGAACGACAGGCCGAGGCGGGCGACACCGCACAGAAAGATCCGCATGACGGGCTCTGAATGTAGTGTACACTCGGAGACGTAGCTCAAAAGCCTCTGGTGAACGGGAAGCCGGTGCAAATCCGGCACAGCCCCGCTACTGTGAGCGCCGAGGGGCGGTCCAACCGAAGCCACTGTTCCAAACGGAATGGGAAGGCGGGCCGCCGCGATGAAGCGCAAGTCAGGAGACCGGCCGGCAGGCAAGTGCTCGTAGCGGCTCTCGAGGGAGGAGCCTGACATGATGAACGTTCCGGCGGGCCGGCTGGCCTGCTTTCTTCTATTATCTGGTGGACTTTTCGCGGCCGAGATCCGGGGCCGGGTGACCGATCCCGCGGGCGCAGCGATCGGCGGCGCGCAGGTCGCGGTCACCAATCGTACCGGCATCGTGGCGCGCGCCGAATCGGCCGCGAACGGCGCGTTCCGCGTGGATACCGGCAGCGCTTCCGGCGAGTCGCTGGTGGTCGCGGCGCCCGGGTTTGCCACCCGCACGCTGCCGCTGGATCAGGCGGCAAACGTGCAACTGGAACTGGCTCCGCGGGTGGACTCGGTCGAGGTCGTGGGATCGACCATCGAGTTGCCGGCCGAAGCCCAGGCGTCCAGCGTGAGCACCATCACGCCGGAAGAGGTGCGCGGACGCAACGAACCGTTCGCCATGGATCTGTTGCGCTACACGCCGGGCGCCGAGTTCAACCAGACCGGATATCCGGGCGGCGTGACCAGCCTCTTCCTGCGCGGCGGCAACTCGAACATGACGCTCGTCGAAATCGACGGCGTGCCGGTGAACAGCTTCGGCGGCGCGTTCGACTTCGCCCACATCCCGTCGGAAGCGGTGGACCATATCGACGTGGTGCGGGGAGCGCAATCGGCGGTGTACGGGTCGTATGCCAACACCGGCGCGGTCGAAATCACCACGCGGCGGCCCTCGGCGGATCCCGAACTCGACGTCATGGCCGAAGGCGGAAGCCACCGGGAGCGCCGCTTCGGAATCTCCGGCAGCGGCACCGTGGCCGGTTTCGGACTGGTGGCCTCGGCTTCGCGCTACGACGACGATGGACCCGTGACCAACAGCGACTACCGCAACGAGGACGTCATGCTCCGGCTCACCCGCACGTTCGGCCGCCAGCGGATCGCGTTGCACGGCTTCTTCGATTCCAACGAGGAAGGCGAGCCGGGACCGTGGGGATCGAATCCGGCCGGCATCTTCACCGGCATCGACACGGTCAGCCGGGCCAAAAACAATTTCTCCGAGTATGGCGGGCACTACGAGGCCGATCTGAGTCCGCGCGTGCGCGAGGAGATCACCGGCAGCTTCTTTCTCTACAACAGCGGGTTTCAGAGCCAGTACGGGTTCAGCTTCAACCGCGACCTGCGCGCCGCCGGTGACGCGCGGACGGTGGTTCGCGTCTCGGCGCACGACGTGGCGTCGTTCGGAGTGTCCGGCGGGCGCGAGGAGGTAAAGAACTCCTACATCACGGATTCGAGCTTCTCCTCGTTTCCGCTGGAGCGCAACGAGATCGCCGTGTATGCCGAAAACCGCTACGACATCGGGCGCTTCTACCTTTCGACCGGGCTGCGGGCCGAATTCTTCCGCACGCCGGCGATTCCCGGCGACGGCTACTCGCGGCCGGATTTTCCGGCGAGCAGCATCTCGCGGGTGAATCCGAAGGTCGCGGCCGGGTACTCGGCGGGAAGCACGCGGGTCCACTCCTCGTTCGGGATGGGGCTGCGTCCGCCGAGCGGCTTCGAACTGGCCTTCACCAACAATCCGGCGTTGAAGCCGGAGCGGACCCGCAGCGTGGACGCCGGCGTGGAGCAGTCGCTGTTGCACGGGAAACTGCTGGTGGACGGCACCTACTTCTACAACCGCTACTACGACCTGATCGTGACGCTGGGCGGCTCGCTGACGACCCTGAGCCACTTCTCGTCGGCGAACCTGGCGAATTCGCGGGCACAGGGAGCCGAGTTTTCGGCGCGGCTGCGTCCGGCGCGCTGGGTGCTGGTGAGCGGCGGCTACACGCTGCTCGAGACGCGCATCCTCTCGCTCGACGGAAGCGTGAACCAGGCGCCATTGCCGTTCGCGGTAGGGCAGCAGCTCACGCGGCGTCCCGGGCATTCGGGTTATTTCACGACGGCGTTTTCGCGCGGACGCGTTTCGGCGGACTTGACGGGATACTTCCGCGGGCGCACCCTGTACGAAGAGCCTTCCTACGGAGCCAGCGCCGGACTCTTCTGGAATCCGGGGTTCAGCAACGTGGGGCTGAACGTGAATTACTCGCTGGGGCGGGGAGTTTCGCTGTACGGCAACCTGCGCAACATGCTCGACCGGCATTACGAGGAAGTGTTCGGGTATCCGTCGCCGCTGCTGAATTTCGTCGCCGGCGTGAAGTGGAGGATCGCGAAAGAGCAATGAGCCAGGACCGCTTCAACGAGCCGCGGTTGGCCATCAACCGGGTCTACACGCGGCGCGGCGACCAGGGCGAGACGGCGCTCGCCGGCGGGCAGCGCGTGGGCAAGGACAACCCGCGCATCGAAGCCTACGGCAGCGTGGACGAGCTCAACGCCTTCGTCGGCGCGGCCCGCGTTACCGCCGAAGGGCTCGGGATCGAAGAACTCATGGAGATCCTGCTGCGCGTCCAGCACGAGTTGTTCAACCTGGGGTCGATTCTGGCCACCCTGCCGGAGGACGTGCACGAGCGGCAGCCGCGCGTCACTGACGCGGAGATCGCGCGCCTGGAGCGGGAGATGGACCGGATGAACGAGCCGCTCGAGCCGCTGCGCTCCTTCGTCCTGCCCGGAAGCAGCCGCCTGGATGCGGATCTGCATCTGGCGCGGACCGTGTGCCGCCGCGCCGAGCGGGCTTGCGTGGCCCTGTCGCGGGTCGAAAGCGTGCCCCCGGAGGCGGTCCGGTATCTGAACCGGCTGAGCGACGCGTTGTTCGTGTGGGGCCGCTGGGCGGGATTCAAAACCGGCAGCGGGGAGACCTTGTGGCAGCCCAACCAGCCGGAGGGTGGAAGCCGGTAGCGCGCAGCCGGGGCGAAGCGTGTTACATAATTAGGAGTCATGAAGGAGATACCGATGCAGAAGAGTGCGATGCGGCCGTTGGCCATGGGACTGCTGGTCTTGGGGGCGCTCCTGCGCATCACCCAGCAACTGAACTTCGCTCCCGTCGGCGCGATCAGCCTGTTCGCCGGCGCGCGCCTGCGCGGCTGGAAGGCCTATGCGCTGCCGCTGGCGCTGATGGCGATCACCGATCCGCTGGTCGGCGGGTACTCGCGGGCGACCCCGCTGGTGTACCTGAGCTTCATGATCAGCGTGTGGATCGGCACGCGGCTGCGCGCGACGGAGAGTCCGCTGGCGATCGGCGCCGGCGCCCTGGCGGGCAGCATCCAGTTTTTCCTGATCACCAACTTCGCCTGGCTGACGGGCGGCAACCTGTATCCGCACACGCTGAGCGGCGTGATCGCGTCCTACACCGCGGGAGTGCCGTTCTACGGCCGCACCCTGGCGAGCGACCTGCTCTTCTCCGGCGTCCTCTTCGGGCTGCACGCGTGGCTGAGCCGGACCGTGGCCCACGGCGAACGCGTGGCCATCCAGGCGGCGTAGCCCGGAATGCGCGGCGGCTGGAAGAAGATCCTGCTGGCGTGGAGTACCGGGAAGGACAGCGCGTGGATGCTCCACGTGCTGCGCGGACAGGGCGCGCCCGCGGCGGCGCTGCTGAGCACCTTCAATGACGCGGCGGACCGGGTAGCCATGCACGGCGTGCGGCGCACGCTGGCCGAGGCGCAGGCCGAGGCGGCGGGGTTGCCGCTGTGGCAGGTGCCGCTGCCCTGGCCGTGCAGTAACGAGGAATACGAAGCGCGCATGGCGCAAGCCTGCCGGCGCGCCGTGGCCGAAGGCTTCGACGCCATCGCGTTCGGAGATTTGTACCTGGCCGATATCCGCGCCTACCGGGAAAAGCAACTCGCCGGAAGCGGTCTCGAACCGGTCTTCCCGCTTTGGCAAATGCCGACGGACGCGCTGGCGCGGGAGATGATCGCCGGCGGATTGCGGGCCCGTCTGGCGTGCATCGACACCCGCGTGCTGGACCCTTCCTTCGCCGGGCGCGAGTTCGACGGGCAACTGCTCGAGGCGTTCCCGGCCGGCGTGGATCCGTGCGGCGAGAACGGCGAGTTCCACACCTTCGCCTATGCCGGGCCGATGTTCGCCGCGCCGCTCGCCATCGAAACCGGGGAGCGCCATACCGCCGGCGACTTCCTCTATACGGACCTCACGTGCCGCGCATCGTCTCGCTGATTGCCAGCGCAACCGAAATCGTGGACGCGCTCGGGATGACGGCGCACCTGGTGGGGCGGTCGCACGAATGCGATTATCCGGAGGCGGTGCGGGCTCTGCCCGTGTGCACGCAGCCGCGGATTCCTCCCGATGCCGCCAGCGGCGAGATCGACCGCCTGGTGAAGGCATCGGCGCGCAACGCGATCTCGATCTACGACGTCTTCGCCGATGTGATCGAACGCCTGGAGCCCACCCACATCCTCACCCAGATCCAGTGCGAGGTGTGCGCGGTGAGCCTGCGCGACGTGGAGGCGGCGTTCGCCCGCGGGATGAAGGGGCGGCCGCGCGTCGTCTCGCTGCAGCCGGATTCGCTCGAAGGGATCCGGGCCGATATCCGCCGCGTCGCCGAAGCGCTGGAGAGAATCGACGCCGGCCGGACGCTGCTTGCGGACCTGGCAGCGGCAATGCCGGAGGTCCGCTGCCAACCCGCCGTCTCCGTGGCCTGCATCGAGTGGATGGATCCGCTCATGGCCGCCGGAAACTGGATGCCGGAGTTGATCGCGCTCGCCGGCGGCGTGAACCTGTTCGGCGAAGCGGGACGCCATTCTCCCTGGATGACGTGGGAGCAGTTGCGCGCCGCCGATCCGGACGTGATCGTGGTGGCGCCCTGCGGCTTCGGCCTGGAACGGACAGAACAGGAACTCGACCTGCTCACGTCGCGGGCGGAGTGGCGGGCGCTGCGGGGGCGCAAGTACATCGCCGACGGCAACCGGTACTTCAACCGGCCGGGTCCGCAAGTCGCCGGGACCTACCGCATCCTGTGCGAGATCCTGCATCCGGAGCGGTTCGCGCCGTCCATGCGCGGTAGCGCGTGGCGCGCGTTATCATGAGCTTGAGGCAATGGCGCTGATTGCGGTTTCGGGGCATCCGGGGTGCCGGTTTGAGGAGGTGGCGCGCATCAGCGCGCAGCGGCTCGGCTTCGAACTGCTGACCCAATCCCGCATCCGGACCCTGACCACCGAGGAGTTCGGCGCCGGGGACGCGATTCCCGACCGCGCATGGCCGAGCCTGGTGATGAGCATCCTGGCGCGGCTGGCGACCGAGCACCACCTGGTATATTGCGCGGCGGGCGGCGAGGTGCAGGCCAAGGATTTCCCCGGCGCGCTGCGGGTCCACGTGGTCGCGCCGGAAAACGTGCGCATCGGCAACCTCATGCTCGATCACCGGCTGGAGCGCGAGGCGGCCCGCAAGATGCTCCTCGAACTGGAAGCCGCGGAACGCGAGCGGCGGCGCGCGCGCTTCGGCAAGACGCAGGCCACCGCGGAACTGTTCGACCTGGTGTGCAACGCCGAATCGCTCAGTACGGAGCAGATGGCGGAACTGGTCGGGACGGCGGTCGTGTCCGGCGGACTGCGCGAGCGCGGCCTGCTTTCGCCCGCGGCCGAACAGCAGTTGCAGTTTCATACCCGCATGAAGCTGGCGCGCTATGGAATCGTGCCCCCCAGCCGCGTCTCCCTGCGCAACAAGAAGTTCGCCCACGCCAGCGAGGAGATGTTCGCGAACCTGCTCGACTTCTACCGCATCGCCTGGGAGTACGAGCCGCGCACGTTCCCCATTCAGGAAGGGCCGGACGGCGCCGTGCAGGAGGCCTTCACGCCGGACTTCTACCTGCCGGAGTCCGATTTGTACGTGGAGCTGACCACCATGAAGCAGTCGCTCGTGACCAGGAAAAACCGCAAGGTGCGGCTGCTGCGCGAGCGGTATCCGCACCTGAACGTCCAGGTGTTTTACCAGAAGGATTTCGAAAACCTGATCTTCAAGTACGGGCTGGCCGGGCGGCCGGTTGAGGCATGAGCGCGCCGCCGATTCCCGGCATCGAGCGCGTGCTCTTCAGCGGGGAGCAGATCGAAGCCCGGTTGAAGGAAGTGGCCGCCGAGATCTCGCGCGACTACGCCGGCCGGACCGTGAAACTCGTCGGCGTGCTCAAAGGCTCGGTCTTTTTCCTGACCGCGCTGGCGCGGCACATCGAGGTTCCGCTGAAGATCGATTTCCTGGGGATTTCGAGCTTCTCCAACAAGAGCGGCTCTCCCGGCGTGGTGCGCATCGCCAAGGATCTCGACGAGAGCATCGAGGGCGACGACGTGATTCTCGTCGAAGACATCGTCGATACCGGGTTCACGCTGCGCTACCTGCTGCAGAACCTGGCGGGCCGGGCGCCGAATTCCCTGGCGGTGTGCACCTTCCTGGACCGCAATTCGCGGCGGATCGTGCAGGTGCCGGTGGATTACCGCTGCTTCGAGATTCCCGACCGTTTCGTGGTCGGGTTCGGGCTGGATTGCAACCAGCTTTACCGCAACCTCGGGTACGTGGCGGTGATGAAGCCGGACCGCGCCTAGTGTAGCCGTTGCACGCACCCCCATCGCGTGGGGGCGCCAAAGCGGATGAAAGCATCCGATCTTTCGGCTACTGGCCATTGTCGTCTTGCGAACCCGGCGCTACCATTAAAATTGATCAATCTTTCAGGAAGCGCGCAATGAGGTCACGATTACTATTTATTTCCGGACGCCTCGCGGACGCCCGGCGCCTCTCGCGAATGCTGCATGGGCTTCCCCTCGAGCTGGTGTACGTGGAATCCCTGCAGCAAGCGCGCGCTAAGCTTCGTCAGGAAGGCTACGACGTCATCCTGACCGAAGCCGCTCTCCCCGACGGCCGCTGGCTGGACGTGCTCCATCTGGCGCGCGAGAACCCACAGGAAGTGGAAGTGATCGTCACCGACCCGCAGGCGGACGCTCGTTTCTGGGCGGAGGCGCTGAATCTCGGCGCATACGATCTGCTGGCGCAACCGTTCTACGAACCCGAGGTGCGGCGGATCTTGTACAACGCCTGCTCGCGGCAGGGCTTCCGGCAATTGTCGGCGGCTGGATAGCGCGCCTGCGCCGCAGGCCGCGGCCGCCGGAAAACCGTTCGGGCTCCTCGCGCCTTGCGCCGGAACAGTCCCGCTACCGGGCGTTTGCGCACGGTGGGTTATGATAAGAGCTTATGAAAGGTGTAGTCCTGGCTGGTGGCACAGGCAGCCGTTTGTTTCCGCTGACCAAGATCACCAATAAGCACTTGTTGCCCATTTACGACCGTCCGATGATTTATTTCCCGATCCAGACGCTGGTCGATGCGGGAATCCGCGATATTCTGATCGTGACCGGCGGCCGGAATTCCGGCGATTTTCTGCGCTTACTCGCCAACGGCAAGCAGTTCGGGTTGAATCACATCAACTACACCTACCAGGAGGGCGAAGGCGGCATCGCCGACGCGCTCAACCTGGCCGAACATTTCGCCGACGGGCAGAAGATCTGCGTGGTGTTGGGCGACAACATCATCGAGGGCAGCATCCGGGAAGCGGCGGACCGGTTCCGGCAGCAGGAGGCGGGCGCCCACATCCTGCTCAAGGAAGTGCGCGACGCCGAACGCTTCGGCGTGGCCGAGGTCGCCGGCGACCGCATCTCCGGCATCGAGGAAAAGCCCGCCCACCCCAAGTCGAACCTCGCGGTCACCGGCATTTACATGTACGACGCCACGGTCTTCGATAAGATCCGCACGCTGGTTCCGTCGCGCCGCGGCGAACTGGAAATCACCGACGTGAACAATGCCTACATCCAGGAAGGCAGCATGACCTTCTCCTACCTCGATGGCTGGTGGACCGATGCCGGCACATTCGATTCTCTGCTGCGCGCTGCCAACCTGGTTGCCAAGAGCGCGCGCCCCTCTCCCGTGGAAGGGGCCGAAGCCTGATGGCGCTCAAATCCACCCAGGCGCCGGCCCGGCGAATCACGGGACCCGGAGGCCTCGAACTCGCGCTTCCCAGTAATGAGAAGGGACTCGGCACGCTGATTTACTCTCCCGACGGCAAGGGGCTGATCGAGGGCGTGCGGGTGATGCCGTTCCCGGTCTATCCCGACGATCGGGGCTACTTTCTCGAGGTGCATCGCATGGGGCGCGGGCTTGCCGCCGGTTTCCCCGCCGCCACCACCCAGATTTCGGCCGCGCACAACTACGCCGGCGCCATCAAGGCTTTCCACTTCCACCTCCAGCAGACCGATTGCTGGGTTCCGGTGCGCGGCTTGCTGCAGGTGGCGCTGGCCGACTTGCGGGTGGCCTCGCCCACGTTCGGAGCGCGCAATACGCTCTACCTCGGTCCGCTGCGCCCCTGGCAACTGTTGATTCCCCCCGGCGTGGCCCACGGCTACAAAGTCATCGGCGGCGACGACGCCATGCTGGTCTACCTCACCGACCGGTTTTACAACCCCGACGACGAAGGCCGGATCCCCTACGATGATCCCGGGATCAACTACGACTGGGAAACCCAGCGTAAGTAACTTGCAGTCCACTTTGTTCTATGAAGCTTCTAATTACGGGCGGCGCCGGGTTTATCGGCAGCGCGTTTGTGCGCATGGTGATCGGTGAGACCGGTTTCCGCGCCGTCAATCTCGATAAGCTGACTTACGCGGGCAACCTGGAGAACCTGGCGGCCGTGGAAGGCGACGAGCGCTACCGCTTCGTGCACGGCGATATCGCCGACGCCGCGCTGGTGGACGAGTTGATCGCCGGGGAGCGTCCGGACGCGATCGTCCACTTCGCCGCCGAGTCGCACGTGGACCGCAGCATCCTCTCGCCGGAACCGGTGGTCCGCACCAACGTCAACGGCACGTTCACCCTGCTGGACGCGGCGCGCCGCCACGCCGTGCCGCGCTTTGTCCACGTCTCGACCGACGAAGTGTACGGCAGCCTGGAAGCGCCCGCCGAAGCCGGCGAAGCCTATCCGCTGAATCCGAGCAGCCCGTATTCGGCGTCGAAGGCGGCGAGCGACCTGCTGGCGCGCTCGTACTTTGTGACCTTCAAGCTGCCGGTGGTGATCACGCGGGCGTCCAACAATTACGGACCGTACCAGTTTCCCGAGAAGCTGATCCCGCTGATGATCACCAACGCCCTCGAGAATCAGCCGCTGCCCGTGTACGGCGACGGCCAGCAGGTGCGCGACTGGCTCTATGTGGACGACCATTGCCGCGGCATCCTGGCGGCGCTAAAGAGTGGTCGCGAGGGCGAGATCTATAACATCGGGGGCAACCGCTCGCTGCCGAACCTGGACGTGGTGCGCCAGGTGCTCGCCGCCACCGGGCGCGGCGAAGACCTGATCACATATGTGAAGGACCGTCCGGGGCACGACCGCCGCTACGCGCTCTCCAGCGAAAAACTGATGCGCGAGACGGGCTGGAGCCCCGTCATGAAATTCGAGACGGGTCTGGCGCGGACCATCGAGTGGTACCGCGCCAACACCGATTGGGTGTCGCGCGTGCGCAGCGGCGAATACCGCGCCTACTACGAGCGCAACTACGGCGGACGCACCCTGTCCCGCTAGTGCTTGGACCGGCAGGTTCGGTTCGGTGTGCCAACCGCTTGCTAACGCGCGCGGCTCGGAAACGAGCCGCGACCGTAAGGGAGCGGTCGCCGATGAAACGGAAGAAACCACACGGTCATCACTCTAGCCGGAGGGAGGCGCCATGCGAGTAGCCATCGAAGCGGCGCCCCTGGCGCTGACGAGCGGCGGACTGGCGCGCTACACCGCCGAACTCAGCACGGCTCTCGCCCGCTGCTTCCCCGATGACGAATACTACCTGGTGAGCGATCAGCCGTTCGCCATGCCGCCCGGCGCTCCGCCCAACCTGCTGCGCGGCGGCGCGGCGCGCAACGCCTTCGAGCGGCGGTGGTGGTTATGGGGGCTGCCCCGCGAACTGGCGCGATTGCGGGCGGACGTCGTCCACGGTCCCGACTTCGCCGTGCCCTATCTCGCGCGGCGCCCGAGCGTGCTGACCCTGCACGATCTTTCCCCGTGGATGGACCCGCGGTGGCACCACGCGGCCGAGCGCGTCCGCAGGCGCACCCCGCTGCTGCTGGAGTTCGGTGTGGCCACCATGGTGATCACCCCCGGGGAGAGCGTGCGGCGCGCCGCGATCGAACGCTTCCGTCTTCGTCCGGAGCGGGTGGCCGCCATCCCCGAAGCCGCACCCGGCTGGCTGCGCCCGGTGGACGTGCCGCCCCCGGCGCGCCCATACTTTCTCTTTGTGGGGACCATCGAGCCGCGTAAGAACCTGGAGGCGGCGATCGCCGCCTGGCGGGAAGTGCGCCGGGAACGGGAGGTGGACCTGGTGATCGCCGGACGGCGCCGCGCCGATGCGCCGGCCATCGCCCCCGAGCCGGGACTCTACTTCCCCGGCGAAGTGGCCGACGCCGGATTGCCGGTACTCTACTCCGGCGCGGCGGCGTTCGTCTACCCCTCGAGCTACGAGGGCTTCGGGCTGCCGGTGCTGGAGGCGATGCAGTGCGGCGCGCCCGTCATCGCCTCCCGCGCCGTGGCCGAAGCCGCGGGCGACGCCGCGCTATATGCCGGCGAAGCGCCGGCCATCGCCGAAGCCATGCGGGCGCTCCTGGACGACCCGGCGCGCGCCGCCGGGTGGCGCGCAAAATCGCTGGCGCGCGCGGCGGAATTCTCATGGGAACGAACGGCGCGGGCCACCCGCGAGGTCTACGATGAAGCCCGGAACCGATTCCGCGAGTAGCAGCGGCGCATCCGCGGGGAAGCCCACCGCGCTGTTCCTTTCGCCCGAGGCGCCCTTTCCCCTGGCGGGCGGTGGCGCGCTGCGCAGCGCCAGCCTGCTCGAATACCTGGGACCCCGCTACGACGTGGACCTGGTGGTGTTCCGCCAGCCGGATGCGCCCGACCCGCGGCTGGACCTCCCCTCCGGTCTGGTCCGCTCCGTCACCGTGTTCGACCTCCCGCCCAACAGCCGCGGCGCGGTGGCCCGTGTACTGCGCAACGCATCGCGCGTGGTGCGCCGCGTCCCGCCGCTGGTGGACCGGCATCGCGGCTTCGCCTCCGCGCTCGCCCGCCTCCTCGCCGGACGGCGCTACGAACTCGGCATCGTGGAGCACTCCTGGGCGGCGCAGTACCTGGATCAGGTCACGCCGGTCTGCCGCCGCACGGTGCTCGACCTGCACAACGTGGAGAGCGTCCTGCACGAACGGTGCGCCGCGGCCGAGCCCGGCCCGCTGGCGCTGGTCCACCGCGTGTTCCGCGACGCCTCGCGTGAGCTGGAACAAAACTGGTTCCTGCGTGTTTCTACAGTGTTGGTTCCATCGGAGCAGGACGCCGCCGCGGTTTGCGCCATCGCCCCTGCGGCGCGGGTCGCGGTGTATCCCAACGCGCTGCCGCCGGCGCCGCTTCCGCCCGCCATCGACGACGAAGCCATCGTGTTTTCCGGCAACATGGAGTACCACCCGAACATCACGGCGGTGCGTTACTTCCGGCGTCGGGTGTGGCCGGCGCTGCGTGAGCGATGGCCCCGATTGCGCTGGCGGCTGGTGGGCAGAAACCCTTCCGCAGTAGCGAGTTACACCTCGGGCGACCCGCGTATCGAGGTAGTCGGACCGGTGGCGGATGCGGTCGCGGAGCTGGCGCGATCGCGGGTCGCGGTCGTGCCTCTGCTTTCGGGCAGCGGCACGCGCCTGAAGATCCTCGAGGCGTGGGCGGCGGGGCTGCCGGTGGTTTCCACCTCGCTCGGCGCCGAGGGACTGGGGGCGCGCGACGGAGAGACCCTGCTACTGGCCGATGACGCCGGCGCGTTCGCCGGGGCGGTGACCCGGTTATTGACGTGCAGGGATCTCCGGCGCGAGCTCGGCAAGGCTGGCAGGTTGTTGCTGGAAAAGGAATTTACATGGGAAACAGCGTGGCGGAAGCTGGACTTTTGACTCAGCGTGTGTCATTCCGCTTCGCTATACTAGGACGGTACCCTACATGCGTTTCGCCGTTGATGCACACGCCATCGGCCGCCACCTCACGGGCAACGAGGTCTACGTTCGGAGCTTACTGAACGCCCTGGCGTCTCAACTTCAGCAAGACGAGTTGATCGCCTACGTTTCCGGCGATAGCGCGGCGGCTTGCCTGCCGGCCAACCTGCAAACCCGCCGGGTAGCGACCAATCCCTTCCTGCGGCTGGGCTTCGAACTGGCGATGCGCTGCCGCCAGGACCGTCCCGACCTGCTGCACGTGCAGTACACGGCGCCCCTGGCGTGCCCCGCGCCCGTGGTGGTCAGCGTGCACGACGTCAGTTTCCTCGAGCACCCGGAATATTTCACGCGCGACCGCGCCTTGCAGTTGCAGTTCACGGTGCGCCGGACGGTCTTTCGCGCGGCCCGCATCCTCACCGGAAGCGAGTTCTCGAAGTCGTCCATTCTGAAGGTTTACGGCGATCTGGAAGAGGACAAAGTGGTGGTCGTGCCCAACGCCGCGGCGAGCGAATACCGCCCCCTCGCGCGGGACGCCGCCGCCGCCGCGGTGCGGGAGCGCTTCGGCATCGGCGGGCCTTTCGTGCTTTCGGTGGGCGACCTGCAGCCGCGTAAGAATCAGATCGGGCTGATCCGCGCCTTTGCACGCCTGGTGCGCGCCTGCCCACAGTTGAAGCAGAACCTGGTGCTGGCGGGAAAGGAAACCTGGTTCGCCGAGCAGGTGCATCGCGCCGCCAGGGAAAGCGGCGTGGCGGATCGTATCCAGTTCTGCGGCTTCGTCTCCGACAGCGACCTGCTGCACCTGTACAACGCCTGCGACGTGTTCGCGTTTCCCACGTTCTACGAAGGTTTCGGGCTGCCCGCGCTGGAGGCCATGGCGTGCGGACGCGCGGTGGCATGTTCGCACACTTCGGCGCTGCCCGAAGTGGTGGATGGCGCGGCCATCCTCTTCGACCCCTACGCGCTCGACGAGATCAGCCGCGCGCTGGCCGACCTGCTGCTCGACGGCGAACTGCGCGCCCGCATGGAGCGGCTGGGACTGCAGCGCGCCGCCCACTTCAGTTGGCAAAAAACCGCGGACCGGACGCTGGCCGTCTTCCACGACGTGCTCAAGACATCGCGCGCCGCCAGCCCGGTCTATTCGCAATCCATAGCTCGATGAATCTTCCCCGGTTTCTATTCGTTCTCCTCCTGGCCGCATCGCCGGCCGCCGCCGCCGGTCCGCTCACGGGGTTTCCCTTCACCGGCGAGACTCTGCGGTACGCGATCAAGTGGCCCAGCGGCGTCCCGATGGGCGAGGCCACCGTCAGCGCCACGGGCGAAAACGGCGGCTGGCGCTTCGATATGAATTTCAACGCCGGCCTGCCGGGATTCCCCTTCAACGACAGCTACCGTTCCGCGGTCACCGCCAACCTCTGCTCCGTGGCGCTCAGCCGCTCGATCACCCACGGAACGAAGAAAGTGGAGGAGCAGACCACGTTCGACCAGCAGCGGCACACCGCCGAGCGCCGTACCCTGCTGCCGGCGGGCGGCGGGCGCAGCGATCTCGACCTGCCGGATTGCGCGCAGGATGCGCTGGCCTATTGGTTCCTGGCGCGCCGCGAAATGGGGCAGGGCAGAGTGCCTCCCGCGGCCAGGGTCTTCTTCGGAGGCCCCTACCAGGTGAGCGCGCAGTACACCGGCGCGATGGAGATCACGGTAGACAACAAGACCGAGACCACCGACCACCTGAACGTGTCCATCAAGGGGCCGGCCAGCGATCTCACGGTGGAGGTGTTCTATGCGCGCGACCCGGCGCGCACGCCGCTGCTGATCCGGATCCCGGCGCCTGTCGGAAAGGTCACGCTGAACCTGGTGCGCCCCTGATGCGCATCGCCTTCTTCAGCCCCATGCCGCCGGCGCGCAGCGGCATCGCCGATTATTCCGAGGCGCTTGCCGCCGCCATGCAGCGGCGCGCGGATCTGGAAATCGTCCCCGCCGCGCGGCCGGACTTCGACCCCGCGGGCTTCGACGCGGCAATCTACCAGGTGGGCAATAACGGCTATCACGGGTTCGTCTACGAGACCGCGCTGCGGCATCCCGGCGTGGTCGTGATGCACGAGAGCAACCTGCACCACCTGATCGCCGACCTCACCATCAAACGCGGCGATTGGGACGCCTACCTGCGGGAGTGCGAGTACGACGGCGGCGCCGGGGCGCTCGAGTTCGCCCAAAAAGTGCGCCGCCTCGAAGTAGGGCCGGATTACGAGGGCGTGCCGATGACCCGGCGCATCCTGGCTTCGGCGCGCGGCGTGATCGTGCACAGCCGCTTCATGGAAGCCCGCATGATCGAGGCCGGGTACTCCGGACCGTGCGCGGTGATTCCGCACGGCGCCTGGATTCCCGAAGCCGACCGCAACGGGTTCCGTTACAAGCTGGGGCTGGACGAGCGGACGCCGCTGATCGGCATCTTCGGTTTTCTGAAACCGTACAAGCGGATCGCCGAATCGCTGCGCGCCTTCCGCCGGCTGCTGCGCCTGGCGCCGCACGCGAAGATGATCCTGGTGGGCGAGCCGCACCCCGAGTTCCCCATCGAGGACATGATCCGCTCGATGGGGCTTTCGGCAAGCGTGCGGCTGCTGGGGTTCGCTCCCATCGGCGATTTCACCGGCTACCTGGGCGCGTGCGATATCGTGCTCAACCTGCGCTACCCCACGGTGGGGGAGAGTTCGGGGACGCTGCTGCGCGCGCTCGGACTCGGCAAGGCCGTGCTGGTGAGCGATCTGGGCAGCTTCAGCGAATTTCCCGCCGATGTCTGCGTCAAAGTTCCCGCCGGAGCCGGCGAAGAGGACCTGATCTTCGAATCCCTCAACCTGCTGGTGTCGCGCCCGGATGTTGCCGCCGCCCTCGGCGCGCGCGCCCGCGAATACGTGGCGCGCGAGTGCAATTGGGATACCGTGGCGGAGCAGTACGTGGGGTTCCTCGAGGCGGTTCGCGACGGCAAGCCGTACCGCCCGCCGCGCCAGCCGGACGCCGCGCCGGAGCCAGAGCCCGCGGTCGCGGCCGCAACGCCGGACATCGCCTACCTGCGCGGGTGGGCCACCGGCGATGCCGCCCTGGGCTACCTCAACACGCATGAGACCCGCCTCGTAAAGACGCTGGCGATCACGCCTCCCGGTGGACCGCAGGACCGCGTGCTCGAAATGGGCGCCTACCTGCAAATCACGCCCGCGCTGCGCACCAAACTCGGCTACGGCGAAGTGCGCGGCTGCTACTACGGCACACCCGGCCGCACCGACGAGCGCAGCGTGACCAGCGAGACCGGCGAACGCTTTACCTGCCGGATCGATCACTTCGACGCGGAGAAGGACCCGTACCCGTATCCCGCCGGCCACTTCTCCACCGTGCTCTGCTGCGAACTGATCGAGCACCTGTTCGAGGACCCGATGCACCTGATGTGCGAGGTCAACCGCATCCTCAAGCCGGGCGGCCACCTCGTGCTGACCACTCCGAACGTGGCTTCGGCGCGCGCCGTGTCCGCGATTCTGCAGGGCTACCACCCGGGATTCTTCCACGCCTACATCAAGCCGGCGGAAGGCTCCGGCGAGGTCGATGCGCGGCACAACCGCGAGTACGCGCCGCGCGAGATCCATCAGTTGCTCGAGAACTCCGGGTTCGAAGTCACGCTGCTCGAAACCGGCGAATTCCGCGATGAGCCGCATCCCGAGTTCGGCTGGATCTATCATTTACTGGAGCGGTACCGGCTGGCCACCAACCTGCGCGGCGACGGCATTTACGCGGTGGGGCGCAAGACCGGCGCCGTCCGCGACCGCTACCCGGCCTGGCTGTACTCATGAACGCGGCCTATCTTCAGCCCGAAGTTTCGCTCGACGCCACCGGCACGCTGCGCGCGGAGTTCGAGCTGCGCAACGATTCGCCCGATACCTGGCGCCCCGCGGAAGGCTTCGCGGTGGGCTACCACGTGTTCGACGCCGGGACCGGGACCCTGATCGTGGACGGCGCGCGCGTGCATCCGGCGGCCGATGTCGCGCCGGGAGAGGCGGCGCGCGTGCACCTCGACATCCCGGTGCCCCCCGAGGACGGCCGCTACCAGGTGCTGCTTTCGCCCATGCGGGAGGACGTCTGCTGGTATTACGAGCAGGGCTGGCCGTTCCTGCTGGTGGAGGCGGCAAGCGAAGGCGGCCGCGCGAGCATAGCCGGCGTGCGAGTCGCCACCGCCTCGAAGCTGCGCCGCGAGCGCGCCGTCCGCTCCCTGGGCCGCGCCTTCGTACTGCCCTTCCGTACCATCTGGAAGAATCGCGGACTGATCCGGGTCATGGTGCGGCGCGATATTCTGGGCCGCTACCGCGGCAGCTTCGGCGGCGCGCTCTGGACCGTCATCAACCCGCTGCTGTTGATGCTCACCTACTACTTCGTGTTCGGCGTGGTGCTGCGCGCGCGCTTCGCCGGCGATGCCAGCCGCAGCGGCTTCGCGCTCTACTTCCTGGCCGGCATGCTGCCCTGGCTGGCGTTTACCGAAGCCGCCGGACGCGCCCCCACCGTCATGCTGGAGCACCGCAATTTCGTCAAGAAGCTGGTGTTCGCGGTGGAGACGCTGCCGGTGAACCTGGTGGCGGCCGGGCTGGTGACGGAGTTCTTCGCGGTCCTGCTGTACTGCGGCTTCCTATTGGCCACGCGCGGATCGGTGCCGGCCACGGTGCTATGGCTGCCGGTCCTGATCGTGCCGCAGGTGCTGTTCACCGCGGGGCTGGCCTGGTTTCTGGCGGCGCTCGGGGTTTTCGTGCGCGACCTCGGCCAGATCATCGGGTTCCTGCTTACGC
>JBBIQR010000029.1:0-27441 GCA_037442245.1 Candidatus Solibacter sp. | reverse complement strand
GATTCTGCCCTGCAACTCACTTGCAAGGCGAGTTTTGGTGAGAAATCCGGGCTAGGGCGGCGAGAAGGAGAAGTGATTTCATTGTGGAGATGGACGCAGGATACAGCCGGGAGTGCGCTCCGGTCAACGTAAAGGACGTCCGATGCCGGTGCGTCTCCCGGCGGCGGCCTTCACCTTGCAGGCGACGGGCTAAGGAATCCGCCGTATTTTGTGCCGGGCGGCACAGACTATACTCCTTAGTTCGTCCATGCAAATCGCTAAGTCGCTGGTTGTAATTGGAGTGCTCGCCAGACTAATCCTGGTGGCCGATGCGGCCGACCTCACCACTTACGTCAATCCCTTCATTGGTACCGGCAAGGGAGCGCCGGATTTCGGGATGGGGAATGCCGGCGGGAACACGCAGCCCGGCGCGGCGTTTCCCTTCGGTATGGTGCTGTGGAGCCCCGATACCACCACGGCGGCCGGTGGGTACCGTTACGCCCAGAATAAAATTCGCGGCTTCAGCCTCACGCATTTTTCCGGACGTGGAGTGGCGTGCTATCAGGACGTTCCATTTCTACCGCTCGCGGGCCCGGAACCTCTTACTTCGGATCAATGGCGATCTTACTCGCAGACCTTTCAACATGAAAACGAGACGGCGCATCCGGGTTATTATGGACTCTTACTCGATTCTAATATTCAAATGGAACTTACGGTAACCCGGCGTACCGGTATGTCCAGGACAACGTTCCCCGCCGGTACCGGCGCGGGCACGATCGCGATCAATGCCGGCGGCAGCGCGCGGGGGAACCGTGAGGAGGGCACGGAGATCCGGGTCGCGGGGCCGCGCGAGATGGAAGGGAGCGCTGCGAGCGGCGATTGCGGGGGGTTTTTCACGTACCGTATCTATTTCGCGATCGAGTTTGACCGGCCGTTCGCCGCCGCCGGTTTGTGGAAGGACGCCTCGGCGGTGGCGGACACCGCGGTCGCGGGCGCGAACACCGGGGCGTGGGCGCAGTTCGATACGGCGGCGGAAGCGTCGGTGCTGGCTAAAGTCGGGCTTTCGTACACGAGCACGGCGGAAGCATGGAAGAACCTGCAGGCGGAGAACCCGGGGTGGGATTTCGACACGGTGCGGGCCGCCGCGTCACAGGCGTGGGAAGAGCGGCTGAGCGCGGTGCGGGCGTCCGGCGGCACGGCGGAGGAGAAGGCCGTGTTCTATACGGCGCTCTATCACGCGTTCCTGTTTCCACGAACGTTCAGCGACGCCAGCGGCAGCTATCCGGGTTTCGACGGGCAGGTTCACTCGGCGGCGCCGCGCGAGCAGTACGCGGATTTCGCGGGATGGGACATGTACCGGACCCAGATGCCGCTGATGGCGCTGCTCGCGCCGGAGGCGAGCGACATGATGCAGTCGCTGGTGAACGACGCGACGCAGGACCCTAGCGGCGGTCTGCCGCGGTGGGAGCACGCCAATACGAACTCAGGCGGCATGATCGGGGACAGCGGCGACGCGATTCTGGCGGCGGCCTACGCGCTGGGGGCCCGCGATTTCGACACGCGCGCGGCGCTGGCCGCGATGGAGCGCGGGGCGAACACTCCGGGAACCCTTTCGGCGGGGCAGAAGGTGCGTCCGGGGCTGCGGGACTACGAGAGCCTGGGCTACGTTTCGACCGCGCTGCCCAACTCGGCGTCGCTGACGCTGGAGTACGCAATCGACGATTTTGCCATCTCGCGGCTTGCCGCGGCGGTGGGGCAGCGCGACAAGGCGGCGTTCTACCGGAAGCGGGCGCAGAACTGGCGCAACCTGTTTTCCAACGGCTACATCGTGCCGCGCAACGCGGACGGCACATTCCTCGCGGACCCGCATCCGTGGAGCGGCGAGGGCTTCTGCGAGGGCAGCATGGCGCAGTACAGCCTGATGGTTCCGTTCAACATGCACGCGCTGTTCTCGTTGATGGGCGGCCGCACGGCGGCGATACGGCGGCTGGACGATTACTTCGCGGTGCTCAACGACGGCTCGTGGAGCGAGCACGCGTTCATGGGCAACGAGCCGAGTCTCAAAGCGCCGTGGGCCTACCACTTCGCCGGCGCACCGTACCGGACGCAGGAACTGGTGCGGCGCATCCTGACGACGCTGTACCGCGACGACCCCGGCGGCATGCCGGGGAACGACGATTTGGGCACGATGAGCGCGTGGGCGGTCTTCGCCGCCGCCGGGTTGTATCCGCACACGCCGGGGAGCGGCAACATCCTGGTGGGGAGCCCGCTGTTTCCGGAGATGAAGATCCGGCTGGCCAACGGCGCGGTGGTCGAGATTGTGGCCCACGGCGCGGCGGCGTCCCGGCCCTACGTAACCGCGCTCACCGTAAACGGGCAGCCTTACCGGTATTCGTGGGTTCCCTACAGCCTGCTGGCGAAGGGGGCGCGGCTCGAGTTCACGCTCTCCGATACGCCGAATCGCGAGTGGGGCGTGGGACGGGAGTGGCAGCCGCCGTCGTTCGACGGTTCGGCAGCGGCCGAGGCGCGCGCGTTTCAGTAGGAGCGCACCGCTCAGCGATTGCCGGCGGCGATGACGGCGGTGGCCAGGGCGAGCAGTGCGAGTCCGCCCCAAAGCTTACGCAACGCCGCGGGCGGCGCGCCGCGCCATTCGCCGGTGAGGACGCCGGAAAGGTTGGCGGTGATGATCATGAAGATCTGGAACAGCGCCCATCCCGCGCTGGTGCCGAGTTCGCCCAGGTAGACGCTGCTGACCCCGTAGATGGCGACCGCGCCCATCCAGAGGACGGCCATGAGGCAGCCGCACCACAGGCCGGGACTCCAGTCGCGGAAGGCGCTCCAGGTGCGGTTGCGGCGGAGCAGCCAGAGGGCGTAGCCGAGGTTGGGGAGCAGGCCGCCGGCGAGCGCGACGGGCCACACCGCGTAGCCGGCGGCTTCACGCGAAGTGCCCAGGCGGACGGCGGCGTCCGCGATGGGCTGGCCGAAGGCGAAGGAGAAATTGAGCATGGGCGCCATGACGCCGCAGAGGATGGCGAGCGCAAGAGCCGCGGGGTAAGCGCGCGACTGGGGCGCGGCGCTAGCGCCTTCGCGGAGGCGCCCGGCCTGGGCGGAGACGGCGATGCCGGCGAGCATGACGGCGACGCCGGCAAAGATCAGGGCGCCGCGCGAAGTCAGGGCCACGTCGCGATGGCTCACCAAAAGCGGGACGAGCGTGCCGAGCAGCGCGCCGAGTCCGATGATGACGGCGTAACCGAGAGCGAGGCCGAGACGGGCGATCGAGATGCCGAACAGCACCTGCGCGATGCCCCATCCCGCGCCGAACAACAGGGGCGCGAGGAAAGCCTCGGCGGGCAGCGAGGCGTAGACGGCGCCGATGCCGTGGACCAGGGCAAGCGCCAGAGTCCACGGCAGGATGACGAGTGAGGCGAGGCTGAACACCAGCCACAGGGCTTCCCACGGCCAGCGGCGGGCGAATTTCATGGGCAGCATACAATTGCCCGAGAGCAGTCCGGCGGCGAGGGTCAACAGCAGGCCGAACCATTGAGCGGCGGTCATGGGTTCTCCTTGAGGTCGCAGGAAAGGCCCGGCTCGAGCGGAGTGCGGTAGACGCCGCCTTCAACCGAGGCCGGATGCACGAAGTACTCGCGCAGGTGGGGAATGTGTTCGAGGAAGAGGGCCTCGCAGCCGAGCGCCACGTGATTGAACAGGACCAGGTGCTGGTGAATCTGTCCCATGTCGCCGACGTGGGGCACGACCGGGAGTCCGCGGCGGCGGGCCATCAGGCTGACCAGCAGGAACTCGCCGGCGCCTGCCAGGCGGGTGCAATCCGGCTGGACGAAGTGGACCGCGCCGGCCTCGAGGAAGTTTTTGAACAGGACCGGATTGGGCACGTGCTCACCGAGAGCGATCTGGACGGGCGCGATTTCGCGGGCGAGGAGCGCGTGGGCGGAGACGTCGTCCGGGTGGGTCGGCTCCTCGATCCAGAACGGGTCGACGGCGCGGAGGGCACCGCACATGCGGCGGGCGGCATCGAGCGTCCACTGCTGGTTGGCGTCGAACATGAGCCGGCAATCGGGACCGGCGGCTTCGCGCAGCATGGCGGCGCGGCGCAGGTCGCGGGCGGGGTCGGGCGAACCGACCTTGAGTTTGAGGGCGCGGAAGCCGCGGGCGAGCGCCTGGCGGGCGTTTTCGCGCACGCGCTCGTCGTCGAACTGAAACCATCCGACCGAGGTGTCGTAGCCGGGGTATCCGGCGCGAAGCACGGGTTCGCGCGCGGCGCGCGTGGGCTGGTGATCGCGCAGGATGGCCAGCGCGGCAGCGGGAGTGAGTTCGTCCTCCACGTACGTGAAATCGAGCAGGGCGACGATTTGCTCGGGGGTGAGATCGAGCAGCAGACGCCACAGGGGGACGCCGCGCGCCTTGGCCCAAAGATCGAAGCAGGCGTTGGCGAGGGAGGCGAGCGCGAGGTGGACCACGCCCTTGTGAGGGCCGAGCCAGCGCAGCGCGGGATCGTCGGCGAGGCGGCGGGTGAGGGCGCCGAAGCCGGCCATGGTTTCCTCGATCTCGCGGCCGAGAAGGGCGGGGGCGAAGTGCTCGATCGCCTCGCACACCAGGCGATTGCCGGCGCCCAGCGTGAGCGTGATGCCGCAGCCTTCGATGCCGGCATCGGTGGCGAGGCGGGTGACCGCGAAGGCGTACTCCGCGCCGGTGTGGACGGCGTCGGAGCCTGCGCCCGAGTGGAGCGGAAAGCGGCGGTCGCGGGCATCGACGCGGGTGATGACGGCGGCCTTCACCGGCGATACCCCAATTCCGCTCCGCCGCTGACCGGCAGGATGCAGCCGGTGAGAAAGCGGGCGCGGTCCGACAGGAGGAAGACGGCGGCATCGGCGACGACATCGCCGCGCGGGCAGTAGCCGAGGGCGTGGATTCGGTCGAGGTATTGGTGGATGCCGGCGGGGTCCGGTTGCTGGGCGGCCCACTCTTCGAGCATCGGGGTCCACACGCCCGCGGGGCAGATGGCGTTGACCCGGATGCCCGAGGCGGCGTAATCGAGCGCCATGGATTTGGTGAGGGTGATCATCGCGCCCTTGGTGGCGGTGTAAGCCGCGTGGTTGGCCTGCCCGATCAGTCCCACCATGCTGGCGGTGTTGAGGATGGCGCCGCGGGATTGCTTGAGGGCCGGAAGGGCGGCGCGGGTGGTGAAGTAGAGGCTCTTGAGGTTGACGGCGAAGAGGCGGTCCCACTCGTCCTCGGCGGTTTCATGGAGCGGTTTGGAGGGGGTGGAGATGCCGGCGTTGTTGTGCAGCGCATCGAGGCGCCCATAGCGGGCGAGGACGGCGGCCAGGGCACGCTCCACGGACTCTCCGGAGGCGACGTCGCACTCGATCGCGAGGGCGTCCGGGCCGAGTTCGGCGGCGGTGCGGCGCGCCTGATCCCGGTCGATGTCGGCCACGGCGACGCAGGCGCCTTCGCGGGCGCAGGCGAGGGCGCATTCGCGTCCGATGCCAGCCGCCGATCCGGTGATGAGTACAACTTTATTCTCGAGCAGCATGGGCGACGCACTCCGCAATCCGCGCTTCGATGCCGGCCAGCGCCTCCGGGATGGGAACCTCGCCCAGCATCGCGGCGCGCACGGTACGCCAGAGGATCTCTTCAATCCGGGGATAGAAGGCCAGCTTGGGCGGGACGATGATGTCGTGCTCGATGGAATCGGCCAGCAGTTGCAGACGGACGGCCTCGTCGCCGGCGGCGGCGGCTTGCTGCCGCTCCATCACGCCGCGGCGCACCGGCACCGATCCCCGGGCGGCTTCGAAACCCTGCTGCTCGGGGGCCGTAAGGAAGCGCAGCAGGTCGCGCGCGAGCGGGTTGCGCGCTCCGGCGCGGGTCAGCGCGAAGGTATGGGAGCCCGCATAACAGAAGACGCGCCCCGTGGGGCCGGCGGGCATCCGGGCAACGGCGAAGCGGCCGCGGACCGGCGAGGAGGGCTCGCGGTAGGAGCCCCAGTAGCCGGGCCAATCGGTGGTCATGGCGGCGCGTCCTTCGCGGAAGCAGTGGTGGACCTCGTCGTAGTGCCAGGAGGCGGCTTCGGGCGGGACCGCCCCCGAAGAGTACAACTCGCGGAGGATGCCGAGCGCCCAGCGCCCGCCGCGGTTGTTGACCTCTGCGGCCAGCGATTCGGGGAAGATGCGCGCGCCGCCGGCTTCGGCGAGTTCGAAGAAAGTGCCGAACAATCCAGACTCGATACCGGTGAGGGCGATGCCGTAGACTCCGGGCGGATGGGTTTCGCGGCGGGCCACGCGCACCACATCTTCCCATGTGGCGGGAGGAGTGGCGAGGATGTCCGTGCGGTAGTGGAGCAGGCGCAGGTCGATGTTCCGCGGCACGCCGTAGAGCGCGCCCCCGATGGTAGCCATATCGAGGAGACGGGGGAAGAAATCGGCGGTGCCGGCGTCCTCGATGGGGGCGAGCAGGTGGCGCTGCGCGGGTGCGTATTTGGTGTGGGTGCTGACCAGGTCGTAGGGGGCTTCGGCTCCGCAGGCGGCAAGGTGCGCGTTCAACTCGGGGTGATTGCCGCGGAATGCGATCTCGACCTGCGCGCCGGCGGCGCGTTCGAACTCCGGGATGCGCTGGTAGAGGGGGTCGTACATGCCGCCGGAGATCAGAGCGGCCCGAACGGTGGTGTGGGGCGTCATTTCTTCCTCCCGCGCGGGGCTTTCTTCGGCGTCCAGACGGCGTGGGCGGAGGAGGCGAAGCTGCCGACGCAGTGCTCGACGAATTGCGCCGCGATGGAGGGGTCGCTCTCGCGGATGAGGTGGATCATCTGGCGATGGCGCGGCAGGTCGGGCTGCCAGTTGCGGGTGGTTTCCTTGGTTTCCATCATACGCAGCAGGACGAAGGTGAACAGGGGACGCAGCAGCCGGCCGAGCATGTCGGTCAACAGGGGGTTGGCGGAGGCTTCGGCGAGCGCGAGATGGAAGGCGAGATCGTGCTCGACCAGGCGCTTGACGTCGCCGCGCGCCGCGGCTTTGGCCATGGCCGCCAAGGCGGCTTCGAGGGGCGCAAGGTTCGCGCGGCGGGCGGCCGCGAGGCGGGCGGCGAGGCCTTCCAGCGCGCCGCGCACCTGGTAGATGCGGGCGATATCCTCGGCGGTGTACAGCGGCACGCGCGCGCTGCGTCCGGCGCTTTTCACCAGGAAGCCGTTGGCGGCGAGCAGGTTGATGGCTTCCCGGACGGAAGCCTGCGCGGCGCCGAACTCGCGCGCCCACGCGCCCTCGACCACGCGCTGCCCGGGGAGCAGCCGTCCGCGCACGATCGCGGCGCGCAGCTTTTCGGCCAACTGCTGTTTGAGCAGGGGTGCCGGTGCGGAGGGTTTCATTTAAGCGCCCATATGTCTTATAACATGCCGAATTTGGCCTGTAAAACGAAATCTGAGCGCTTGACAGCAGGGCCGCCCCCTCCTACACTCTTCGTGAGACGGAGCGCAACACATGAACCGGCGAACCTTTTGCACGATTCCCCTGGCCGCGGCGGCGATGCCCGGATGGACGCAGGAGGGCGCCGCGCATCCCGATCCCGGCGCTCCCAAGGCCGCTCTCGAACACTGGAAGGATCTGCGCTTCGGCATGTTCGTTCACTGGGGGCCGGTGAGCATCGTGGGGACGGAGATCAGTTGGTCGCGCGGCGGAGAGCGGCGCGGACGTCCCGAGACCAAGACCGGCAACGTGCCGGTCGAGGTCTACGACAACCTCTACCGCATGTTCAACCCGGTGAAGTTCGATCCGGACCAGTGGGTGCAACTGGCGCGCGACGCCGGCATGAAGTACCTGGTCTTCACCACCAAGCATCACGACGGCTTCTGCGAGTTCGATTCCAGGCTCACCGGCTACAAGATCACGAGCCCGCAGTGCCCGTACGGGAAGGACATTGTGCGCATGCTCTCCGATGCGTGCCGGCGCGGCGGCATCGAATGGGGTGTGTACTATTCGCAGCCCGACTGGCACAATCCCGATTACCGTAATGGCGCGGCCCACGCGCGCTACATCGAGTATCTGCACGGGCAGGTGCGGGAACTGCTGAGCAATTACGGTCCGGTGCACATGTGGTTCTTCGACGGGCTGGGCGGCACGGCGGCGGATTGGGACGCCGGGCGCCTGCTGGCCACAATGCGCTCGCTGCAGCCGGACCTGATCATCAATAACCGCGCCGGACTGCCGGCCGACAACGATACGCCGGAGCAGCGCATCGGTATGTTTCAGGATCAGCGGGCGTGGGAGACGTGCGCGACGGTGGGGACGCAGTGGTCCTTCAAGCCCGACGATACGCTGCGTTCGCTCGAAGAGTGCCTGCACGGGCTGGTGTGCTGCGCGATCGGGGACGGTAACTTCCTGTTCAACGTGGGGCCGCGTCCGGACGGACTGATCGAGCCGTCGCACGCGGCGCGACTGCGCGAGATGGGCGAATTTCTGGGCAAGTACGGCGAGAGCATCTATGGGACGCGCGGCGGACCGTTCGTCGCCCCGGACGAGAAGAAGCGGCCGGCCCACGCGCGTGGTTTCGCGCTGGCCGAAGGCAACTGGTGGGGCGGCAGCACGCGCAAGGGCAACACGATCTACCTGCACATTCTGCGCTGGCCGTCGGAAGAAATCGCGCTGCCGGCGATCGGGCGGAAGGTGGTCCGGCACAGCGTGCTGAGCGGGGGCGCCGCCAGCGTGAAGCAGACCGAACGCGGGATTCAGGTCAGCGTCGCAGCCGCGCACCGGCACCCGATCGATACTATCGTCAAGCTGGAACTCGATGGCGCCGCGGACATGCCCGCGATGCGGCCGGCCTAGCGTGGGGGTGCGATGAAACAAGCGGTGTCGCGGCGCGCGTTCCTGGCCTCGGCGGCTCTGGCCGCCGCGGGACGGGCCGCGGAAAAGGGCACGGTGTACGTGGTGCCGAATTTCCATCCCGCGAGTTGCGGGTGGCTGACCAACTTCTCCATGGAGCGCGTCTACTGCGCCAACAGCTATTTCGACCACCTGGACCGCGTGCGCGACGATCCCAACTACGCCTTCGTGCTTTCGGAGTGCAACAACATGATCGCGATGTTGAACTTCAAGCCGGAGCGCGCGGAGGAGTTGAAGCAGGCGATTCGCGGAGGCCGCGTGGAACTGGTGAACGGCTTCTTCCTGGAATCGACCATCAACCTTTCCGGCGGCGAAGCCCTGGTGCGGCTGGGCGTCGAGGGGCTGCGCTGGCAGCAGAAGATGTTCGGCGCGCGCCCGCGGTTTGCCTGGACCATCGACGTCTGCGGCACGCACGAGCAGATGCCGCAGATCGCGGCGGGGCTCGGCCTCGAAGCGATGGTCTATACGCGCAAGAATCCCACCGGCAGCGCGGTGCACTGGTCGGTTTCGCCGGACGGCACCCGCATCCTCTCGCTCTCGCCCGGCCACTACAGCGAGTTTCACACCGTGATGGCGGCGGCCGATCCGCTCACGCCGGCGCAGATGGCGGAAGTGGAGCGCGCGATCGAAGGCAAGCGCAAAATCACACCGGAAGGAGCGCCCGTGCTGATCCTGGCGGGCGCCGGAGACTATGCGCTGGCGCCGGCGCGCAAGCAGTTCCCGAGCGAGTTTCTGGAGGCGTGGCGGCGGGACCCGGCGCATCCGGAGCTGCGATTCAGCGTGATGGGGCGGTACCTGGACGCGCTGCAATCGCTGGAAAAAGCGGGCACGCTGAAAGTGCCGTCGATGTACGGCGGTACGGCCTACGACTTCGACTCGTTCTGGATCGAGAATCCGCAGGTGAAGTCGTCGTACCGGCGAAGCGAGCACCTGTTGCAGGCGGCGGAAACCTTGGCGTCGGCGGCGAGCCTGCGCCGGAAGTTCGAGTATCCCTCGCAGGAGTTGTACAACGCGTGGACGCTCATGTTCCTCAACATGGACCGCAACACGCTCTGGGGATCGGCGGGCGGCATGGTCTTCGAGAGCGCGAAATCGTGGGACGTGAAGGACCGCTTCGAATGGGCCGGGCTGCACGCAGGCGCCGCCGCGGACGAGGCCGCCGCCGGACTCCTCCCGGCGGGCGATGGGCTCGGAGTGTACAACCCGCTGAGCTGGAGCCGCCGCGATCCGGTGGCGCTGCCGGAGGCGATCGAGGGCGTGGCTGCGCAGCGTACGACAGACGGGCCGGCGCTGTGCCAACCGGGCCTGCCGGCGTGCGGCATCGCAGCGTGGAAGAAGGGAAAGGCGGCGGCCGAGGAGGAGATTGCGCCGCCGGAGACGATCGAGACCACGCATTACACGGTGCGCTTCGACCGGCGCACGGGGGCGTTGGCCGGGGTGGCGCTGCGCGGCGGGAAGGAGATGCTGTCCGGTCCGGCGAACGTGGTGGTGGCGGAGAAGCCGAAGACGCAGAAGGGCGATCCGGGCGATTTCATGCTGCCGCGAGGGGAGCGTATCCGGCTCGATTCCACCAGCGGCCACGAACAGAAGCTGCGCGCGCGGCGCGGACCGGTGGCAACGGTGGTGGAGGCGGAAGGCGCATTCTACGGCGGCGCCACGTGCCGGCGCGCGGCCATCGTCTATCACGACTACCCGCGGATCGATTTCGTGACCGAGTTGAACGACATCCCGAATCTGACCGTGGTGGTGGCGGAGTTTCCGCTGGCCGGGGAAATCAGCGAAGTGCGGCGCGGCATTCCCTACGGCTTCTCGCATGGCGCGTGGAGCCGGCCGAACGCAAAGCTCACCGGATGGACGCGGGGCATCGTTCCGGCGGTGAGGTGGTCGCACTACACGCTGGAGCAGGGCGGAGGGGCGGCGATCCTGGATCGCGGGGTGACCGGGCGCGAGTTGAACGGCAGCACCCCGATCCTTTACCTCTACAACGCGACCGATAAATACTACGGCTATCCCAACCCGTGGTTGAGCGGCGCCGGGCGTCACGTCCTCGAGTACGCGCTGGTGTTTCACGCAGGCGACTGGGCGCGGGCGGAGATCCCGCGGATGGCGTGGGAGTACAATTGCCCGCCGCTGGCGTTCGAGGGACGGCGTCCGCGGGCGGCCGAGTCATTTCTGACCGCGTCGTCCAACGTGGTGGTGGAGGCGACGCGGCGGCTGGGCGGCGAGCTCGAGGTGCGGCTGGCGGAGTGCCTCGGGTACGCGGGAGAGGCGGAGATCACGCTGGCGCTGCCGCACCGGTCGGCGGCCATCACGGATTTGAACGGCGCGAATCGGACGCCGCTGCCGGGCGGTCCGCGCTACCGTTTCCCGGTGCGTCCGCAGCAGATCGTGACGCTACGGTTCGGCACGGCGCAGGCGGTGGCCGAGCCGGAGATCGTCACCCGGTGGGATGCCATGGTTCCAGCGGAGAAGCGCGCCATGTTATACGAGTATTCGGGCGCGAAGGGACATCCTCCGCGCGGGAACTGACGGTCACATTTGGGCTCCGATTTATTTCTTGCGCTGGCCCGCCGCGGCCTGCGGATGCCGATCGGCACGGACCTGGTGCTGCACGAGCATGCCGATCCGGAAAGCATCCGGCTGGACGGCGCGCGATTGGGCGCGGTGGTGGAAGCTTCGGCGCGGCGATGGGCGACGCCGCTCGCCTTTCCCCTGATGGATCTGGCGCTCGAGAAAGCCGACCTGCTCGAATTCGCCGGCGTGCGGGAAGCGGAACGGGACCGCTTCCACTTCGCCGAGGCGCCCCCGCAAGAACTGGTGGAGGCGGCGCGGCGCGCGGCGCGCCGGCCTTTCGGCGCGCGCATGGAGGCCAGCCTCGGCGCGGTGCGGCACATCGCGGAACGTACGGACCTGTTCGCCGTAGGGATGCTGATCGGGCCGTTTTCGCTGATGACGAAGCTGGTAGCGGATCCGATCGTGCCGGTGGCGATGGCGGGCGCCGGAGTGACGGCCGGGGAAGACGCGGGCGTCCGGCTGGTGGAGCGATGTCTCGCGCTGGCGCAGGGCGCGGTGGAGCGCTGGGCGCGGGCGCAGATCGCAGCCGGGGCAAAGGCGCTGATCGTGTGCGAGCCGGCGGCGAACACCGTCTACCTTTCACCACGGCAGTTGCGCGCCGGCGCGCCGATCCTGGAAAACTTCGTGCTCGCGCCGAACCGCCAACTGCGCGCGCTGATGGAGCGGCACGGCGTCGAACTGATCTTTCACGATTGCGGCGAGCTTTCCACGGAGATGGTGCGGCGCTTTGCGAGCGAATTGCGCCCCGCGATGCTCAGCCTCGGCGGCAGCCGCAAACTGTGGGAAGACGCTGGCGTGATCGCCGGGGACATCGTGCTGTTCGGCAACCTGCCGACCAAGACGTTCTACTCCGACGGCGCGATGCCGGTGGAGGAAGTCGCGCGGCTCACCGGAGAACTGGCGCGGCGCATGGCGCAATCCGGGCATCCGCACATACTCGGATCGGAGTGTGATGTGCTTCACGTACCGGAGGCGGCGGAGACCATCCGGCGGAAGGTGGCGGCCATGCTGTCGGCTCCGGCGGATTAACCGGCGAAGGCGGCGCGCAGCTTTTCCCAGGTGGTTTCCAGGGCTTCGGGAAGGACCCGCGTTTCCGCGGTGGCGGTCATGAAATTGGTGTCGCCCACCCAGCGCGGGAGCGCGTGCATGTGCACGTGTTCGGCGATACCGGCGCCGGCGGCGCGTCCGATGTTGAGCCCCATGTTGATGCCGTCCGGACGGTAGAGCGCGCGCAGATGGCGCTCCACGTCGCGGGCGAGAAGGATCATCTCACAGAGGGTTTCGCCGGGGAGGGCGTCGAGCGACGCGACGTGCTCGACCGGCACGACCATGACGTGGCCGTTGGTATAAGGGTAGCGGTTGAGGATGACGAAATTGTGCCGGGCGCGATGCACCACGAGCGAAGCGCGGTCATCGGTGGAGCGGGCGACGGCGCAAAACACGCACTCTCCGGGGGCGGCGGACCCGGTTACATACTGGTAACGCCAGGGAGTCCAGAGATAATCCACGTCAGGAGTTGGGGACCTGTTCGGGAGTAGCGGGAGGGGCCACGGCGGGCCCGGGCGCTCCTGCGGCGGAGTTGTTGACCACGTCCTTCAGCTCCTTGCTGGGCTTGAAGTACGGGATTTTCTTGGCGGGCACTTCCACGCGGGCGCCGGTTTTGGGATTGCGTCCGATGCGGGGCTGGCGCTGGCGAGTGCGGAAACTTCCGAAACCGCGGATCTCAATCTTATCGCCGGAGCGCAGCGAACGCACGATGCTGTCGAAGATGGCCTCGACGATGACTTCGGACTCCTTCCGGGTCATCTCGACTACGCGAGAGACTTCTTCAATCAGGTCGGCCTTCGTCATCGCATTATCCTCGAATGTTTCATTTGGCTGAAACCGCAGTATCGCGTGAATTTAAAAGATTTGCAAGCGAGACGGCGGGTGAAAAAGCGGGCCGGCGCCGGCTATTCGTGCCCGCGGTCCTTCAGGCTCATGACCTCTTCGATGGTGGTGGTTGCCGCGGCGGCCTGGCGCTGGTAGTCTTCCAGCCGGGTCTTCTCCTCGTCTTCGGCGGCCGCGCGCAGACTGAGGCCAATCTTCTTCTCGGCCTCGCTCATTTTGATGATCTTGAAATCGAGCTCGTCGCCTACGTGAAGCGGAGGCTCCTCGCGTCCCTTGCGGGCGGTATGGCCAGGCACCTCGGAGAAGTGGCAGAGCCCCTCGACGCCCTCGGCCAACTCGACAAAGGCGCCGAAACTGGCCAGCCGGCAGACCCGTCCGTGCACGGTATCCCCCACCTGGTGCCCGCCAAAGTAGGACTCCCAGGCGTCCGGCTGCAACTGCTTGATCCCGAGCGAGAGGCGGTGCGAGGAGGAATCGATGTTGAGGATGACCGCCTGCACCATCATGCCCTTCTTGAGCACTTCGCTGGGATGCTTGACGCGCTTGGTCCAGGAAAGATCGCTCACGTGGACCAGTCCGTCGATGCCCTCCTCGATTTCGATGAAGGCGCCGAAGTCGGTCATGTTGCGCACGCGGCCCTCGACCACGCTGCCCACGCTATACCGCTGGTCGATGGTGGTCCACGGATTGGGTTCGAGCTGCTTGAGCCCGAGGGAGATGCGGCGGTCGCGGGAATGCACTTCGAGGACGACCGCTTCCACCTGGTCGCCCGCCTTCACTACCTTCGAAGGGTGCTTCATGCGCCGCGACCACGTCATCTCGCTGATGTGGATGAGGCCCTCGATGCCGGCCTCGAGTTCCACGAAGGCGCCGTAATCGGTGACGTTGACCACGCGGCCGATCACGCGGGTGTTCACCGCGTAGCGCTCCTGCGCGCTCTCCCAGGGGTCCGGTTCGAGTTGTTTGAGGCCCAGGGAAACCCGTTCCTTGGAGCGGTCGAACTTGAGCACCTTGACCGTGAGCGATTGGCCGACGTGGAGCATTTCCGAGGGGTGGGTGACGCGCCCGTAGGACATGTCGGTGACGTGGAGGAGTCCGTCGATGCCGCCCAGGTCGATGAACGCGCCGTAATCGGTGAGGTTCTTGACCGTGCCGGCGACGGCGGCTCCTTCTTCCAGGTGCTCCAGGGTGACGGTCTTGCGCGAGTTGACTTCTTCCTCCACGGCGGCTTTGCGCGAGACCACCACGTTGCCGCGGCGGCGGTTGAGCTTGATGATCTTGACCGGGATGTCCTGGCCCACCAGCGAGTCGAGGTTGTGGATGGGACGCGGGTCGGCCTGCGAGCCGGGCATGAACGCTTTGATGCCGACATCCACCGCGAGCCCGCCCTTGACGCGCCCGAGCACGTGGCCGGAGAGCACCAGTTGTTCGTTGGCGGCCTTTTCGAGGTTGTCCCAGATGCGCAGCCGGGCGGCCTTGGTGTGGCTCAGCAGCACGTAGCCTTCGACCTGTTCGCCGCCGTGGTCGATCATCACGTCGACGGTGTCGCCGCGCTTGACCGTGAGTTCGCCGGCCGGGGAGAGGAACTGGTCAATAGGGACAATGCCTTCGGACTTATAGCCGAAGTCGACAATCACATCCTTTTGTGTGATGGTGAGGATCGTTCCCTGGAGAACTTCATCGGCAGCGGGTGGCGCGAAATGGCTGTAATCCTCGAGCAGGTGCTCGTAGTTTTCAGGGACCGATTGGTCCAGTTGCCCGTTGTCTTGGTCTACGGCCATGAAGCCTCCGCGCCGAACGCCGAATTCACAGGGCCGCTACCCGCCGGCAACGGTTCAAACGGATGCCCTGGAGCCCGAGGTAACAACGGAGTAACCTGTGCCGCAAGACCATGTGAACCACCAGCAAACCACTGTGAGATCAGTATGTTAGCAAATATACGCCGGATTTGCGAACAATGTCAACCGCCCGCAACCGCCCGCCGTGCGGGAGCCGCCTCCGGGCGCGCGCGGAATTTCCCCCGCCGTAATCAGATTACAGGAACGAATCGCAGGGTGCTGTTGTATACTGATCCCCGCTCTGAAGCCACACGTAACGGGACTTCCTGCTCTTATCGATCAAGGAGGATATTTGAAACGGCTTCGCTTTGCTGTCTGGCTGGCGCTCGTCGCCGCCGTGGTCCATGCACAGGACCACGGGACCATTTCCGGAACGGTCACCGATCCGTCGGGTTCGGTGGTGCCTTCCGCGAAAGTGACGGTTGCCGCGCGTGCGATTGCGATTGAACACACCGTCAACACGAATGAAGGGGGATTTTTCGCCGTCCTGAGCCTGCCGGTCGGCGAGTACGACGTCGTGGTGCAGGCGCAGGGTTTCAAGACGTTGACCCGGGCGGGACTCCGGCTGGACGGCGGGGAGGCGGTGAACCTGAACCTGCAACTGGAGGTGGGCCAAATCACCGACAAGGTGGAGGTCAATACGACGGCGCCGCCTGTAGAGACGTCCAACGGGGAAGTCTCCCGGCTGGTGACCATGCAGCAGCTTCAGGACTTCTCCCTGGCAGGGCGCAACTCATACTACATGCTGGGGATTATGCCGGGGGTCGTGTCCCGCTACGGCAACTTCTCGACCGATTTCCGCGGGTTCTCCTACTCGATGGGCGGGTTGCAGATCAACGGCCAGCGCAAGGACACCAACTTCGTCACGGTGGACGGAATCAGCAACACCAACAGCAAGGACGGGGTCACCCAGAACAACATCGTCGGCGTGGATTTCGTCGAGGAACTGAATGTCGAAACCACCCACTACGCTCCCGAAAACGGGCGGACGACCGGCGCGCAGATCGCGTACACGACGCGCCGCGGCACCCAGGACTTTCACTTCACGGCGTTCGAGTTTTTCTTCTCCGAGGCATTCGCCGCGCAGCAGTACATTATCGGCGGACGCCCGCACCTCCGGTACCACGATTTCGGCGTGACCATCGGCGGTCCCCTGTACATCCCCGGCAAGTTCAACAGCCAGAAGAACAAGCTGTTCTTCTTCGTGGGCTTCGAGGGACGGAGAACGCCGGGGTTCAAGCAGTCGTTTTCCAACGTGCCCACGGCGGCGGAGAAGGGCGGGGATTTCAGCGCGAGCGCGATCAAGCCGATCGACTACACCACGAAGGCACCCTTTCCGGGCAACATCATCCCGGCATCGCGCATTAGCGGGTTCGGGGCCTATCTGAAGCGGCTCCTGCCGGACCCCAACTACGTGGGTCCCGGCGGCAACTACTACACCTCGGCGACCCAGCCGACCGACAGCCTGGACCAGATTTACCGGCTGGATTACCGCTTCTCCCCGAAGTGGCAGATCGGCGGACGCTTCATGCCGGGGTCCAACGAAAGCACCTCCCCGCTGGCGTTCAACCCGATTCCGCTGTTTACGGCTTTCGACCAGCGCTACGGCGACAGCGCCGCGGTCACCGTCACCACGACCATCAGCCCCTCGACCATCAACGAGGTGGATCTGGGGTACTCCGCCTACCGCGAGCAGGTGGGCACCAGCGGCGACGGGGCGTTCCGGTCGACCTACGGGCTGAGTTTCCCGGCGGTGTACAGCATCAATCATCCGGTGCGGATTCCGGTGACGCTGATTTCGGGCTACCTCACCACCAACGGCGGCGGCTACAACAAGCAGGCGACCCCGACCTTCACGCTGCGCGAGAACTTCAGCAAGGTGCGCGGCTCCCACGTGATCAAGGCGGGGCTCTACGTCGAGCAGATGACGTACAACCAGTTGAACACCGCGTCGGACAACGGCGCCTTTCAGTTCAGCAGCACGGCGTCGAATCCGCGCAATAGCCGGAATCCGTTCGCCAACGCGCTGCTCGGGTTCTTCGACGCGTATCAGGAGGGCGGACCCGGCGTGCAGACCGTGTATCAGGCGTACGACCGGGAGATGTACATCCAGGATTCGTGGCGGGTGTCGCGGCGGTTTTCGCTCGAGTACGGGTTGCGCTACGCGCTGATTTCGCCCTGGTCGACGAAGTGGAACAACACCGTGGCGTTCATGCCGCAGTTCTGGGATCCCGCCAAGGCGCCGCAGGTGGTGAAGGGCGTGGTGGTCCCGGGGTCGGGCAACATCTATAACGGCCTGGTGATGCCCGGATCGGGCTTTCCCACCTCGGCCAACGGGCGCGTGCCGCAGTATTCGGACCCGGCGATTCAGGCGCTGTTCCGCGGCTTGCCCGACGGATATAATCCACTGCGGAAAACCAATTTCGAGCCGCGGCTCAGCTTCGCCTGGGACGTCTTCGGCACCGGACGGCTTTCCGTGCGCGGCGGCGCCGGCGTGTTCAACGGGGTGACCCCGATCGGCAACTCGGCATGGAACCTGGGCGCGCGCGCGCCGCTGACGTTGAGCTCGACCGTGCTGCTGGGGACGACCGACAATCCGGGAGCGGGCATCCCCTACAATCCGCTGACCCCGATCGACGCCGGCGCGCTGCCGGTGGATTACAAAATCCCGACCGTGTACAACTACAGCTTCGGCGTGCAGACGCTGCTGCCCTACCAGACCATGCTGGACGTCAGCTACGTCGGCAACGCCGGGCGTCACCTTTCGTGGGCGCGTCCCCTGAACTTCCTGACGCCTGCCCAGCAGGCGCAGGTGGACGCGACCCCGGGGACGGACTACCGCAGTTTCCTGCCCTACCGCGGGTTCAACAGCATATCGCTGGTCGAGCCTTCGGCCACTTCCAGCTACAATTCGCTCCAGGTCACGGCGAGCCGGCGCACCGGCAACCTGACCTACAGCGCGGCGTACACCCTGGGCAAGATCATCGGCTACGGCAACGAGGGCATCGCCGGCGGATTCCAGGACCCGCTCAACATCCGCGCCGACCGGTCCGAACTCGAGGAGAGCCGGCGGCACAACCTGGTGCTGACCCACAGTTACGACCTGCCGTGGTTCAAATCACAGAAGGGGATTCTGGGACGCATCGCCGGCGGCTGGACGATTTCCGGAATGTGGATCATCAATTCGGGGCGGCTCTACGGGGTCTCCATGACGGGTGCTCCGGGGCAGATCGCGTCGCGCCCGAACCTGGTCGGCGACTGGCAGTTACCCGCGGATCAGCGCACCATTTACCGCTGGTTCAACACGGCTGCGTTTGCCCGTCCCGCACCCTACACGTACGGCAACCTGGGAAAGTGGGTGTTGCGCGGTCCCGGCACCTTCACCACCAGCGCGTTTGCCCTGAAAAACATCCGGGTGGTCGAGAAACTCACGCTGCAAGCCCGGATCGAGGCCTTCAACGCCATGAACCACATGGACCTGCAGGACATCAACACGAATATGGGGACGCCTCAGTTCGGGCAGATTGGCGGGGTGGGAACGCCCCGTTACTTCCAGCTTGGGCTGAAGCTGATTTACTAATCGCATGATGCGGCTCCCGCGTTGGTTGCGCGCGACCCTGCTTTCGCTGGGCGCGCTGATCCTGCTGCTTGGCGCGGCGGTCGGCGGCGGATGGTGGTACTACCATCCGTCGCCCGCCCGCATCGACGGAGTGGTGTACGGCCAGACGCGCGGCCGGCCGCTGACCATGGACATCCTGCGCCCGCCGGATGCCAACGGCATCGGAATCGCCCTGATGGTCAGCGGCGGGTGGAAGTCGAAGGGTCCGGGAGAGACCCCCGCGTGGCTGGTGGCGCCGTTGCTGCGGCGCGGCTACACCGTGTTCGCGGTGTGCCACGTTTCCCAGCCGGATGCGACCGTGATGGAGATCATCGAGGCCATGCACCGCGGCGTGCGCTTCATCCGGCATCACGCCCGGGACTACGGGGTCGATCCGCGGCGCATCGGGGTCACCGGCGGCAGCGCGGGCGGGCATCTCGGGCTGATGCTGGCGACGCGGGGCGGACCGGGTCCGGCGGACGGGGACCCGGTGGATGGGGAATCGAGCGCCGTGCAGGCGGCGGCTGTGTTCTATCCGGTGACGGACCTGTTGAACCTGGGGGCGTCGACGGAAAACCCGGGGGACGGCGGTCCCCCGAAAAGCTTTGTGCAGGCCTTCGGGCCGGATTCGCGGAACCTGGCCGTGTGGCGCGAAATCGGCCGGGATTCCTCACCCATCTATTTCATTCATAAAGGGATGCCGCCGATTCTGATTTATCACGGGGACGCCGATACGCTGGTTCCGCTCGATCAATCGCTCCGTTTCCGGGCGCGGGCGGCGGAGTTCGGCGTGGACGTGCCGGTGGTGGTGCATCACGGAGGCAGACACGGGTGGCCGACCATGCTGCTCGACGAGTTCGCGTTTGTCGACTGGTTCGACCGCTACCTGCTGCGGCGGTAGGCCGTGTTCCGTCCGTGTTTAGGTCTTGGCAAGGCTGTGGTTTCGGTCTACAATTTAGCTGACATCCGGTCGGGCGGTACCTTTAATAACGGCCTTATAGGAGGTTTCCATGTTCGATAGCCTCGCAGATCGGATGAGGGAAGATGAGGTAAAGGAAACCACGACGCAGCGGATTCTCCGCTACGGCGCGATTTTCCTGGTCGCAGTCGTACTCTTCGGCGGCCTTTACTTCGGGGTTCAGTACCTCGAATACTGAATCCGCATCGCGGTTTGAGAAGCTGGCGTCGCGCCCGCGGATGTTATTCCGCCGGCGCGATGCTGCGCATAACGGCCTTTACGGCGACCCGGTATTTCGGGTTGGGGTTGTAGAGCGCCAGCACGGTGTCCAACTTCTTGCCGCGGTACACATCTGAGTTCGCGAGGCGATACCCCACCGTGTGAATGGCCGCGGCGGGCGAGGGGAATTTCGCCCGTCCGGAATCCCAGCCGAACAGGTTGTTGTTGCGCGCGGCCTTTCCGCCCGTGGTTTCCACGAAGGACAGACTCGGCAGCAGGCGCCAGTCCAGGTTATAGGCGTCGGCTGCTTCCAGGAAGACGGCGGCGAGGTGTTCGGCGGGGCAATCCGTATTGTGGAAGAACTTGCGCAGGGTTTCGAGTCTGGGATCGGTGCGGTAGTCGGGAACGGGGGTTGCCTTGGACTGCGTGGGAGACATCACGACCGGCAAAGACACCATACCCAGAAAAAACAGACCGCCCTTGAGGAACTTTCTCATACAGGAAACTCCTTAATAATCTTGATGTTGATGGTTCTCAGACGGGCCGCGTGCAGAGGGACCCGCGTGGCAGGAGAGAAGCCCGGGTACCGGGTTCCCGTTGAGGCTGGCTAAGGCACAGTCATAAGTTGTAATTATACCACTATGAGCGGCGGGAATTTCTCCCGGCGGGGACCGGCGTGGTTGAGGCGAGCGCGGCGGGGCCACGGGCTGCTCACTTCTGCTTTTTGGCGGTCCAGTCGAAGGTGTTGCCGGCGGCCTCGCTCTGGAACTTGATCTCGTCGCCGGCGATCTTCCCGGTGTACTTGACGGTGATCGTGTCTCCGCCGAACTCGGCGGTGATGGTGAAGGTGACGGAATCGCCCTCGACCTTGCCGTCGTTGATGGCGGATTTCCCGAGCAGGGAACTGACCGTCTCGCCGGTGAGTTTGGACCCATCCTGCTTGAAGGTGAAGGTCCGTTCCATGGCGCCGTTGGGACCCTCCGCGGTCGCCTTCCAGTTCCCGGTGATATCGGCGGCGAACGCGGCCAGGGCGGAGAACAGGAACATGGCCAGGAGTCGTTTGAGCATGGCAGCAGTATACTGCCGGAACCGCGGAAGCGTGCCTCAATTTATATCGAAAGTTATGGATTTGAGGGGAATCCCGGAGGAAGATTGGTTCGGAGACGTCCAGCCGGGGCTAAACCTTTCCCTCCCGCTGCCGATATATTCCGCATGAACAAGTTCCTACCTCAGTTTTCCAATAGGATCGGAGCCTTGTTTTGCCTCTTTGCGCTGGTGTCGGGAGTCGGATTCGCGCAGGAGGCGAAGAAGGTCACCAAGACCGAAGGCATGAACGCGGCAACCTCGAAAGTGCCGCCGGAATACCCGCCAATTGCCAAGCAGCTCAAAATCGAGGGCGAAGTGGAGCTCGAGGCCCTGGTGAGTGAAAGCGGGACGGTCGAGAAGGTGAACATCGTCAGCGGCAATCCGGTGCTGACGCGTCCGGCGGCGGACGCCGTGAAGCGGTGGAAGTTTTCACCGTTTACGGCCAACGGCAAGGTGGTGAAAGCCCTCGTGCCGGTGAGTCTGAATTTCCACATGTAGTCCGAGACCCAGGGGTAAATCCAAAAATGAGCTTAACTCGCAAGCTGTCTGTCGGCTTCGGCGTCATGCTGGGGCTGGTGTTGTTATTGGGCGCTGCCGCGCTGTTGGTGACGTGGGATTTGAGCCGTGATCTGGACCGCACGGCCAACGTTACGGCGCGGCAGCAGTATTTGGCCGGCGAAGTCCATGCGACCGCCGCGGAGTTGACGAGTCTGGAACGCGGTATCGTCCTGGCGGCGATGCTGGGCGATAAAGAGCACATCGAGGGATATCAGCAGGAATACCGCAACCGCGCCGGCGAGTTGCGGAAGTCGCTGGCGGAACTGTCCCGGCTGGCCGAATCTCCAGCGGCGGCGCAGCGCATCGCCGCGCTCGATCAGCAGGCAGGAGTCGTGTCGCAGGCGCATCAGGAACTAAGCCAGGCCGTATCCAATCAACAGATGGACGCCGGTATGGCGATCTTCGCGCAGAAGGTGGCGCCGCGACTGGTGGAGATCGGTGCCCAGGCGACAGACCTGGTGGCGCAGCAGTCGCGGGGGCTGGCGGAGGCGGCGGCTTCAGCCGCGGCCAAGTCGTCGGGTTCGACGTGGATCGCGGCGGTGTTGATTCTGCTCGCCCTGGGAGTGGGCGGGGCGGTGTTCTGGCTGGTGCACAAGGCCAGCGATTCGCTGCGGCACCTCGCCGGCAGCATGTCCGAGAGCGCGGAGAACGTCTCCGAAGCGGCCGCGCAGGTTTCCCGCGCCAGCCAGTCGCTGGCCGAGGGCGCTAGCGAACAGGCCGCGTCGCTCGAGGAGACCAGCGCATCGGCCGAGGAGATCGCCTCCATCACCCGCCAGAACGCGGGGCACACCCAGCAGGTAGCGGGGCTGATGCAGAAAACCTCCGAGGATGCCGGCGCGGTCAACACCCTGCTCGACCGGATGGTGGAGCAGATGAAGGAGATCGACAACTCGTCCAACAAGATCGCGCGGATTATCAAGGTGATCGACGAGATCGCTTTCCAAACCAACATTCTGGCGCTGAACGCGGCGGTCGAGGCAGCGCGCGCCGGAGAAGCCGGGCTGGGTTTCGCGGTGGTAGCCGACGAGGTTCGCAACCTGGCGCAGCGTTGCGCGCAGGCGGCGCGCGATACCGCCAGCCTGATCGAAGAATCGATCGCGACCTCGCATGATGGCGACTCGCGATTGAACCAGATGGCGGGGGCGGTGCGCGCGATGACGGAGAACTCCGGGCGCGTCAAAGGTCTCGTGGACGAAGTGAACCAGGGGAGCCAGGAGCAGACCGAAGGCATGGACCAGATCGCGCGGAGCGTCCTGCAAATGGAACAGGTGACCCAGAAAACGGCCTCGGCCGCGGAGGAGAGCGCGTCGGCGGGCACGGAACTGACGGGCCACGCCAACACATTACGGAAGCTGGTTCACGAAATGCGGGATATGATCGGGGCGGCCGCATAAAAGCGCCGGCCGATCCGTGGGCCGGCCCCGCCGGGGACCGGCCCACCGGTTTACATCTTCACGTCGTCGACCGTGATGGTGTCGCCGTCGATTTTGCCGGTAACCGTCACTTTCTTTCCGGCGTGCGCGGTCACCTTATCCTGATCCGCGATTTTGTACACCTTCCCATCCGCCGTGACCAGAACCGCGGCCGAACCGCCCTTGATACAGCGTTCCGCGCAGCCGGCGTGGGCCTCGGACGCGGCTTTCGCGCCCTGCTTGGCCGCACACATCTGATCGGCGATGTAACCGGTCCATTCGGCGGCGAAGGAACTCATCGCCGTCAGTGCCAATACTGCCAAAGCCTTCTTCATGGTGTTTCCCCTTCCTTGTTTTAGATACCCAGTCCTGCACAAACTATACTTCAGATACTGGATGCCCGCAACTATGGAAGCGGCTTCACAAATTTGCAATTGTTACGCCGCCGGCGCTCAATAGAACAGGTACTTGCGCCACTGCGCATCGCCTTTGCCGAGCATGCGCATGAGATGGCGGCTGGTGTGGAGGCTGAATGGCCGGGGTTGACGCGCCAGTCTCATGCCCGCCTCGTCGGGAGTCCGGTTGCCCTTACGGTTGTTGCACGGGTTGCAGCAGGCCACCAGGTTCTCCCACGCGCTCTCCCCGGCGCGCGACCGTGGAACCACATGATCGAGAGTCAACTCCGATGACGGCAGGATGCGGTGGCAGTACTGGCAGGTGTAGCGGTCGCGCATCAGGATGTTCTTGCGCGATAGCGCGCGGGTCTGGCGTGGAATCCGGCGGTATTCGAGCAGCCGGATCACGCTCGGCAGCCGCATCGTATTGCGCGCCGAATGCACCGCGCTGACCGAAATCTCCTCCGCCGAGGCGACGCCTTTCAAAACCAGGATCAGCGCCCTCCGCGCGGCGCAGATGTTGATCGGCTCGTAGCTTGCGTTCAACACCAGCACCGGTCTCTGCAATCGTTCATTGATCATCGCGGACCTCTCTCCCCACCGTAGACTCTTCAGCCACGCCGGCCCCTGCCGCGACCCGGCGGTCGGCCCGGGCCACGGTCAATAGCATCACGCGCGCCGCCCCGGCCGATTTCAAGGCGCGGGCGCACGCGGCGGCTGTGGAACCGGTCGTCATCACGTCGTCCACCAGCACGATACGCTTGCCGCGCACCTCCAGCGGACGATGGCAGCGGAAGGCGCCCGCCACATTGCGCCGCCGCTGGGTATTGCTCAGTCCCGCCTGCGCCGCAGTGGCACGGTGGCGCCGCAGGACGCCGCGCACCGGGATCCCGGTCGAGCGCGAGACGGCGCGCGCCAGCAATTCGGATTGGTTGAACCCACGGTCCCACCTCTTGCGCCAGTGCAGCGGCACCGGCGCCAGAAAATCCACGGCTTCGTCGCGGGGCAGAGCGCGCAGCAGGTACCCGCCCAGCACCGCCGAAAGCGGCGCCACCTTGCCGTACTTATAAAGATGGATCAACTCGCGCAGTGTTCCTCCGTAGCCGCCGAAGGAATACGCCGCGTCAAAACCGCGAAGGCCGCTGCGGCACAAACCGCAGCGGCCTTCGGAATCGAGAGGGAAGGAGTTGAGGAACGGCGTCCTGCAACTTATACAGAAAAACTCGGCGTCCAGCGCTTCCGGTTCGCGCAAACAGCGCTCGCACACCGGAAAACGATGAACATTGAGTAAACGCTCGCCGCAAATACGGCAGGAGTCGGGGAAAAAAAGGGAAAAAAGGGCGTGAAGGGTTGTTCTTACTGCCGGGATACTTTGTCTGGCGACTGTGGCTCGGATGCTACTTGAGAAGACCCACCTCCGCTAAGCTTCGATTCTAGCGAAATTCCGCGCCGATGGGAAGGCGTGCCCGCGATTCACGCGATTCACGCGCAGTACAATACAGGCGGAGATCCTGTGGAGCGGCGGACGCGGCGTTTCTTCGCGCAGGTAGTCGGACGGGCGCTCGCCTGCGCCCCGCTGCTCGGCTCCCAGGTGGAAACGCGCCCGCGCCGCCGTCCCGCGCCGCCCCAGGAACCCACCCGTCCGCCGTCCACGTTGCGCGTCGATACCAACCTCGTGCTCGTGCCGGTGACGGTGTGCGACCCCTTGAACCGTCCCGTCACCGGCCTCGAGAAGGAGCACTTCCGCGTCTACGACGACAAGGTGGAGCAGACCATCACCCACTTTTCGATGGACGACGAACCGGTAGCGGTCGGGCTGGTATTCGACGTCAGCGGCAGCATGGGCGCGAAACTGCTCCGGTCGCGCCAGGCGGCGGGCGCCTTCTTCCGCACGGCAAACCAGGAGGACGAGTTCTTCCTGATCGAGTTCAACGACGCTCCCAAACTGACGGTTCCCTTGACGCAAAACGTCGAAGAGATCCAGAACCGTCTTACCTTCTCGCAATCGAAGGGACGCACCGCCCTGCTCGACGCCATCATGCTGGCGCTCTCGGAAACCAGGAAATCCAGGAAGAACCGCAAGGCCCTGCTGATCATCAGCGACGGCGGCGACAACAGCAGCCGCTACACCGAGGGCGAGGTGCGCAACATGGTCCGCGAGAACGACACCCTGCTCTACGCGATTGGCGTGTTCGAAGGGGCGGGAGGACGATCGCGCACGCCCGAAGAAGCCGCCGGACCGGGTCTGCTCACGGAACTCTGCGAGCAGACCGGTGGGCGGCATCTGCCGGCCGACAGTTCCGAACTGCCCGATATCGCCGCGAAGATCGGGGTCGAACTGCGCAACCGCTACGTGCTCGGCTATGCGCCGCAAAACGCCGTCCGCGACGGGCGCTATCACGTGCTGCAGGTCAAGGTGGTCCCGCCGAAGGGGCTGCCCGCCCTGCGCGCCTATTTCCGCCGCGGCTACTTCGCTCCGGCGCAATAAGAAAGGGTAGGCCCGGAAGCCTACCCTGCTGGTTTACCAGGCGGGCGAACCGTCGTCGTGGCGGAACGTCAGCGTCTGGCCCGCCTGATTGGTGATCTGCAGCGCCACGTACGCGCGCGTCTTCTCCTCGACCGCGATGCGCGCCGTGACGCGCTCCTGCAGCTTCAGTTCGAAGTCGTTCTGCTCCATGTAGCGCTCTGGTCCGAGTTTAACGGCCACCCGGATTCCGTTGGCGAGAATCGTCATCTCCGGATTACGGATGCCCCGATTCATGACCAGCGCGTCGATCACGCCGCTCACCGTGGTCACCGATCCCGCCACCACCGGGCTGCCGGCCGGCGTGCCGTAGCGCGCGCGCCCCGCCATCATCGCGGCTTTCGCGTTCCACGCCGGAGTGCCGTCCACGGTGCGCAGGACGTACGTCGTCCCGTCGAGCGTGATGTCGATCGCGTAGTAGGAGACGCCGTCCGGCTCCGTGCAAGGGACGGCGGTGACACTGACGGTATCGCCCACCGCCACCTCGATTCCTTTGTCGAGCAGATACCACACCGGCGCGAGTTTGATCCACGAGCCGTTGACCAGAATCGCCGGGTACTGCAGACCGTAATCGACTCTCACGTCGGTGACCGTGCCGCTGAGGACGACCGGCGCGGTCGAATTCAGGCGCGCCGTTTGTGCCGGGGCATTCCCCGCGGCGAGCGCCGGCAGGCAAGCCAGCGCCGTCAGCAGCAAAGCGGATAACAGTGTACCGAAAACCTGTTTCATTGCCTTGATCTCCTTTTCTTGAAACCGCCGCGTTGCGCGGCGGCACCATCGGAACGGCACGTACCCGGCCAGCGCGGTACGGTCTGCAAGAAAAGGACTTGCGGCGCCGGGCCGGACCCGGCCGCCCCCCGCGCCGGGCGCTCCGGGCACACCTTGCGTGCCCGGACTACACGACGCTAGTTAGTATGTATATGCTATGTCGAAGTTATAATCGGTACCCTGGTAATAGCTATCCCATTATGTCACCCTGCGGGCTGCAAGTACCGGTACAAAGTGAATAAGATGCTCTATGTGAGTCGCCGAAAGATAGTCATACAGCCGTAAATACCCGACCTTATAATTCAACAGGACCCGCAACTCTGTAACTAACTTCGGAGGCATTAAGAGATTCCATGCGACGGACTCTCATGCAGGCTTTTACAGCAACCCTCGGGGCGTTGACCCTGGTATCCGGCACCGCTTTCGGCGCCGGCTTTCAGTGGCAGACGGTGGTGAACAATGGCGCGCTGGTTCCGGGTGACGCCCGGAACTTCAACAGCTACAACCAGCCTTCGCTAAACCTAAACAGAATGGTCGTGTTCCGCGCCCGCAGCAAAGGCGGAACCACCGGGGAACCGGCGCACGGCGTCTTCGTCCGGGACATGAGCCTGGGAACACCGCTGGTCACGATCTTCGATCGCAACACACCTGTCCCGCAGCCGAACAATATAGTCACTCCCGGCCCGAGCAACTTCATCGAGCCGCCCTCCTTCCCGCGCATCGATATCTACTCGAACACCATAGCCTCCCGCGG
>JBBIQR010000028.1:26197-27589 GCA_037442245.1 Candidatus Solibacter sp. | reverse complement strand
CCTACAGACGCATGTACTGCGCGCGGCGGATCTTCGCCGGTGTTCGGGTCCGCATTGCGCGACGACTTCCGCCCGGACAGCGATCTGGACCTGTTGGTAAGGTTTGCGCCGGACGCCGACTGGAGCCTGCTGGATCACGTCGAGATGGAAGAGGAACTCTCCGGCGTCGTCGGGCGCCAAGTGGACCTCGTCTCGCAACGCGCCATCGAGCGGAGGTCGAATTGGATTCGGCGCAAAGCCATCCTGGAGAGCGCGGAGCCATACTTTGCCTCGCGATGACGCGCATCTCCTCGACATTCTCAAAGGCGCGCGCTTGGCAATTCAGTTCACCCAATCGGCGGTTCTGCATCCGCTTCTGGATCATTGGTGAAGCGGTCAAGAGGATTTCGCCGGAGTTCCGGGCGGCGCATCCCGAAGTGCCATGGAAGGTGATCGCCGGAACCCGCGACAAGCTCATCCACTTCTATGAGGGTGTGGACCGGTCGTCCGGCCGGCGGGGGAAGGCGGTCCGGGGGCCGGGCACGCGCGGCGTGTCAGAGGCGAGCGGCGGATGCGGCGTGGGCGCCGGCGCGGGCACTGATATCCGCGGCGACCATTTCGCGGACGAGGCCGCGAAAGCCGATTTCGGGCGACCAGTTGAGCTGCGCTTTAGCTTTGGAGGCATCGCCGATGAGCAGGTCGACTTCGGCGGGACGGAAGAAGCTCTGGTCGGACCGGACGTAGTCGCGGTAGTCGAGGTTGGCCTCGGCAAAAGCCAGTTCGCAGAACTCGCGGATGGAATGGGTTTCTCCGGTGGCGACCACGAAATCGTCGGGTTCGGGCTGCTGGAGCATGAGCCACATGGCCTCGACGTATTCGCGGGCATGGCCCCAATCGCGGCGCGCTTCGAGGTTACCGAGGCGCAATTCCTTATCGATGCCGGCGGCGATGCGGGCCACGGCGGAAGTAATCTTGCGGGTGACAAATTCGAATCCGCGGCGCGGGGACTCGTGATTAAAGAGGATGCCGCTGACGGCGAACATCTGGTAGGCTTCGCGGTAGTTGCGGGTCAAGTCGTAACCGCAGACCTTACTGATGCCATAACTGGACCGGGGGTGGAAGCGGGTAGTTTCCGACTGCGGCACCTGTTCGGCTTTACCGAACATCTCGCTGGAACCGGCGAAGTAAAACCGGCAATGGGGGGCGGACAGACGCAGAGCGCCGAGCACGTAGTGGGTGCCGTTGATGTTGGTATTGAGGGTGGAAAACTCGTCGTCGAAGGAGTAGCTGACAAAACTCTGGGCGGCTAAGTGGTAACACTCGTCGGGCTGGACCCTTTCGACGACCTGGAACACGCTGGCGAAGCTTTCGACGGAGGCGGCGTGCAGATTTAGGCGCTCGCGGAACGGTTCG
>JBBIQR010000028.1:0-26187 GCA_037442245.1 Candidatus Solibacter sp. | reverse complement strand
CAGAATGCGGGCAATTCGGGTGAACCTGCCAGAAGGGTCTTCGAGGGCGACGCGCCGCACCATGCCGTGCACCTCGTAGCCTTTGGCCAGCAGCAGCTCGGCCAGATAAGAGCCGTCCTGGCCCGTGATTCCAGTAATCAGCGCGCGTTTTGCCATATTTCCGCTCCAGCGATTTCCCGGCACCTGTCCTCATCGGCCTGAGCACAGAGGGAAATGACGGTAATCCAAACGATGATAGCCCGCAGACGGACGCGCGGGCCGTGCGAAATCGGACCTCTGGGAACCATCATACTATCCTTCCCATTACCCTGTGGGCGGTTTGCGGGGCGGGAGGAGGAATATAATTGCGGGAGGGCTGTCCAGTCCTGGAAACGCGCGTCCGGGCGCGGCGAGGGTGCATGAAGCGGAGTCGGGGGTATTTGCGTCTGTACGGTCTGGCCGTAGCGGCCGGATCTATCGCTGCGGTAGCGCAGACCGGGCCGTCCAATCTGCTACGCAACCCAGGGTTCGAACAGCCGGTGCTGGCGGGCGGCTGGTCGGTGGATTCCTCGGTTCTGAGCGAAGGCCTGGCGGGCCAGTCCGTTTACGACGTCCACTCGGGGAAGTACAGCCTCCGGCTGGTTCCCAACGCGCTGAACGGAACCGGCCTCGGGCAATCGCAGTTCGGGGTGGGCCAGGGTCTGGACCCGGCGTTGTACCGGGGCAAGGCGCTGTACTTTTCCGGCTGGCTGGGCGCGACCGGCGGCGCCACATCGGTGCTGCGGCTGGTGGCGGTTTCTTCGACCGGGGCGGTGTGGTACCGGGAGTTGCGGCAGTCGGGCAGCACGCCCACGCCGGTGTTCCAGCGCGACATTCTGGACGTCCCGGACGATCCGACGCTTTCGGCGCTGGTGCTGACCTGCACGGTGCTGGGGGTGAAAGGCTCGGCGTGGTTCGACGACATCACGGTTTCGACCGGTATACCGGAGGACTGGCTGGCGGCGACGGGCGCGCCGGATGCGGGAGCGGGACTGCCGGCGTCGATCGACGTGGATGCCGGCACGGTGCTGCGCACGATTCCGCAGACGCTCTACGGGATCAACGTCGAGTGGGTGTGGAACGGCAACGGACTGTACAACGCGGGAACGGGCGGGCTGGACGCGTCGCTGCTGGGGCTGACGCAGAATATGGGACCGACGCTGCTGCGTTTTCCGGGCGGGTTCTTTTCGGATTTCTACCACTGGCAGGACGGCGTGGGGCCGGTGGAGAGCCGTCCCCAAGGGCGGACGCTGTCACCGGGACAGCTCTCGGCGAACAATTTCGGAACCGACGAGCTGCTGCAATTCGCGGATGCGACCGGCGCGCAGCCTCTGTTCACGGTGAACGTGCTCACCGGCACTCCGGAAGAGGCGGCGGCGTGGGTGAAGTACACCAATAGCTCGGGGCGGCGGGTGCTGTACTGGGAGATCGGCAACGAGCCGTACGTCGATCTGCGGCAGTTCGATCCGGCGGCGAATTCGCTGCCGCCGGAGGATTACGCGGCGCGCTTCCTGGCTTTTGCCCGGGCGATGAAGGCGGTCGACCCGGGGATCAAAGTGGGCGCGGCGCTGGACTACAACTACGGCTTCACCACGTACAAGGCGTATCCGAACTGGACCGATGTCTTGCTGCAGGTGGCAGGACCGGAGATCGATTTCGTGGCGGTGCACAACGGTTTTTCGCCGGTGATCGGGCTGGACGCGGGGTGGCCGGCGCGCACGGTGTACGAATCGATGATGGCGACTCCGCAACTGGTGGCCGGCACGCTGGCGTCGCTGGACGCGAAGATCGGGACCCTGGTGGGAGCGGATTCCCACATCACGATCGGGGCGAGCGAATGGGGTCCGCTGTTCGAGGACCAGTTTACCAGCCGGTTCTTCGACCACGTGAAAACGCTGGGGTCGACGCTGTACGCGGCCAGCATGCTGAAGGTGTTCATCGAAGCCCCGCGGATGGAGGTGGCCACGGCGTTCAAGCTGGTGGACCAGTTGGCGGTGAGCTGGATCGGCGTGCGCGACGGAGCGTTCGCCGCCAAGGCGCCGTCCTACGCGCTTGAGATGTACACGCAACATTTCGGCAGCCAGTTGGTGGCGTCGAACACGGTATCGCCGACGTACAACAGCCGGTCGATGGGGTGGGTGGACGCGGTGACGGACGTGCCCTATCTGGATGAGGTGTCCAGCCTGAGCGGCGACGGGACGGGACTGTACGTGATGGTGGTGAACCGGCATTTCGACCGCGACATCACGGCCACGATTTCGCTGCGCAACTTTTGTCCCAGCGGGGCGGATGCCGAGGTCTGGACGCTGAACGGCACGGCCGTGGACGCGAACACGGGGACGCAGATCGCAGCGGACGCGGGGCTGGCTCCGCAGGCCCACGTGGATCCGGGCAGCCGCTTCGAGCAGGGGGGGCCGGACGAAATCTGGATGCGGTCTTCGACGATGGGCGTGCCGGGGCCGTATTTCTCCTACACGTTCCCGCCGCACTCGGTGACGTCGATCAAAGTGCCGGGAGCGCCCGGCGCGTGCGCGCCGTAATCACACGACCGAGAGAGGCAGGATCACCGAAGGCAGGTTGGGGGCGGAGGCGGTGACGGTTGCCTGGCCGCGGGCACGTTGCGCGGCCACCACGGCGAGGCAGCGGCCGCCGCTGGTCGCGCGGGAGGGGCCGCGGTAGGGAGTTGGGTCGCGCAGGTCGCCGTTGTCCATGCCGAGGAGGCGGGCGGCGCCGTCCACCCGCAGGGTGACGACGCGATCGGCGTCGGGCACGAGAGCGCCGGCGGCATCGACCAGCGAGATTTCGAGGTGGGCGACGTCCTGCCCGTCGCCGGTGAGGAGCGCGCGGTCGGCGGAGAGGGCGATGGCGGCGGCGGCGCCGGAGGTGGCGAGGCGGTCGCGGGCGACGACCTGACCCTGGTTGCGGGCGATGGCTTCCAGCGTGCCGGGCGCGTAGCGTACGTACCAGGTGGGGGTGGCGTTGGGGGCGGCGGAGACCTGCTGCACCCCGTAGGACGTGCCGTTGACCAGCAGTTCGACGGTCTCGCAATTGGAGGGGGCGGAGACGGCGAGCACGGCGGCGTTGGCGGGCGGGAAGTTCCAGTGCGCGACCGCGGGCGGCGTGCTCCAGGGCGCGAGGCCGGGATCGGCATTGGCAACCGGGACGGCCACGGAGAGGCGCACCAGGGGCTGCGCGGTCCACACGGCCTGATGAAAAAACGCCGAGGGCTTGACGGAGCCCGTGGAATCGATCAGGCCATTCGGCCATCCCTTGCTGGGCCAGCCGGTGCTCTCCCCCAGATAATCGAAACCGACCCACACGAACTGGCCGGCGACCCAGGCGTGGGCCGCGGCGCTGTACCAGTTGTTGACCGTATCGTAGCCGTTGGGGATGCCGTGAAAGTAGGGGTACGATTCCGTGCCCGCGATGACCAGCGACGGGGACGCGGCGCGGTAAAGTTCGTACCGCTGTTCCTGGTAGTTGACCGAGAGCACGTCCATCTTCGCGGCCGCGCTGAGGGTGGTGCGCACGATGTCCTCGACGGTGCCGTGGATCTGCGGGATGATGGCGCAGGTGACGGAGCGGGAGGGTTCCTCCTGGTGGACGAAATCGACCAGCGAGGCGAGGGTGCTGTCGTGGGGCTCGGTGCCGGGAAGGCCCGCCTCGTTGCCGACGCTCCACAACACGATGGAGGGATGGTTGCGGTCGCGGCGCAGCATATCGCGCAGATCGGTCTGCCAGGTGGCGGCGAAATCGGGGCGCTCGAATTCGGGCGATGTGCCGAGATCCCACTTATCGAAGGCCTCGGCGATGACCAGCAGTCCCTTGCGGTCGCAGAGGTCGAGGGTATGGGGATTGTGCGGATTGTGGCACAGGCGTACGGCGTTGCAACCGAGGCTCTTGAGGATGTCGAGCTGGCGAGCGATGGTGGGGCCGGGGATGGCGGAGCCGAGGCAGGCGAAGTTCTCGTGCAGGCAGAGGCCTTTGAGCTTGACCGGCTGGCCGTTGAGCAGCAGGCCGCGGACGGGGTCGAACACCACGGAGCGGATGCCGAAGGAGACGGTGTAGTCGTCGACGTGCGCGCCGTCCTGAAACACGGTGACGGCGGCGCGGTAGAGCACGGGGGAATCGGGGGACCAGAGTTGCGGCGCGGGGACGGTGAAGTCCTGGGCGAAATCGTAGACCGAGGCGGCGAGGGTGGCGCCGGTCTCTCCGGAGGCGACGGTCATGCCGGAGGGGTCGATGATGCGGGTTTCGATGCGGCAGGCGGCGGCGCCGGCGAGGCCGCTGGTCACGGAGGTGGAGACGTGAACGGCGCCGCCGGGGGTGGCGGTGACTCCCACGCCCCAGGGGGCGATCCGCAGGCTGCCGGTGGCGGTGAGCCAGACGTGGCGGTTGATGCCGGACCCGGTATACCAGCGGCAGTTGGGCTGGCGCGAGTTATCCACGCGGACCGCGAGCAGGTTGACGCCGCCAGGATTGAGGTAGGGGGTGAGATCGAGGGTGAAGCCGAGGAAGCCGTAGGAGCGGCCGCCCAGCAGGTGGCCGTTGATCCAGACTTGCGGGTTCTGATAGACGCCGTCGAACTCGACCAGCAGGGAGCGCCCGCCGCCGCCCGGAGCGGGAAAAGTTTTGCGGTACCAGCCGATGCCGGCGGGAGCGAAGGCGCCGGGCGAGCCCGAGGGATTGGCGGAGTCGAAGGGGCCTTCGATGGACCAATCGTGGGGCAGGGTGAGGGGACGCCAGGCGGAGTCGTCGAAGTCCGGCAGGTGGGCGCCGGCGGGGTCGCCGATGGTGAAGCGCCAGCCATCGTCGAAGAGGCGGCGGATGCGGGCGGGACCGGGCCGGGGGGCGCGGACCGCGGGTTGGGCGCGAGCGCTCCCTGCGAGAACGCCGATTCCCGCGGCAATGCCCCCGAGAGCGGTGCGCCGGTTCATGGGGTCAGTTGGTGCAGCGGAAGACGGCGCGCCACATCCAGGCTTTCTGGCCGGGCTGGCTGGGCGCGCGGAACTTGTGGACCAGTTCGACCTTGCGGAAGCCGGCGTCCCAGAGGACGCGTTCCAGCGCGCTCAGGCTCATGCCCCACCAGGTTCCCTGTTCGGCGCCCTGATAGAGCATGGTCATCTTGGGCAGGTAAGGGTTGAAGCAATCGACGACGTGGGCGACACCGCTGGTGACGCTGCAGATGTTGGCCGCGGCCTTGACGGGGTTCATCAGGTGGAGCAGCAGGTCGCCGACGAAGACGAAATCGAAGCGGCCGAGGCGTTCGGGCGAGAGGTCGTAGACGTTGAGGGGTTCGCGCCTGACCTTGGAGCCGAGGATTTCGCTGGCGAGGAAGAAGCCGGAACCGCGGGGTTCGGCGAGCTGCCCGGGCGTGAGGCGGGCGCGTTCGTTGGGCGGGATATCGAGGTCGCCGAGGGTTGCGACGTCGAGGGCGGTGACGTCGGCGCCGCGGCGCTCCATTTCGAAGGCCCAGAAGCCGTTCATGGTGGCGACGTCGAGCGCCCTCAACCCGGCTAGGCTTTCGGGGAGCGAGTAGTCGCGGAGCAGGGGGTAATGATTGAAGCGTCCGGGAGTCCGCAGGCCGTTACCGAGATCGATGGTGTGATACCACTCGAGGGCGCGGACGCGGCCGGCGAGGGTTTGCTGCTCGGGCGTGAGGGGGTCGGTTTTGGCGGACACGGGCTGCGGGTCGCCGCGGCGCGGGCGCGAGAACATGGTAGACAGAGCGCCGCCGGCGGCTGCGCGGACACCGGAGGCGGCGTGCGCGGCGGGCTTGAAGAAGTATTGCCAGAGCGCGCCGGCGCGGGCGCGGTCTTCCAGGTTGAGGATCAGTTCGAATCCTCCGACGTTAGCGAGACGGTAAGCCATCACATTCCTCCAGATCTTGAGCGACTACAGGACCAGGCACCGGTACTTGATACTGCCTGCAACCAGCAGGCAAAAAGTCGAGGTATCGCGCAGCAGATATGCCGGCAGGCGCACGGGGCGAAGGGGGCCGCGCAGCGTGGCGCTGGGCTCGAGGCCGCGCACCAGGCAGTAGGGAATCCACAGGGCGAGCAGCGCCCAGTGAAAGAAGGGAGCGGCGAGGGTAGCCGCCGCGCCGAGGGTGAACATCGCCTGGGGGCGGTCGAGAAAGTACGCGCCGTACAAAATGGAGCGGAGTTCCGGGAAGCGGCCGACCAGCGCGGGCCAGATGAAAAAATTCCGGATGAAGATCCATTTCCAGACGGGCATGGGCATCACTTCGTGATGGACCAGAGCTTCGGGCGCGAACCGGGTGAGCCAGCCTTTGCGCTTGACGCTCCAGGCGACGACGACGTCTTCTCCGCCCATGGGAGCGGAGGCGCGCGGAGTCAGGTCGGCCGGAAAACCGCCGGATTCCATAAAGGCCTGTTTGCGGTAAAAGACGTTGGCGGTTTCGTAGATGGGGGTTTCAGCTTCGACGCGGACATAGTGGCGGAAGACGCCGAGTTTGCCGGCGGGATCGGGCAAGGTGCGCCCCTGGACGATGCCGATGCCTTCGCTGAAGGCTGCGAGTCCGCCGCGGAGCCATCCGGGGGCGGCCTGGCAATCGCTGTCCATGAACGCGATGATATCGGCGCGGGCCTCGGCTGCGCCCAGGTTGCGCGAGGGGCCGGGGCCTTCCGGCTTCTTGTGGAACCAGCGGAAGGCGCAGGGCGCGGAGGGAGCGAGTTCCTCCATCATGCGGCAGTTGTCCTCTTCCGGCGAGCTATCCACCACGATGACTTCGTAGCGCGCGGCCGGCAGGTCCTGGGCGAAGAGGGAGAGGATGGCGGCGCGCAGGACCGCGGTGCGGCGGTAGGCGGGGACGACGACCGTGACCTGGATATTGTTGGGGCTCATGGGTGCGCCTCGCGCAGGACCTCGCCGTAAGTGGCCAGCAGCGAATCGGTGTAGCGCTCCCAGGTGAAGCAGCGGGCGCGCTCGGCGTTGCGCCGGCCCATGGCGGCGGCACGGTCCGGGCCGTCGAGCAGTCCGGCGACGGCGCGGGCGGTGGATTCGGTATCGCCGGGGCGGATGACCGCGCCCTCGTAGCCGATGGGGACGGAAGAAACGACGGCACAGCCGGCGGCCATGGCTTCGGCGACGACCAATCCGAGGGTTTCGGCGCGTGAAGGGAAAAGGAACACGCTCGCGCGGGCATAGGCCTGGGCCAGTTCGGCGGCGTGCAGGAATCCGAGCATCTCGACGTTGGGGAGCGCGGCGGCGCGGATGGCGGCCTCCTCCGGTCCCCATCCCGCGAGCCGGAAGCGGACAGCGGGCAGGGCGCGGGCGACCGCCAGCACATCGCCGATGCCCTTGCGCTCCTCGAATTTGCCGGCGAAGAGGACGGAGCCGTCCTTGGGCGCGGAGGCGGCGAAGAAAGCGGGGTCGATGCCGGGCGTGTTGACCAGGGCGCGCGATTCGGGTACTCCGCAGGCGAGCGCCTGGCCGCGCGAATACTCGCTCAGGAAGAGGGTGCGGGTATAGGGCAGGCGCACGAGGAGGCGCTCCCAGGCGGAGAAGCAGCGTCCGAGGAGCGGACCGCGCATTTCGCGCCAGGCATCGCGGAAGAGGCCGAGCACGGTACATACAACCGGCTTGCCGAGGCGGCGCGCTGCCAGCCAGGAAGGCAGGCAGGCGTGGTAGTTGAAGGTATGGATCAGGTCGAAGCCCGCCGCGGCGCGGCCGATGGCGCCGGCCGCGAAGTTGATGCGGTAGCGGGAGACGGGCAGGCGCTCGGTCGGGATGCCGCGGTACTCGGTGATGCGCGGATCGCCGGTGGTCAGCACGCGGACCTGCGCGCCGCGGTCGCGCAGGTGGCTGGCGGTCTGAAAGACGATCTCCTCGCCGCCGCCGCCGAAATCGGGGAGGAAGCGTTCGTGGGTGAGCAGGACGGTCATACGCCGGCCCTCGAATCGAGCGGAGCCTGCGCGCGGCGGGGGCGCAACCCGGCGAGCATTCGGCCGGCGGTGTCGGCGAGGCCGTACTCGCGACAGAGGCGGGCGGCGCGGGAAAGCTTGTACAGGGAAGCCAGGGGCATACGGAGCAGAGCGCTGGAGGCCGTCGCGAGCGGGACGGCGGCAGGCGCGGGGGCGGCCATGGCGTCGCGGATCACGGCGGCATAGGCAGCCGCGGCGGAATCCAGGCGAAGCCGGGTGCGCGCGTAGGCGAGCGCGGCGGCGGACATGGCGGCGAGGCGGGCGGGGGCGTCGATCCACTCCTCGATGGCGGCGGCGACGGCGTGGGTTTCCTCACCGTCGACCGGGATCTTCGCGGTAAACTCGCCGGGCAGTTCGAGGAACGTGCCCTGCGCGCTGACGATCGCGGGACGGCCGCAGGAGATGGCGCGCAGCAGGCTGGCCGACGTCTCGGCGCCGGAAGGGTAGCGCAGATCGATGACGGCATCGGAGGCGGCCAGGAATTCCAGGTAGGCGCCGGCGCCGGTCCAGCCGGTGATACGGACGGCGTCCTCGAGGCCGTTGCGGGCGATGGCGGCGCGGGCGCGTTCGCCCAGCCGGCCGCCGCCCAGAATCAGGAGCGTGAGCCGCGTACCGGGACGCCGCGCGCGCACGCGGCCCACGGCATCGAGCACGGCCTCGATGCGCTTGGTGTGGGACAAGGTGGAGACCGACGCGAGGACGAAGGCGTCCGGGTCCAGACCGCGGCGGCGCCGGATCTCGTCACGGGAACCGGCCAGCGACGGCTCGGGCATGCCCATCGGGATGAGGCTGATGGGTGATGCCGGGTTTTCACTTTGGATCAGGCGGCGGGCGCACTCGCTATGGGTGACGATGGCGCGGCTCATGCGGACCAGCGGCTGAATCATCGGCACCGAATAGGGATCCTCGAGGCACAACAGCAGGCGCCAGGAAAGGGCGCGCGCCCTCTTGCCGTAGCGCGGGGCGAGGGCGCGTTCGAGGGCCGCGCGATCGCCGCGCAACGCGGTGACACCCAGCATGAGGAAGTGCAGATAGTAATCGTGAAAGACGCTGACGCCGGGAAAGCGCTCCATGCAGGGGAGCATGTAGCCGTGGTGGTGCACGCTGTTGGCAAGCTGGTAAACGGCGCAGTCGAAGCGATCGTGGTGGTTGAGGAACCACGCGGCGGAGCGAACCGGGAAGCGGCGCGCGATCTCCTGGTTGGACGGGGTGTAATCGCCGCAGATGAGTTCGATTCCGGCGTGAGCGGCCAGGTGAGGCAGCAGCTCCTCGCTGTAATCGGAGACGCCGTTGCGCTGGGGATTGAGCGGGGAGAACCAGGCGATGCGCAGGTCAGCCACGGGCGCTCCTCAAGTGGGACCGCGCGGCATCTTCGATGGCGCGGCGGACGGCGGCGGGGGCGGGCGGGTCGAGATCGAAGCGGCGCCGGAGAGAGGCGCAATCGAGAACCACGGAGAGCGCTTCGCCGGGGGCAACCGGGCTGCTGAAATCGGCGCGCAGGCGGTAGCCTTCCGCGGCGAGCACGGCGGCCACGATTTCGGTGACCTCGCGATTGGTGAGGCCCGCGCCGGTTCCGATGTTGAACACTTCGAAGGCGGCGGGCGGCCAATCGCATTCGAGCGCGCGGCCGAGGACGGCGACCACGAAATCCACCGGGGTATAGTCGCGGACCAGGCGCCCTTCGCCGCGCAGGCGGACCGGCTCCTCGCCCTCGGGGTGGCGCAGGGCGTGTTCCACAAGGAAGGGAATCAGGCCCCGGCAGCGCGGTCCGACGATGTTGCCGAAGCGGAAGGCTACGGCGGCGGACCCGGTTGCCGCGGCCCAGTCGCGGAGCAGCACTTCTCCAGCGGCCTTGGAGCAGGCGTAGAGGCCCAGCGGGGAGAGGCTCGCGGAGCGCGGGTCGGTGCCGGAAAGCGCGGCGGTGCCGTAGACGGAAGACGAAGACGCGAACAGGCACAGCGGCGGCGCGATGACGTCCAGCACGTTCCACATACCGGTGAGGTTGGAGCGGAAGACTCCGGGGATGGCGTCCCAGGGGAGGACGACTTCGGCGTCGGCCGCGAGGTGGACGAGGTCCGCGCCGCGCCACCCGGCGGCGGCGATGGCGAGGGTTTCGTGGCAGGCGAGGTCGAGCGCGGCGGATTGGCGCGGCGAGCCGTTGCGCGGGGCGACGCGATCGATGCCGAGCGTGCCGGACGCGGCGTCCCTTGGGGCGCAGAAGTGGGAGCCGATGAATCCCGAGGAGCCGGTCACTACCAGGCGGTCAGAGCGTGCCGGCATAGAGCCTCTCGAGGGTGGGACCCTGCATCAGCGTGGAGAACTGTTCGGCGCGGGCGCGGCAGCGGGCGCGCACGCCGGGACGCGCGGCAAGTTCGATGCCCGCTTCCATGGCTTCGCAAAGACCGGCTGCGTTGGTGGTCTCCTCGGCTTCGGTGAGGGGATCGAAGAGCGCGCCGGTATCGGGGGTGAGGAACTCGGGCATGCCGCCGTGATTGGCGGCCACCACGGGGGTACCGGAAGCCAGCGATTCGAGCAGCGAACCGGCCGAGGGTTCCCACATGGCCGGCAACGCCGTGATGGTGGCGGAGCGGTAGAGGACGGGCACATCGCCGGGCTGTCCGAGCCCGAGAATCCGCACGTCCTTGCGGACCTGGTCCGGAAGTCCGGCGGTGATTTCTTCGGCCGTGCGGGGCGACATCTGGCCGGTCAGGCGGAGGACGGCGGAGGGCATGCGCCGCTTGAGGAGTTCGAAGGCGCGCACCAGAACGCGGACGCCCTTGCGGCGCAGGTCGAAATTGGCCACCCCGAGGATGTTGACCTCGCCATCGGGCGGGCCATCGCCGAGGGGCCAATCGGCCAGGTCCACGGGCGGAGCGATCACCCTCGGTTCGCGGCCGTAGTAGCGCGCGGCGAGGTCTCCGATGAACCGGCTGCACACGATGAACTCGTCGGTGCGCTCGATGGCGCGCCGCATCATCCAGGCCTCGGGCGGGAAGCGGCGGCAGGAAATGCCGGGGATGGCGATACCGTTGAGCTGCAGGACGGTGCGCCAGCCTTTGCCGCGGCGGACGCTGTCGGCGGCCAGGGCGTCGGAATAATAAAACGAGTGGACGGCATCGGCCTGCATGTTGCGCAGCGCGCGCAGGCTGGTGAAAAAGAAGGAATGCTCGGTACCGACGCGCAACAGGCTCAGGGGCGCGGCCCACAGCGGACGGCGCAGAATACGTAACGTGCCACCGGCGCGCTCCTCGGCGTTTTGGCCGGGCGCGGTGGAAACGAGCGTCACGTCGTGGCCGCGCGAAGCCAGGTAGGAGGCGACGATCTCCATGTTCCGCTCCGTGCCGCGGCGGACGTGCGGCCAGCAGTACGGATGCGTGAGGATCACCCTCATACCGGCTCGACCTCGGCGGGCGCATCGCTGCGCGAGTCCACCAGCGACTGAATCAGGCGTTCGTAGCGGGGACCGATTTCGCGCCACGAATACCTTAGCGCGTGCTCGCGGCAGCGGCGGGCGGTTTCCGGGCGCGCGGCCAGGTCCAGGCAATCCTCCATGGCGCGCGCCATGCCTTCGATATTGGTGAGTTGCGCGTCGCGCTCGGGGCCGGGATCGAAGAGGCAGCCGACGCTGGGATCGGACACCAGTTCGGGCAGGGCGCCGTCGCGGGTGGCGGCCACGGGCGTCCCGGCGGCCATCGATTCGAGAACCACCATGCCGAACGGCTCCCACAGCGAAGGCAGCACGGAGATGGTGGCGGCGGCGAAGAGGTCCGGCAAACCGCTATCGGCCGGCGTGAAGAGCACGTCCTTGCGCCAGGGCTCCTCGACCAGCGCGAGCAGTTCGTCGCGGAGGGACTCGGGAAGGGCGTAAGCGATCTGCAAGAGCACCTGCGGGCGGCGGCGCTTGAGCAGATTGAACGCGGCCATCAGCGGGCGGCCCCCCTTGCGGCGGTCCACCAACGCGGCGGCGCAGAGGATGGTCTCCCGCGCGCCCGGCGCGGGGCGGCGCGGCGTGAACTGATCGGCGTCCAGCGGGATGGGGAGGCGTTCGCAGGCGCGCCCCCACCGCTGTTCCAGGTAGCCGCGGACGAATTCACTGATGCCGACGATGGCGTCGGCGCCGCGAATGGCGCGCCCGAAGACTGCGCCCTTGAGCGTCAGCGAGCGGAAGTAGGGCTTGCGCGGCGGAATGCCATTGACCACGAAGATGCAGGGCGCGCCGGTGAAACGCCGCGACACCAGGGCCGCGAAGGCGTCCATGAATGTGAGACAGACCACCGCGTCGAAGCGCTCGCGCAGCAGGTGCGCCAGGCAGGGGAAGAAGAACATGTGGAATTCGAGCAGCCCGGCCTTGGCCAGCGCCGGATGCCACCAGCGGCGATGACAGACCGTGGTGTAGCCGTTGCCGGGGATCACCTCGGTGCGCCCCGGCTTGCCCGACACCACCGTGACCTCGTGGCCGCGCGCCGCCAGGTACGCGGCCAGCTCGTTGATGAACCGCTCCGCGCCGCGGCGGACGTACGGCCAGGTGGTCGGGTTGGCGATCGCGATCCGCATGGTCAACGGCCCTGCATTTCGAGCGACACCACCGAGCGCGGCGGGAAGGTGTAGACGAAGTCCGGCCCCGCGCCTTGTAGCGGCACGCTCTGGATGCCGAGTTCGGATGGCGACCCCTGATCGATGCGCGGAGTGCGGCTGTCGGCCGCCTGCCGCGCCCACGTCACGCCGGGAGCGCGGAAGGGCGCGGTGCCGGTGTTGGAATCGATCGAAGGTCCGGTGAGCGTCCAGGCGGTGCCGCCGGTAGGGCGGAAGCCGGTGACGGAGATCCGCGCCGGAATCGCGCGGTCGAAATCCTTGTTGATGGCGAGCAGGTAGAGCTTGCCGCCGCCGCTGCGCGCCGCGACCACATCGAGGTAGGGGACGCCGCGCACCGCGTCCGCCCAGCCCACGGCGCGTGAGTCGTAGGTGGGCGAGTTCGCAGCGCTCTGCACCAGGTCGGCGCCGAAATGGCGCGTGAACATCTCGGCCGCGTAGTAGGGGCCGGTGGGTTCGAAGGTGTCGCCGCGTTTGCCGATCCAGCCCATGTAGAGCGGGTCGGCGAGCTTGAATCCGTTGGCGATCTGCACCGCCGGGGACTGCGCGAACAGGGCCAGCACATCGGCCACGTACAGCGCGGAGCCGAGCGTCTTGACGTGATCGACGAAGCGGCCGTTGGGCGTCACCTGGAAGTAGGGGCCCCACTCGGTGACCGCGATTCCGACGCGCGGCGCGGCGGCGGCGATCTCGCCCGCGATGCGGTCGAGGCTCTGGCGGATGAGCACCGGAGCGGCCAGCATGGCGGAATACACGGTGCGGACATCCCAGCCCTTGTCCTGCCCGATGGCCGGCGCATAGCCGTTGTGCACGCAGAGGAAGTCGATCTGCGAACCGGCGGTACGCAGCACCTCCGCGGTCCAGTTGGGGTAGGCCTTGTAGGCCGAAGGCGAGTAATTCTCCTCGGCGATGGCGCCGATGCGGATCGAGGGGTCGGCGGCGCGCATGGCGCGGGCGAAATCGAGCACCAGCCGCGCGTAGCGCTCCGGCGTCATGGTGGAGGCCTTGGCCTGCGCGGAGCCATCGTTCACGTAAAGCTCGTTGCCGATTTCCCAGTAGGTGACGCGGCGGCCCTTGCCGTTGACGTAGCGCACCCAGTCGGCGGCTTCCTGCGCGCTACCGGTTCCGGCGTTGACCGTGATCATCAGTTGCCCTCCCGCCTGATCGGCGAAGGCGAGGGCTTCATCGGTGCCGAAATTGTGGCGCGAGGACCCGGCGCCGGGCATGTGCGGGGTCTCCTTGCGCTGCGCCGCGGGTCCGACGCCATCGCGCCAGTGATAGAAGTCGGCAAAGGTGCCGCCGGGAAAGCGGATCAGCGAGGGGTGCAATTCGCGGGTCAGTTCCACGATCCGCGGACTGAGCTGGTGGCCGGCCTGGTCCCAGATGCCGTCGCCATCCCAGATCCATTCGATGTTGGTCCCGTAGATGGTATCGGGGATGTGGCGCACGATGCGCGAGGCGTCCACCTGAATGGTGGCGGTGGCGGCGGCGGCGCCTCCGCCGGCCGATACGGCGGGCGCGGGTGCGGGAGGAGGCGCGGCGCCGAAGGACGCCGGGACGTTGGGGCCTACGTACAGGTCGTCGAAGTAAGCGGCGCCGGAGGTGCCTTTTACCAGACAGAGCACGATCACCGCGGCAACATCGCCGCTGTCGGGAACCACCAGGACCTCGTCGTGAAACTCGAGGCCGCGCGAAGTCCTGGAGGGCTGCTCGATCTGGGCGGAGACGACGCCGCCCTGCCGGGTGAGCGCGTAGAGGCCGACGATCGCGGTGGCCCCGCCCTCGGCGTCGATCCAACCGGAGAAGTAGAGTTTCTTGCCGCGCAGCGGACCGGCCGGAAAACCCTGTCCCACGCCGAAGGGGTTGTCTTTCAGGTCCATCGAGGTGTTGCGGGAGGTGGGCGCGAGGCGCAGCGCGCGGCTGCCTTCGTGGCGGGGGTCGGCGACGAGCGACGCGGAGCCTTTATCGGCGGCCTTCTTTTCCAGGTTCCAGTCCGCGGGCAGGCCGCCGCGCTCATTTTCGAAGCCGGCGTTCTTGAGGATGTTGCCGTCGGCGGCGAATTGGACGCGCGGCATGGCCAGATAGAGGAACGCGACGTAGAGGGCGGCGGCGGGAAGCAACAGATAAATGGCGGTGCGCTTCAGTATCGATTTCATGCTTTTACCTTTTCTTGTTCTTCCGCGGGAAAAAGCACCGGCGCTACGTGGAGCAGGCCGATGCAAAGCGCCGCGGAGTAAAGCAGGGGATCGACCCAGAGGGAGAAATCGACCAACTGTTGGAGCAGCATCGCAAGGAGTCCGAGCGAGATCCCGAGGCTGGCACCGCGGACGGCTCCGCGGGTGCCGCCGATGGCGCGCAGGGCGCATACGGACGAGCCTATGAGACAGATGACGAAGCCGATCGAGCCGAGCACGCCGGTTTCGACGGCGACGAAGAAGAAGCCGTTGCCCATGGCGGCCAGCGACCGGCTCTTCATCTCGTGGGTGAGGAAGTCCTCGTTTTCGACGGCCCACGCCAGATCCGGCATGTAACGGAGGATGTGGAGCTTGGAGTTATTGAGCCCGATCCCCACGATGGGGCTTTCGGCGATCATGGAAAGCGCCACGCGGTTGCCCTCGGCGCGCTGATCGACGCTTTCGGTGAGATCGCGGGTGAGCCGGTCCATCACTTTCTGGCGGATGGGCACGAGCGCAAGCAGCAATGCGAGAACGCCGGTCAGCAGCATGCCGGCGGCGCGCAAGAGAGGAAGCTGCCGCAGCGCGACGAGCGTGGCCAGGACGAGAAGGATTTCGCCGCCGGCCAGCGCCCACGGCCAGCGGGAGAGCGTGCAGGCCAGGCCAACGCACCCCAGCAGGAAGACGCCGAGGGAAACAACCCGCAGGCGCCGCGAGCGCGCCGTGAGGCCGAGCGCCAGGAACACCGGAATCACCAGGATCAGGTAGCACGCCAGATTGGGCGGATGGTTCATGGTGCCGGTGGCCCGGACCCATCCATAAAAGCTCTGCTCGCTGAAGACATCCTCGTAGCCGTCCAGGCCGGTGATCTGTTGTCCGAGGCCCAGCACGCCGCTGTGCCCGGTGACGATTTCCTTGACGCCCACCAGCGACTGGAACGACATGGCGAGGCCGAGCGCGGCCACCGCGGCGATCCACTCGCGCCGTCCGAAATTGTGGCGGATGTAGGCCAGAACGAGCCCGAATTTGACGAAGCGGATGAGTTCGTAGGCCGACCACTCGGGCCGCTGGGAGGCCGTAATCGACAGCACGCAGGCCACCGCGAGAGGCGCGAACCAGGGCCAGAGGCGGCGCGAGCGGGCAGCGGCGAGTTGGCTGCCGCGCACCGCGTCCGCCGCCCACAGCAGAAGCAGCGCGATAAAGAAGATGTCGGCCGCGATCCAGTAGGGACCCTGCGTGCCGTTGTTGCCGGTGATGGCTTCGAAGGAGAAATACTGGCGATTGTAGGTGAGGGCGATCACCCATCCGGCGACCAGCAATTCCCGCAGGCGGCCGTAGTAGACGGCGGCGGCGGGGAACGTCAGGGCCACCAGTACGATGCCGGTCGTCTTCACGCCGGACTCGGCCAGCCGGACGGAAAGGGCGACGACGAACGCGCACACCGCGGCCACCAGCAGCAATGTCGCGGCTCTCGGGGTCGATCGGTACTCGGCGGCGCGTTCCATAGGCGGATCAGTATTGGCTGAGCGAGCCGTTGCGGCGACCGAGGCGCACGGCGTAGTAGAGGCCGCCCACTCCGGCGGCGAGCAGCACGGCGGCGAAGACGGCGAGCCGCAGCAGCAGGGGAGCGAGTTGTACGATCCCGGCGCCGGTGAGCAGAGCCAGCCGCATCCCTTCGAGCGCGGTGGTCAGCGGGATGAGTTCGGCGATGCGGCGCAGCCAGTCCGGCATGAGGCTCACCGGGAACAGGACGCCGCTCAGCAGCATCACCAGAACGCCGCCGAGCGTGATGATGGCTTCGCCGCGCTTGACCACCAGGACCACGCCGGCGAGCAGAATCCCGGCGCCGAAGAAGCACATCACGGTGAGGAGGAAGAGCACGGCGGTGGCCGGCGCGTTCATGCTTCCGGTATGCAGGCCGCCGAGCACGAGACCGGCGCCGAGGTACATCAGAAAGCGCACGGCGCTCATCATGTAGCCCCAGAGCGAGGAGTAGAGCAGGATCAGGGGCAGGCTCACCGGGGATACCAGGGTGGCTTCGAGCGTGCCGGTGGTCTGCGATTCGCGCACCTGCTGGGCGAAGCCGAACAGGCTGATGAGCACCGTATCGGTGAGGGCCACGCCGATCAGCAGGAACGCCATGAAGTTGCCGCCATAGCGTTCGAGCGAGGGGAGCTTGGATAATCCCACGGTGCGGCTGACGAAATACAGGATGCCCACCAGGAGCAGATTGCCGAGCAGTTGGGCGACGAAGGCCGCGCGGTAGCTGAGCGCGATGGCGGCGTCGCGGCGGAAGAATGCCCAGGCGAGTCTCATGCGCGCGGCTCCCCCACCAGCGAGCAGAAGATCTCTTCGAGCGGGATGGATTCGGTCTCGCAGGCCTCGACGACGCCGCCCGAATCGAGAATGGCGCGGAGCACGTACGACAGACCGGCGCCGCCCGCCTGGGTGCGGATGCGCAGCGTGCAGCTCTCGCCTTCGGCGGGTTCGGCGGCGATCTCCAGCAGCCCCTCGGCGGGCGCCGGATGCAGGCGTCCGGCGAGAGAAAAACGGCGGCAGCGGATGCGGTGCGTGGCCGTTTCCGCGGCGGCGAAGCGCGCGCGGATGGCGCCGATGGACGCGTCAGCGATGAGTTGCCCGCGATTGAGGATCAGGACCCGCTCGCACAGCCGCTCGGCCTCGTTCAACTGGTTGGTGGCGAGCAGGTGGGTGGTGTTGCCGGCGGCGGCGCGGTTTTCCGCGATCCAGTTGCGGATGTTCTGCGCGCTCAGCGGATCCAGGCTGCGGGTGGGTTCGTCGTAGAGGACGAAGCGCGGGTCGGCGACCAGCCCGCGGGCGATCGCAAGCTTCTGCCGCATACCGGTCGAGTAGGTGTGGTAGGGGCGGCCGGCGGCTTCGGTGAGGCCGAGGGTTTCGAGCAGCATGTCGATGCGCTCGCGCGCCAGGCGGCGGCCGACGCCGTAGAGGGTGGCGAAGAATTCCAGGTTGTGGCGCCCGCTCAGACGCCAGTAGAAGCTGCGCTCATCGCAGGTGACCAGGCCGATGCGGCGGCGCGCCCACGCGGGGTCGCGGGCCAGGTCGCGGCCGAAGAGCGACACGCTGCCGGAATCGGGTTCGATCAGCGTCGCCAGGATTTTGAGCAGGGTCGTTTTGCCGGCGCCGTTCGGCCCCAGCAGCCCCACCATCTCGCCCTCCCGGATGGTGAGCGAGACGCCCTCCAGCGCCGGGCGCACGCTGCCGCGCCGGGTATACTGCTTGCCGAGGTCCGAGACCTCCAGCACCGCGGGGCGCTGGCAGGACCCGCCGTTCCGCTCCACGAGGATTGCGGCCGGCTTCATAGCACCAGCCTCCGGGCGCGGATACTGCCGTAGAGGAGCGCGCCGCAAATGCAGGCCTGGCGCAGGCACAGGAAGCCCATCTGCACCGCAGCCTTGGGCAGTCTCGCCAGAGAGAAGCCGGCGGCGACGACGCGGCTCATGCGGACGAGGAACGGCGCCGCCGCCAGCGCCCACCAGGGATTCGCGGCAAACGCCAGCGCCAGCCCCGCGCAGGCGATGTAGAAAAGAAGATTGTCGGCCAGGCAGAAGGGTCCCCACCAGAGCAGGAACCGGCGCATGCCGGCGTGGCGGCGGATCAACTCGGGGACCCAGACGAAGCGCAGGTGGGCGGCGAGCCAATCGAACGGAGTGGCTTCCCGGACCTCGTGGTAGACGATCATGTCCGGGACGAAGGCGACGAGGAAGCCGGCTTCCTTGGCGCGCCACGCCAGGTCGGCGTCGGAGCATTCGAGCGGCGCGCCGCCTGCGTCGCGGAGATGCACGGCCTCGTCGAAGCCGCGCAGTTGCTCGAAAATGTCGCGGCGGTAGACGATGTTGCAGGTGGGATAGATCGGGTTCTCCTCTTCCCCGGAGACCGACCCCACGCTAAAGAAGCGGACCGGCTGATCGGGCTTGTTGCGCACCAGGCCGGCGAATACCGATGCGCTGGAACCGGCGGCGGCGGCGGCCAGCGCGCGCTCCAGCCAGTCCGGCGCGACGCGGCAATCGCTGTCGGTGAATGCCAGCAGCGGAGCGCGCGCCAGGCCCGCTCCGGCGTTGCGCGAACGGACCGGTCCGCCGTTCTCCGGCATCCGGTGGTAGGTGAGCGCGCAGGGCGACTGCGCGGCAAGACCGGCGAACATCTCCCCGGTTCCATCGGTGGAACAGTTGTCCACCACGATGATTTCGTAGCGGTCGTGAGGCAGGGTCTGGCGCCACAGGCTCTCGACGGCCTCGCGGACCAGTTCGCGGCGATTCCAGGTGGGGACGATCACCGAAATGGAAAGCGCGTCCGTCATAACACCAGGGTCCGCGCGCGCACGCTGCCGTAAACCAGGGAAGAGCAGATCACCGCCTGGCGCAGTCCCAACCATACCACCCGCGCGGCCAGACGCGGGATGCGCGCCGGGGAGAAGCGGTGTCCGGAGGAGCGGACGGCGTTGCCGATGAACGGCAGCGCCAGCAACAGGCAAGCCGGGTGGACCGCGACGCCCAGCACCAGCCCGGCCAGCAGCAGGTAGAAGTACACGTTGTAGCGCTGGAAGAAGAGCTTCCAGGTGAGCAGGGCGCGCAAGCCGGGATGGCGGCGGATGAGGGCGGGTACGGCGACGATCCGCCAGTGGGCCTTCAACCAGTCCAGCGGCGGAACGGTTTTCACTTCGTGGTACGCGACGGCGTCGCCGCAGTAGCGGTAGCGGCAACCGGCTTCGCGCATGCGCCAGGCCAGGTCCGAGTCCGCGCACCCCACCGGCGAAGTGCCGACGTCGCCGTAGGAGAGCTTCTCGTCGTAACCGCCGAAGCCGAGGAAGGCGCTACGCCGGTAAAAGCAGTTGCCGGAGGGATAGAAGAGGTTCTCTTCCCTGGGCGCCCCGTTGCGCAGGCTGAAGAAAGTGACGGGCTGGCCCGGCTTGTCGCCGATGTGGCCGGCGACGAACGCCAGTTCGGGATCTTCGCGGAAGGCCGCGATGCCGCGCTCGAGCCAGTCCGGAGCGGCCCAGCAATCGCTGTCGAGCGAAGCCAGAATCTCCGTGCGCGCCATTTCGGCGGAGAGGTTGAGGGAGCGGAAGCAGCCGCCGTTGCGGTCGAGTTTGCGGTAGACGATTTCGAACGGGGCCTGCCGGCGGATGGATTCGATCATCTGGTCCGTGCCGTCGGTCGAGCAGTTGTCCACGATCACGACCTCGAAGGTGCGTGGATCGACCGTCTGCCGGCAGAGCGATTCGATGGCCTCGCGCAACAGTTCCCGGCGGTTGTACGTGGGCAGCAGCACGCTGGCCTGCAAGACCGGAGCGCTCATCTTCGCTCCCGGCCGAAGAGCCAGGCAGGTGCGACGCGGTCGCGCATCGTAAGGACACCGCCGGAGATGCGGGCCCCGGCGCCGGCGGCCTGGGCGCGCAGTTCGCGCAGGCTCGCGGCCTCGGTACGCCCGGCGGCCGCCACCACGATCATCTCCTTGACCGCCGACGCCACCGCGATGGCGTCCGCACACTCGCCCGTGGGAGGGACATCGAAGAGCACGGCGTCGAATTCGCCTTCGGCCTCCTGCATGGCGCGGCAGGCGATGCGGGCGGCGAGCGTGCCCGGCCAGCCGCTGCCGGCGGGTACGATGGACACGCCGCCCGCCGCCTTCTGCACGCACTCGGAGAGCACGGCCTCGTGGGCCGCCAGCGACGCGGCCGAACGGCGCGCATCGAGCGAGTAACGCTCCGCAAACCGCGGGCGCAACCGGTTGAGTTCCACGATCACGCAGCGCATTCCCGGAATCTGCCCCAACTCGCGCGCCAGTCCCAGCACCACGCTGCTGACGCCGGCGCCGGCGTGAGGTGACGCGAAGACGATGCCGGTGGGGCGCGGGTGGGACTTGCGGTCGAGGATGGATAGGGCGATGCGCTGCAGGTCCTCGCGCACCCTCGGCGCGGGTTCGGCGTCGGGATTCCACGGCCAGGGTTCGGGTTTTTGGCGGAAGATCACTGCCAGCCTCCGATCTCGACGAGCAGCGGAGCGCCGGTCTCGCGTTCGAGATCCGCGGCGGTGTAGGCGCGGTGATCGAAGAACTCGGCGATGGCGACCCAGGCGAGCGCGGCGAACAGGGCCACCAGCATGGTGATTTCGAGCAGGGTGGTTTTGTGAATGCCGGCCGGCTGGATCGGGTCCACCGGCCGCTCCACGATGGCCACGTTACTCAGTTGTTGCCGCTCCATGTCCCCTTCCGCCTTGGCCTCGGTGAACTTTTTGCGGTAGGCCATGTAGCTGCCTTCGAGGTCGGAGACGTGGCGCTTGAGGGCGGTCCATTGTTCGGTCGCCGCGTGCTGCTCGTGCAACTCGGTTTCCAGCCGCGTGGCCGTGGTGCGGACGCCGCCGAGCAGGGCGTCGGCATCGGCCAGCGACGATCTTAGGTTCGCCGCGAGCATGGCCACCAGGGCCTGGAACTGCTTGCGGTTGTTCTGCACGAGGTCGCTGTTGTCGAGTTCCACCAGCAGGAGTTTGGCGCGCTCGCGCTGCAGGCCGGCCAACTGGTCGAGCACGTTCTGCTGAAAGGAATCGCGGGGGAAATCGCCGATGGCGCCGAGATTGGGGTCCGGCTTGCGCAATTCGGCATCCAGGCGCTGCACCCGCAGCGCGGCCGCCGCCTGCACCAGTTCGGCATCGTGGAGGCGGGAGTGCTCATGGGCGATCTGGTCGATCAGGGTCTCTTCCTGTTTGGCCAGCAGGCTGATGTCGTGGGTGTTCTCGAAGTCCTGCAACTGGAGTTCGGCGGCCCGCAGGTCGTCGAGGCTCGACGCCACTTCACCCTGGAAAAATCCCAGGTCCCCGTCGGCGTACAACTGCTGGCGGAACCGCAGATAGCGGTCGAGGAGGCCGTTGAGAACCTGCGCTCCGCCCTGCCGGTAGGGCGTCGAAAGCACTGCCACGAAGACGTTGGAGTCCTTGGCGGCCTTCACCATCAGACCCTGCTGCAGGGTGGCCAGGACCTTCTCCCGCTGCGTCAGGCGCGGGCGCAGCCCGGCCGAGATCAGCACGTTCTCCTCCCAATCCTTCGCGAATTGGACGACGCGCTTGGCTTCGTACTTGAAGCGCGGAAAAAGTCCGGCGGGCACCGGCGGCGGCGGACCCGGCTTGTCGAGCCCCATCTCGTCGATGAGTTGCAGCAGCAGTTGGGCGCTCTGGAAAATTTCGATTTCGGAGTTGACCTCGGTCGTGCGGTAGCCGACGACCTGCGGCGAGGATCCCATGACGGAAGCGGGCGGCGCCTGCTCGCGCCCGATCTTCACCAGCAGGCGCGCCGACACCGCATAGATGTCCTCGCGGACCGCCAGCAGATACACCAGCGCACCCAATAGCGACCCGGCCAGCAGCAGCGAGATCGCCCAGCGGCGCCGGTAGAGGATCAAGCCGATATCTCTCGGGGAAACGGGCGGAAGAATTGGGTCCATGTTTGCGTCCTCAGAATATGGGCGTCAACGCGCTCTGCCCGATCAGGTAGCTGAAGCCGAAACTGAGGATGGCGGGCGAAAGCTGGCGGATATACTGATCCACCCACTTATCCATGCGCGCGATCCGCGTTTTGGGCACGAAAATCACGTCGAACGGCTTGAGCTGGGTGTGGGCCGAAGCCAGAAACACATCGTTGACCTTGACCTTGGTGGTTACCGGCGTGCCGTGGCCGCTGTCCCGGATCAGGACCACGGAGTCGGTCTTTGCCGTGTCCTTGAAGCCGCCCGCCTGAATGATGGCGGAGAGCATGGTCATCCCGCCGCTGAGCGGGACGAGTCCCGGTTTGGCGACTTCGCCGCCGATGTAGATGTTGAGATACGACTTCTTGACGTAAACCAGGTCGGAGGCTTGCAACACGCGGTCGGGAGTCTTCTGCGCCAGCACCTGGTTGACGTCGAGGGTCTCGCTGGTGGCGTTCGGGGTGTCGGCGTTGTGGACCACGACCACCTGATCGCCGCTGGTGCTCTCCTTGAGGCCGCCGGCTCCGACCACCGCCTGCACCGCGGTCAGCCCGTTGAGCAGGGGCAGCGCGCCCGCCTTCTCCACTTCGCCGCCCACGTAGACGGTCTGCGCGGCGAAGCTGCGGACCACTACCGTGATCTTCGGATTGCGGAAATGCTTGGAGTATTCCGCGGTCAGGATGCGGTCCAGATCTTCGGGAGTCTTGCCGGCCGCGTCGACGTCGTCCAGCAGCAGCAGGGAAATGCGGCCGTCGGGACGGATGCGCAGCGCGGTGTTCAGCTCGGGAATGTTGTAGGCGCGGACCTCCAGGTCGTCCCCGGCGTGCAGCACGTAGGGCGCGGGAGCGGCCGCGGGGGTGGACGCCGGGGCGGCAGGCGGCGCCGCCGGCGTGGTCTGACAAAACGCCAGGGTGGCCCCGCTCAGCCAGATGGCCAGCAGCGATTTCATGCTGCCCCCACGGCGGCGCGCTGCGCCTGGCCGCGGTGCTCGCGCACCTGGCAGGCGACACGCACCCTGGTGACGAGCTTCGCCAGGCCGGGCACGGTATTGCGCCAGACCTGGAGCGCGCTGGAGAGTTCCTCGGCCGACTCGTCGCTCAATGCGAACTCGACGTGCCGCGGCGCGGACAGGAGGTAGGGCGACGGGTCGGCCGGGGTCCCGTCATCGAGCCAGCGGGCGATGTCGTAGTGGAAGTCGCCGGCGGTGGGAGCCAGGATCTCGCCGGTGGTCTGCCCGTGCGCGTGCCGCAGGTAGACGAACCGGGTCAGGTCCTCCCAGAACGCATCGAAGCCGGGGATGGAGCGGCCCGCCTCGGTCCGCAGAACCAGGTCGCGGGCGGTAGCCATGGCGCACTCGACGATCGCCGGCCAGATGCGGAAGCTGGCGATGGCGCGGTACTTGTGCATCAGGTTGTCGCCGATTTCGCCGCGCAGCAGCCGCTCGAAGTTGGCGTCGTCGTGATAGAACGCGACGCACTCCTCGCGGGTGGCGAAGAGTTCGCCGCGCGTTTCCCCCAGGAACTCGCCGACGAAGCCGCTTACCGGAGAGTCCGGCGCCTGCATCGCCGCCACCAGTTCTTCCAGCCAGGCGGAGCGCTTGACCCCCAGCGATTCGCTGAAGCCGATCACGTCCTCGAAACAGTTATCGTGCCAGAAGGCGGCGCTGGCGAGCGCGATCAGCCGCGCCTGCAGATAGTCCTCGAAGCTCAGGGTATCGGTTTCGCAGGCGATCTCTTCCACGTCGAAGACTTTCTCTCCGTCGTAGACTCCGAAATTTTTGGGCAGGATGCGCCATCCGGAGCGGAAACGGAACTCGCGCCGCGATTCCTCCGATTCGAGTTCGGTGCCTTTGAGCAGCATCAGTTGGAAGTTGGTCACCTGGTTGATGCCCGAATCGAGCAGTTGGCGGAGTCCTTTCTGGTGGGTCGCCAGCGTTTCGCCGGGGAGGCCGAGGATCAGGTCCGAATTCGACCGCAAGCCGCGGCCGCGCAGGTGCACCTGCAACTGCTCGTACGCCTCCAGCTTGATGGTCTGGCGTTTCACGTTGCGCAGCACGTTCTCATCGAGCGACTGCACCGCCTGGTACAGCACCAGAGCCCCGTTGACCTGTTCGAGCGAGCGGATGATCCGGTCGGGACGGTTCTTCCCGGTGGTGGCGTCGATGTACGTGGGATAGCGGTAGAGCTTCTGGGTCTCGCCCAGAAAGCTCGATATCTCGATGTCCCGCTCGAACATTCCATAGTTGGAATCGGCGATCCGGAACGCGCCCACCTGCGGACACAGTTCCCGGACCTTGCGCGCGATGTAGAAGATCTCCTCGCGGAGGCGCTCCTTCGAAAAGTTGTGGACTTTAGTGTACCAGCGGGTACCCTGGCAGCAGAAGGTGCAGGTGAACGGGCAGCCGCGGTTGGTCTCGATCATGGGGGTGAGACGGCCGTCGAAGAACTCGTCCATCACGCCGGCCAGATAGGGCGAAGGGATCTCGTCGATCTCCTGATGGCGCGGCCAGGTTTCATTGCGGTAAACGCTGCCGTCGGGGCGGCGGTAGACGCTGGAGGGCATCTCGCCGGCGCCGAAACGCGCGATCGAGAGTCCGGCATCCACGAATTGCCGCACCACGTCGCGCGCCAGGAAATCGGCCTCCCCCAGAATGTAGACATCGAGTTCGGGGTGCGCTTCGAGGAACGCCGTCTGGCGGTGCGGTTCGAGGCTGATATTGGGCCCGCCCATCACCGTGAGCGCGCCCGGGTTGAGGCGTTTGGCCACCTTCGCCACGTGCAGCCCCAGCGATTCGTTCCACACGTAATTGCTGACCATCAGGACGTCGGGCGGAGCTTCCCGCATCGCCTCCAGCAAACGGTCCGGGTAGGCGAAAACCCGCGACTCCACTTCGGGAATGTCGCGGTCGATGACGGTCTTCATGTAGCCGACGCCGAGCGGCGCGGTGTCGTTGGCGAGCACGCCGCTGTAGTTGTAGCGCAGGTCCGCCAGGTAAACTCTTGGTTTCATCGGAAACTCTCCTCCGGGGACGCGGCCGTGCGCGGCAGCGGCTGGCGGGCGAGCGATTCCACCGCGCCGTCGATGCGGTCCGCAAACACGGTCCACGAGTATTTCTTCGAGTGAAGGTGGCCCGCCTCGCCGAGTTCGCGGCAGCGGGATGGAGACTGGGCAAGCCGCAGCATGGCGGAGGCAAAACGTTCGGGGGTGGGTTCTTCGAGCAGTCCGTTGACGTCGTGGATCACGGACTCCGACGGGCCGCCGCGGTTGACGGCGATTACGGGCTTGCCGAAGGCCATGGACTCGAGCGGCACGATGCCCCAGTCCTCGTTGAACGCGGTGAACAGGGTCGCGTAGCAGCCGGCGTAAAGCGAAGCCATTTCCTCATCGGAGGGGTGGACGCGGAACTCGATGCTTCCCTGCCCCGCCTCCGCCATGGCCCGCAGACGCGCGAAGTACGGCTGGCTTTTGGTATCCACGATTCCGGCGATCACCAGCCGGAACCGCGCGGCGTCCGCGCCCGCCGTCTCGCGAAAACGGAGAAACGCCTGGATGCCGAGCTCGATGTTCTTGGTCCACATGATGCGGCCCGGCAGCAGAAAGTAGGTTCCGGATTCGGGGCTCGGCGCGGAAGGCTCGAATCCCAGACCGGGGTGCACCACCTCGATGCCGTCGGCCCGCGCGAGTCCGCCGTTTACTGCGCGCCGCGCCGCTTCGCTGCTGATGGCGATCACGCGCCCGTAGCGGCGCCACGCCATCCGGTCCACCAGGCGGAAGGCCCAACTTCCGGCGCGGATCACGGCCCGTTCCGCGGCGCTCTTCCCGGCCAGGCACCGGCGGCGGTAATCGGCGTCGAACACGGCCCGCAGCGGAGTCAACAGGAGGCACAGCGCGGGCACCCCGCGATTGCGCAACGCGACCAGGTCGCCCATGCCCTCGCAGACCACCACCAGCGCGTCGTAGTCTTCGA
>JBBIQR010000027.1:12814-28594 GCA_037442245.1 Candidatus Solibacter sp. | reverse complement strand
GTTCATTTCATCCTCCTCGTTCGGAAGTCAGCGCTCCACTGTTCCAGCGCCGGCTTGTCGCCGGCATACTCGGCGATGGCTTAACCTTGAGCGATTACGGCCAACACGTCATCACGACTGATCCCGCGTTCGAACATACGCTGAATCGCGAGGCCGCCGCAAGCGGTCGCAAGGTCCGCACTGCCCGTCAACGCCGGCAAGCAGCGCCGCGCGCTCGGCGTGCGGTCCACCCGATTCCCATCAGTCCCGACACCAGAAGAACCACGGTGGAGGGTTCCGGTGTGCTGCTGTTCACACTGCTCACATCGGTCAGCGTAACGTCGTCCACCGCGAAAGGAAATAGCGGCGAGCCGCTCTGGAAATTCGTTCCCTGGCAGCAGGGACGATCGATGAATAAAATCAAGACGGACGAACCTCCCGACACGAAAGTGGCAGACTGAAAGGAATAGCCGGAATCCGTCAGGGATCCCCCTCCGGAAATCGACGCACCCACGGTCGCGTATTGAGCGGTGGCCGGATCGAAAAGGGCCAGGATCAGTTGATCCCCGGTCGCGGGCAGACTCGAGTCGTAGTAGAACGAGAAGGAATATATGTGACCAATGCTTGTGGGAACCGTCTGGTACATTTCGGCGAGCCCCCCGAGAACAGCGGCGAAGCTGCCGCTGTGTGCCGGAAACGGCGTCGTACAAAGCGGGAACATCGGCGTACAGGAACTGGACGAAATCCCGATTCCCGTGCCAACCGTGCCCCAGCCGGTGAAGTCCCCTGTCTCAAACCCCCCGTTGGTCAGCAGATTGACCGCGCCGCCGTGTAGCGGCGCGACGGACAGAACCAGCAGGCAGCAGAGGGAGCGGAACCGCTCAAGCGGCAGAATCGCGGGCAGCAGTTTCTTCATCGGAATTTCCTTTCCCAACGAGTGCATTGGCGGGATTGTATCAGGTTTGAAGCGGTAGATCACAGTTGCTTCGCTCGATGTTGAGGGCCACCAGCCGGCAAGCGCCGCCTGATGCCGGGAACGCCGGCGCGCTGTATTATCCTGAAGAACACCCATGATCGGCCAGATGGTTTCCAACTACCGTATCCTCGAGATCATCGGGCGCGGCAGCATGGGAATCGTCTTTAAGGCCCTCGATACCGCCACCGGACGGCTCGCGGCCCTGAAAATCCTGGCCGAAAAACTGGCCGGCGATCCGCAGATGCTCAGCCGCTTCGCGCGCGAGGGCGGCGCCGCCTCCGCGCTGAACCATCCCAACATCTGCGCGGTCTACGAGACCGGCGAGTGGAAGGGCCGTCCGTACCTGGCGATGGAGTTGCTCACCGGCGGGACGCTCGATCAGTTACTCGCCGCCGGTCCGGTGCCCGCGCCCCGGCTCATCGAAATCGCCATCGGCGTCACCCACGCGCTCGAAGCCGCGCACGGGATCGGCGTGGTCCATCGCGATATCAAGCCCGCGAATCTTTTCCTCACCGCCGGCGGGCAGGTGAAGGTTCTCGATTTCGGACTGGCGAAGGTGAAGCCGCCGGCCGCGCCGCTGGGCGACGACGCCCCCACCGTGCTGCTCCACGTCACGCAGCGCAATATGGTGCTCGGCACCCTGGCCTACATGTCGCCCGAGCAGGTATGCTGCGAGCCGCTCGACGGGCGCGCGGACCTGTATTCGCTCGGCGTGGTCATCTACGAGCTTGCCACCGGACGCCTGCCCGTCCGCGGCGCCGCCGATACCTCCGCGCTGCCCGGCGGACTCGGTCCGGTGGCCGCGCGCCTGATGGCCGGCGACCCGCGCTCCCGCTACCAGACCGCGGCGGAAACGCGCGAGGCGCTCGAACGGCTCGCGGTCCCCGGCTTCCGCCGCGGTTGAACCCCCGGTAGACTACGCCTTGCCGGCCAGCGCCGCCCCGGCGCGCTGCGCCAGCGGCACCACATCGCGCGCCGCATAGCCGGTGTAGACCTGCCGCGGACGCGCGATCTTCTGCTCCGGATCGGTGATCAGTTCCTGCCATTGCGCCAGCCAGCCCGCCGTCCGCGGAATGGCGAACAGCACCGTGAAGATCTCCGGCTGGAAGCCCATCGCCTGGTACATGATCCCGGAGTAGAAATCGACGTTGGGGTAGAGCTTGCGCTTGACGAAGTAATCGTCCTCCAGCGCGATGCGCTCCAGCTCGAGCGCGATGTCCAGCTTGGCGTTGCGCCCCGTGACCTCGAACACGCGTTCCGCCGCCCACTTGATGATGCGCGCGCGCGGATCGTAGTTCTTGTAGATGCGGTGTCCGAAGCCCATCAGCTTGAACTCGCCGGCCTTCACTTTTTGGATGTAGGCCGGGATCTTGTCCTTCGAGCCGATCACGTCCAGCATCTTGAGGACTTCCTCGTTGGCTCCGCCGTGCAGCGGACCGGAGAGCGCCGCGCACGCCGCCGCGATCGACAGGTACGGATCCGCCTGGGAACTCCCCACCGCGCGCATGGCGTTGGCGCTGCAATTCTGCTCGTGGTCCGCGTGCAGGATAAAGAGGATGTCCAGAGCCCGCTCCAGCGCGGCGTTAGCCTGATACTTCGGCTCCGTCATCTTCCACAGCATGTTCATGAAGTTCCCGGTGAAACTCAGGTCGTTGTCCGGATACACGTAGGGATAGCCCAGGTTGTGGCGGTACGTGTAGGCCGCGATGGTGGGCATTTTGCCGATCAACCGCTTGATCTCCAGCAGCCGCACCGCCGGGTCGAGCACGTGGCGCGATTCCGGGTACACCGTGGAGAGCGCGGCTACCGTGCTGGTGAGCATGCCCATGGGGTGGGCGTCGTAGCGGAACCCTTCCAGGAACTTCTTGGTGGTCTCGTGGATCATGGTGTGGTGCGTGATCTCCGCCACCCACTCTTTCAACTGCGCCTGCGCCGGCAGTTCGCCGAACAGCAGCAGGTAGGCAACTTCCAGAAACGTGCACTGCTCGGCAAGCTGCTCGATCGGGTAGCCGCGGTACCGCAGGATGCCCCGGTCGCCGTCGATGAAGGTGATCGCGCTCCGGCACGACGCGGTATTCATGAAAGCCGGATCGTAAGTCATGAGGCCGAAGTCTTCGGGTCCGGTCCTGATCTGCCGCAGGTCCATGGCCCGGATGGTCCCGTCCTGAACCGGGACTTCATACGTGGAATTGGTGCGCTGGTCGAGGATGCTGAGAGCTTCCTTTGGCATGGTTCACTTCCCCAGGATTGCCGGCGGCGGAACGTCGTGCCATTCGCCGCCCTTTGGCCACAGTGCGCCCGGCACGGTGGATCCCCCGTCGTGCAGTCGCGACGACGGGCGGGTTCTGCCCCCATCGGCGGCCCGCGGCGGCCGATGTCAACCTTCGGCCGGGTGCGACTTCCAGCGCCGGCCGGTTCGTCTCGCGCGGCGCCGCCACGCGGTTTCGGCGTGACGATGCCAACCACATTTTAGAGCAATCCCCGGCCGCTGTTAAGCGCCCCCCGCCCACCCCGGAGCGCCCGCGTCGGTTCGCGCCATTTGGCGCTATAATAGACGACAGAATGGTCAACGAACTGCACGCCATCGCCGCCGTACTGGGCGGGCCGCCGGTTCTGGGCCGCTCGCTGCGCAGCGGCACGGACCTGCAGGCGGCGATCCGCCAGGGCTTCCCGCAGAAGGTGGTGGAAGAGGTCATGCAGTCCGCCAGCCTCACCTTGAAGGAACTTGCCGCCAGCCTCGATCTCTCCCCGCGCAGCCTGCAGCGCCGGCGCAAGGAAGGCCGCCTCGCGCCCGGCGAATCGGACCGCGTGTACCGGCTGGCGCGCCTCCTCGCCCTGGCCACGCATTACCTCGGGGGCGAGGAAGCCGGGCGCCGCTGGCTCAAGCGGCCCAACCGCGCTCTCGGCGGCAAGACGCCGCTCGAACTCATCGATACCGAACCGGGGGCGCGCGACGTGGAGAACGTCCTCGGCCGCATCGCCTACGGCGGCGTGAGTTGACCCGCGTCTATCGCATCCTGCGCAAACCTTACGCCAAACAGCCGCTGGACGGTGAAGGAGCCTTCCGGTTCGGCGGACGCTGGTCCAGCCCCGGCACGCGGCTGGCCTATACCTCCGAACATCTCTCGCTGGCCATGATCGAGTACTTCATCCACGTCGACGCCGCCGAAGCGCCCAAAGATCTCGTCGTGGCGACGGTCGAGGTGCCCCGCGAGGTGTCGCGCATCGTGGTCGCGGAACCGGAACTGCCGCGCTCCTGGCGCCGCAATCCCGCGCCCCGGGAACTCGCCGCAAGAGGCGACCGGTTCGCCGCCGAGGCCAAGGCGGTGATCCTGATCGTCCCCTCCGCCCTGGCGCCCTCCGAGGCCAACTGGCTGATCAACCCCCGGCACCGGGAATTTCCTCACATTCGGCTGGCCGCGGTCGAGCCATTTCGCTATGACTCCAGGTTTTTCCGCTGACCCCTCCTTTGCGCGGCAGCACCACCCCCCATATGGGCTTCCCATAAGCGGCTCAATCGCTGTAAGATAACGTTTCCCCCCACCTCCCCCCGAGGACCCGCCGGGGAGACTTGCGCGTTCCCCGGCATTATTTCGGTTGCGTCACGGTTGTGTGAAGTCCCGGACATCGCCCCTCGTAACCACTAGACAATGTATGGGATAAAGTCCTTGACGCGCCACTATATCTTGGGGCAAGATTACGAGGGTTTAGGGCAACGGCATCCTTTGAGGAGGACAGAGTATGGGTCAGCTAACGGTCGACCTCAGTGCGAAAATGGAATCATTGAAAACCAAAAATCACAAGAAAACGGCCCGCGTGGGCGTGTCGTTCCCCCGTCACTTTACGGCCAGGCTGGCTTCCGGGAAGACCCCTTACGACGAGGTCCGCTGGGAGACCCGTACCGCGTCGATCGGCAACGATAAAGGCTCTGTCATTTTTGAGCAGCGCGATGTGGAAGTGCCGGTCGATTGGTCGCAGACCGCGACCAATATCGTGGCCAGCAAATACTTCCACGGCAAACTCGGCAGTCCGGAGCGGGAGACGTCGGTCGCGCAACTGGTCGAGCGCGTGGTCGATACTATCGCCGGGTGGGGCCGCAAGGACGGCTACTTCCAGACCGAACAGGATGCGGAGAACTTCCGCTCCGAACTGGCCCACCTGATGCTCACCCAGAAAGCCTGCTTCAATTCCCCGGTGTGGTTCAATGTCGGGGTCAAGGAAGCCCGCGGCTACGGGTGGATCTACGACGAAAAGGCCGCCAAGGTCGCCAAGCTCGAAACCGGTACGGTGCGCCCGCAGTGCTCGGCGTGCTTCATCGTCAGCGTAAAGGATTCGCTGGAATCGATTCTGGATCTGGCCAAGACCGAGGGCATGCTCTTCAAGTGGGGCTCCGGCACCGGCACCAACCTTTCCGCGCTGCGCGAAGAGGACGCCATCCTCAGCGGCGGCGGACGCGCCAGCGGACCGCTCAGCTTCATGAAGGGCTTCGATGCCTTCGCCGGCGTCATCAAGAGCGGCGGCAAGACGCGCCGCGCCGCCAAGATGGTCATCCTCAACGCCGACCATCCCGACATCGAAAAGTTCGTCTGGTGCAAAGCCAAGGAAGAAAAGAAGGCCTACACCCTGGTCGAAGCCGGCTACGATGCGTCGCTCGACGGCGAAGCCTACAGCTCGATCTTCTTCCAGAACGCCAACAACAGCGTCCGCGCCACCGACGAGTTCATGGAATCGGTCCTCCGCGACGACGACTGGTGGACCCGCAGCGTCTTCACCGGCGAGAAAAAGGACCGCTTCAAGGCGCGCGACCTGCTGCGCCAGATCTCCGAAGCCACCCACCAGTGCGGCGACCCCGGCATGCAGTTCGATACCACGGTGAACCGCTGGCACCCGTGCAAGAACACGGCGCGCATCAACGCCTCCAACCCCTGCTCGGAATACATGTTCCTGGACGATTCGGCGTGCAACCTCTCCTCGCTGAACCTAATGAAATACGTGGGTCCGGACGGGCAGTTCAACGTCGAGGATTTCCGTCACGCCGTCGATACCATGATCATGGCGCAGGAAATCATCGTCGATAACGCCAGCTACCCCACCGAGAAGATCGCGCGCAACTCGCACAGTTTCCGCCCCCTCGGGCTGGGCTTCGCCAACCTGGGAGCGCTGCTCATGTCGATGGGCGTGCCCTACGATAGCGATCACGGCCGCGACGTGGCCGGCGCCATCACCGCCGTCATGTGCGGGCAGGCGTACCTGACCAGCGCGCGCATCGCCGAGTCGACGGGGCCGTTCGAGGGCTACAAGGTCAACGATCAGCCGTTCCTCGAAGTGATCGGGATGCACCGCGATTCGGTCGGCCGCATCGACCGCAAGCACGTTCCCGCGCCGCTCCTGTCGGCCGCGCAGAAGTGCTGGGACGACGCTCTCGCCGCCGGACGCCGCCACGGCTACCGCAACGCCCAGGTCACCGTCATCGCGCCCACCGGCACCATCGGGTTCATGATGGATTGCGATACCACCGGGATCGAGCCGGATCTCGCCCTGGTGAAGTACAAGAAACTGGTCGGCGGCGGCGTGATCAAGATCGTCAACAACACGGTGCCGAGCGCGCTCATCAAGCTGGGCTACTCGCCGGCGCAGGTGGAGAAGATCGTCAGCCATATCGATTCCACCGGCACCATCGAGGGCGCGCCCGACCTCAAGCCGGAGCACCTGGCGGTGTTCGATTGCAGTTTCCGGCCGCAGAACGGCAAGCGCAGCATCCATTACATGGGGCACGTGAAGATGATGGCCGCGGTGCAGCCCTTCATCTCCGGCGCCATTTCCAAGACCATCAACATGCCGGAAGAGAGCACGGTGGAGGACATCATGAGCGCCTACACCGAATCCTGGAAGCTGGGGTTGAAGGCGGTGGCCATTTACCGCGACAACTCGAAGAGGGTCCAGCCGCTCAGTTCCGGTTCCGGCAAGGCGGAGAAGAAGGCCGCATCCGCGCAGGCGGCTCCGGCGCCGGTCGAGAAAGTGGTGTACCGGCCGGTGCGCCGCAAGTTGCCCGATGAACGCCGCAGCGTGACCCACAAGTTCTCCATCGGCGGGCACGAAGGCTACATCACCGCGGGCATGTACGAGGACGGCTCTCCCGGCGAGATCTTCATCACGATGGCCAAGGAAGGTTCGACCATTTCCGGCCTGATGGATGCCTTCGCCACCGCGGTCAGCTTCAACCTGCAATATGGCGTGCCGCTCAAGTTCCTGGTGGACAAGTTCGCGCACGTTCGTTTCGAGCCCAGCGGCTGGACCGGGAACCAGCAGATTCCCTACGCCAAGTCGATCATGGACTACATCTTCCGCTGGCTGGGCGCGAAGTTCCTGGGGCCGGAGTACGCGATCACGGAAGCCGGTGAAACGCCCGTGCTGCGCCCCACGGAAACCGACCCGCAGCAGGAGCTGCCCTTCAGCCCGGTGACCGCCGACGCGCCCCTGTGCAGCGAGTGCGGCTCCATCATGACCCGCAATGGAAGCTGCTACAAGTGCGGCAACTGCGGCGGCACCAGCGGTTGCAGCTAGCCCGTTCCCAGCAGGGTAGGCCTCCCGGCCTACCCTGCTACCCTGCTACGGCAGCGATTCGATCGCCCCGACCAGGTCGCCGGTCAGCCGCAGTACGTTCCAACGCGCCTTTTCCAGCCCGTATTGCGCATCGTAGAAGGCGATCCATTTCGCATTTTCGGCGATGCGCGCCTCCTCCACCTGCCCCAGCGTCAGGCGCCCTTCCTGCATCTTCGCCAGGTCCACGTTGAGTTGCTCGCGCGCCACGTCCAGATCCAGCCGCGCCACATCCGCCGCGGTTTCGGCCCGCTTCACGCTCCGGTAGGACGCCTGCAGGTCCACGCTGAGCTGATTGCGCGCGCGGGTCAGTTGCACCCGCAGTTTGGCGATCTCGGCTTCGGTCTGTGCCGCCTGCGCGGAGATGCCCCCGCCGGTGAACAGCGGCACCTGAATCGCGAGGCCAATCTGGCCGTTGTTGCGCTGGAAGGCGCGGAAGTAGTCGGTGTAGTTGTTGAACTTGGCGAAGAGGCCGTATTGCGCCACCAGGTCCACGCGCGGCAATCGGCCCGCCCTTTCGCCGCGCACCTCCAGGCCCTTGGCGGCGATCTGCGATTGCAACTGCCGGAGCCCGGCGTTGCGGTCGAGCGCCGCCCGGATGCTTCCTTCGGCCAACTCCGCCAACTGTGGCGCGGGACGGGTCTCCGCCACCGGACGCACGCGGTCGTCGGCTCCGTAGCCGATCACCAGAGCCAGGGACGTTTCCGCCGCGGACGCGTCTTCCTCCAGGTTCTCCGCCGTCTGCCGCGCGCGCGCCACCGCCAGCGCCGCCTGCTTCTCCTCGAGCGGCAGGGCGCGGCCTTCGCCGGCGCGCGCGTGCACCGCTTCCAGCATCTTCTCGAGGCTGTCGGCGTCCTTGCGCGCCAGTTCCGCGGCGCGTCCCCCGCGCTCCGCATCCAGGTACAGCGACGCCGCGCGGAAGGCCACCTCCCCGCGCTTCTCCGTGACTCCCATGGCGGCGCCGCGCGCGTTCTCTTTGGATTGCGCCACGGCGTAGCTCTGCGGCCGGTTGAACAGGAACTGCTGGGCGTTGGCCTGCACGATGCTCGGCGCCGACCCCTCCACGCTCATGGGGAAACCGTTGGAGTAGGCCAGCCCGCTGCCCATCGTGATCCGCGGGCTGAAGGGATCGCGCTGCACGCGCACCGCCAGCCGCGCCATCTCCTCATCCAGGCGCGCCAGCGCCACATCCGGATTCTGTTCCACCGCGCGCGTCACCGCCTGCCGCAGCGTCATGGGATGGGTTTCGGCTCCGGCGCACGCCGCCGCCAGAAGCAACAGCACCGCTTGTCTGAACATACCCGTAGTGTAGCTGGCGGCGTGCCGCGCGCCGCGCCGATGGCTACTTCCCGCGGTAGCGGCGGATCAGCGCCAGGGTGGAGCCGTCCGGGTCCTTGAGTTCGGCCTCGCCGCGCAGCGCCGGCAGTACCTGTTTGGCCAGCACCTTGCCCAGTTCCACGCCGAACTGGTCGAAGGGATTGATCTCCCACACCGCCGCCTGCGTGAACACGCTGTGCTCGTAGAGCGCGACCAGCGCCCCCAGGATCGCCGGCGTCAGCCGCTGAGCCAGAATCGTGCTGCTCGGCCGGTTGCCTGGGAAGACGCGATACGGCTCGGTGGACTCCTGCCCGAACGCCAGCGCCTTGCTCTGCGCGAACAGGTTCGCCATCAACAGATCGTGCTGCCCGCCCAGCGGGTTCAGCGTCTCCAGGAACCCGATGAAGTCACACGGGATCAGCCGCGTGCCCTGGTGGATCAACTGGTAAAAGGAGTGCTGCCCGTTGGTGCCCGGCTCGCCCCAGTACACCGGACCGGTCGAATACGTCACCGGCACGCCCTCCCGCGTGACGCGCTTGCCGTTGCTCTCCATGGTGAGCTGCTGCAGGTACGCCGGGAAGCGTTTCAGATACTGGTCGTAGGGCAGCACCGCGAGCGTCTCGCAGCCGAAGAAGTTCACGTACCAGACGGCGAGCAGCCCCATCAGGACCGGCAGGTTCTGGTCGAACGGCGCGGTGCGGAAGTGCTCGTCCATGGCGCGGAAGCCGCTGAGCATTTCGCGGAACGCCTCCGGCCCGATCGCGATCATGGTGGAGAGCCCGATCGCCGAATCCATCGAGTAGCGCCCGCCCACCCAGTCCCAGAAGCCGAACATGTTGGCGGTGTCGATCCCGAATTTGCGTACCTCGGCTTCGGCCGTCGAGACCGCCACGAAGTGCTCGCTCACCGGCAGGTTCGCCGCCGTCACCCATTGGCGCGCCGCACCGGCATTGGCCATGGTCTCCTGCGTGGTGAAGGTCTTGCTCGCCACGATGAAGAGGGTCTCCTCGGGACGCAGGTCGCGCGTGCACTCCGCGAAATCGGTGCCATCCACATTCGACACGAAGCGGAACGTGAACTCGCGCTTCGTGTAGTGGCGCAACGCCTCGTAGGCCATGACCGGGCCCAGGTCGCTGCCCCCGATCCCGATATTCACCACGTTGCGGATCTTCTGCTGCGCGCGCAGCCGCGCCGCGTAATCCGCCATGCGGGCCAGCACCGCTTCCACGTCCGGATTCGTCCCGGCGCGCAGTTGCGTGTGCCACGCCGCGCGATTCTCCGTGACGTTGATGTGCTCACCGCGGAACATGGCGTCGATGCGCCCGCGCAGGCCGCAATCCCCGGCCAGAGCGATCAGGCGCCCGATGGTTTCGCCGGTGACGCGATGCTTCGAGTAGTCCAGGTAGAGCCCGGCGCCCTCGGCGGCGAAGCGTTCGCCGCGCCCGGGGTCCTCGGCGAACAGCGCGCGCAGGTGCAGCGGGCGGATCTCCTCGAAGTGCTTCTCCAGTGCCAGGTAGGTTTCGCGGTCGGTCAGCATCAGCTCTCCAGTCCCATCTGAGTCAGGCGGTAGCGCAGCGCGTTGCGCGTCAAGCCCAGCAGGCGCGCGGCCTGGCTCTTGTTGCCGTCGGCGCGCCGCAGCGCTTCGCGGATCAGTTCCTGCTCGTAATCGTCCAGCGACATGCCCGGCGGCAAAAACGCCGGACCGTCGTTCTGCGCCCGCGGCCGCGGCGCGCTCTCCAGCTTGATGTCGCCGGCATCGAGTTGCGCGCTCGTGGCCATCACCAGGCCGCGTTCGATCACGTTTTCCAGCTCGCGCACGTTGCCGGGCCAGTGGTAGCCGATCAGTTTCTCCATCCCCGCATCCGTGATCGAGTCCACCCGCGTCCCCGTCTCCGGCGCCAGCTTCCCGATGAAATGGTTGGCCAGGAAGGGAATGTCCTGTTTGCGCTCGCGCAGCGGCGGGATATTGAGCGGCACCACGTTCAGCCGGTAGTAGAGGTCTTCGCGGAACGTGCCCTGTTCGAGCGCGGCGCGCAGGTCCTGGTTGGTGGCCGCGATAAGCCGCACATCGATGTGGCGGGTGGTGTTGCTGCCCAGCCGCTCGAACTCGCGCTCCTGCAGGACGCGCAGCAGTTTCACCTGGATCGCGGCCGGCACGTCGCCGATCTCATCCAGGAACACCGTGCCGGTATCGGCCTGTTCGAACTTACCCGGCTTGGCCGATTGCGCGCCCGTGAACGCGCCCTTCTCATAGCCGAAGAGTTCGCTCTCCATCAGATTTTCCGGAATCGCCGTGCAGTTGATCTTGACCAGCGGCCGGTCCCTGCGCGGCGAGTGGAAGTGGATGGCGCGCGCGATCAGATCCTTGCCCACTCCGCTTTCGCCGGTGAGCAGGACGGTGGCGCGGCTGGGCGCGACCCGCTCGATGGCGGCGAAAATCTCCTGCATCGCCGGGCTGCGTCCGATGATGTTGTCGAACTCGTAGCGGCGCCCCAGTTCCGCCTTGAGCTGGCGGTTTTCGTCGCGCAGCGCGCGCATTTCGAGCGCCTTATGCACGACCTGCATCAGGTGTTCGAGCGAGAACGGCTTCAGCAGAAAATCGGTGGCGCCGGCCTTCATCGCCTCGACCGCCGTCTCCACGCTGCCGAAGGCCGTCATCATCACCACCGGCACCACGGAATTCTGGCGGCGGATCAGGTTGAGAAACTCGAGCCCGTCCATGTTCGGCAGCCGCAGGTCCGAGAGCACCATGTCGGCGCGGTCCACCACCTTGAGGCCGTCTTCCGCCGTCGCGGCCTTATCCACGTCGAACCCCGCGCTGGCAAGCTGCAACTCGATTACGCGGCGCAGTTTGTCTTCGTCTTCCACCACCAGGATGCGTTTTTTCATGCGGGTTGGGAGGGGGCTCGGTCCATGGGAAGCGATACGCAGAAGATACTGCCCTTGCCGGGCTCGCTCTCCACTGCTATCTTACCGCCGTGCTCGTCCACGATCTTCGAAACGATGGCCAGGCCGAGCCCGACGCCCTCCTTCTTGGTGGTGAAAAACGGGTTGAAGATCTGCGCCATCTCCTCCGGCCGGATGCCGGAGCCGCGGTCGATCACCAGCGTGTCCACGCTGCGCCCGTTCAGCCGTGTCTTGACCGTGACCGCGCCTCCGGCCGGGCTGGCCTGCGCCGCGTTGACCACCAGGTTATGGAACACCCGCTCCATGAGTTCGGCGTCGAACGGGAACGGCGGGATCTCCGGCGCGTAGGCCTTGTAGACGGTGATTCCCGCGGTCTCGCGCTCCGCTCCGGCGATGACGCGGTCAAGCGCCGCGGCCAGGTCCGCGGTTTCCGCCTTCACCTGTAGCGGCCGCGCGAATTGCAGGAACCGGGTCACCAGCGAGTTGGTGCGGTCCACTTCCGTCGAGATGAAGCCGGCCACCTCGCGCGCCACTTCGTTCTCTTTGCTGAGCGTCTTTTCCAGCATTTCGGCCGACGCCTTGATCGTGCCCAGCGGGTTGCGCAACTCGTGGGCGAGGCCGGCCGTGAGCTGGCCCAGCGCCGCCAGCCGGTCGGAGCGCCGCACCGCCTCCTCCGCCTCCAGCACCTGCCGGTTGGCTTCCGCCAGTTGCTCGGCCGCGCGGCGGTGCTTCTCGCTCTGTTCGCGCAGCGCCTCCGCCAGCAGGTTGGCCAGGTTGCCCACCAGAAACAGGCACAGTACCCGCTGGATCAGGACGCCGATCTCCGGCCACTCCACCGTGAACACGCTCCAGTCCAGGTACAGCAGGAAGGAGAGGTACGACGCCCCGGCGAGCGCGGTGAAGATCAGAGTGCCGGTCAACCCGAAAGCCGTGGCGGCGCTCACCACCGGCAGCATCAGCAGCAGCCAGAAATTGCTCTGAATCGACCCGGTGAAGCCGATCAGCGCGTAACACAACGCCAGCTTCACGATGATCCACCACACCCTGCCGGTGCGGGACGAAAGTACCGGGATCTTCGGCTCCAGCACCTGCACGATGGCGAGCGCGGCCAGGGGCACGATCACCGGCGCGTCCAGAATGGGACTGGTGGCCGCCAGAGCGGCGAACAGCGGGACCCAGACCAGGTCCTGCGGGCGAATCAGGCGGAGCCAGCGGGTCAGAGCGGCCAAGCGTATATCCCAGTCGGGATTATGCCACAATGGAAATACCACGTCTCATGTCCAACTCAAGCATGCTGGATCAGGACCGCCCTGCCGCTCCTGAATCCCAAACCTCGAACGAGCCAGGCGAATCGTTTGGCGATATCCTTTCCCAGTACGAGCAATCGCACAGCCACCGCACCCGCACCGAGGAAGGCGGCAAGCAGCTCGAAGGCACGGTAGTCGCGGTCAATGCGGAGAGCGTTTTCCTCGACATCGGCTACAAGATGGAAGGCTTGATCCCGGTATCCGATTTCACCGCCACCGGCGATACCGTTCAGCCGGGGGATAAGCTCCCGGTATCCATCAAGGGCCGCGGCGAGGATGGCTACTACCAGCTTTCGCGCATCAAGGTCGAGCGCCCCAGGGACTGGTCCTCGCTGGAAAACGCCTTCGCCGCGAAAGCGGCGATCGCGGGCACCGTCACCGGCGTGGTCAAGGGCGGGCTCAGCGTGGACGTCGGGGTGCGCGCATTCATGCCGGCTTCGCGCAGCGGCACGCGCGACGCCGCCGAATTGGAAAAGCTGGTCGGGCAGGAGATCCGGGTCCGCATCATCAAGCTCGATACCGCGGACGAAGACGTGGTGGTGGACCGCCGCGCGCTGCTCGAGGAAGACGAGCGCGCCGCCAAGGAGCGCCGCTACAGCGAAGTAAAAGAGGGCGAGACCGTGCACGGCACCGTGCGCAGCCTCACCGACTACGGCGCCTTCATCGATATCGGCGGCGTGGACGCCCTGCTGCACGTCGGCGACATTTCCTGGGCCCGCATCGATAAGCCCGCCGATGTGCTCAAACCCGGCGACACGGTGGAAGCGCGCGTTCTCAAGGTCGATCCCGCCAAGCGCCGCATCTCGCTCGGCCTCAAACAGCTCCAGCCGCATCCCTGGGACCTCGCCGCCGAGAAGTACAAGGCCGGTGATCGCGTCAAGGGCGCGGTCACCCGCGTGACCGACTTCGGCGCTTTCGTCGAAATCGAAAAAGGCATCGAGGGCCTGATCCATCTCTCGGAGATGTCGTGGTCCAAGAAGGTGCGCAAGCCCGCCGACGTGGTCAAGCCGGGGGATCAGGTCGAGGTGGTCGTGCTTGGCGTCAATGCCGCCGACCGGCGCATTTCCCTCGGGCTCAAGCAGGCGCTCGGCGATCCCTGGACCGACGTGGCCGCGAAACTCACGCAGGGCGCCATCGTCGAAGGCCCGGTCACCAGCATTCAGAAATTCGGCGCGTTCGTGCAGGTCGCCGAAGGCGTCGAAGGCATGGTGCACATCGGCGATATCTCCGCCGAGAAGCGCCTCAATCATCCGCAGGACGTGCTCAAGGTCGGGCAGGTGGTCAAGGCGGTGGTGCTCGAAGCCGATACCGCCAAGCGCCGCCTGCGCCTCGGCATGAAGCAGTTGATCCCCACCAGCCTCGATGAGTACATCGCCGAGCACAAGGAAGGCGACGTGGTTACCGGACGCATGATCGAGGTTTCCGGCAGCCGCGCCAAAGTCGAGCTGGGCGAAGGCGTGTGGGCCGCCTGCCGGCTCAGCGCCGAGGCTGCTCCCGAAGAGGAAGCCGCCACGGAAGGCAAGGTGGACCTCTCGTCGCTGACCTCCATGCTCCAGCAGCGCTGGAAGGGAGGCTCCGGCGGGAGCCGGGGCGAGTCGCTCCGCAGCGGACAGATTCGCAGCTTCCGCATCGTGCGCCTCGATGCCGCCGCCAAGAAAATCGAGTTGGAGCTGGCGTAAGGTGCTGTCTCCGCGGCGGCGGGCTTCCGGCTCGGCCTCCGGTGCTCCGTCAATCCGCGGGCTCGCGCGCGGACGCGGGAATCACCGGCTCCTTCACACGCGGCAGGTAGTCGCCGAACCGCGCCAGCAGCGCTCCGTAGATCACGTGTCCGAACTGCGTGGCGCGCTCTGCGTGCAGCAGCCACACCAGCGGCATGTATTCGAGCGCCAGCAGCCGGAACCACACCCAGTACCATCCCAGGGACAGCAGCACGCTCACCAGCACCGTCCCCAGTCCGGTCAGGCGGCGCTTCGCGGCCAGCGCGAAGACCGCTCCCAGCACGCTGTAATTCAACAGGTAGAGGGCGATGCCGGAGGGCGTGGTCGATGCAAAGCCGCGGTGGATTCCGTCGCCCTTGAAGAACACCGTGGCCATGATGTTCATCGGGTTGAAGAAGCTGCGGTGCATCCACATCGCGCTGATCCCCAGCCATATCAGCATCCAAAAGGCGGCCACCATGCCCGCCTGCAATCCAGCCAGCAGGTAGTCCAGCGTGCTTGCGGGGGAAGGTTTTCTCGCGGGCGCCATCTATTTCAGCCTATACTGACGGAAAGATCGAAGGCAAAGTTCGTTTCATGCGTCGCGTAGTCATTACCGGAATTGGTGCGGTCAGCCCGAACGGAATCGGGCGGGAATGTTTTTGGGCGGCCACGCGCAGCGGCCGCAGCGGGGTCGGGCGGATTCGCCGGTTTGACCCGAGCGGCTACCAGGTTCAGGTGGCCGGACAGGTCCCCGAGGACTTCGACGAGAAGCAGTGGGTCGAAGTCAAGGACCGTCCGCATGTCTCGCGCGCCGTGCCTCTCGCCGCGGCCAGCGTCGCCGAGGCGATGGCGGACGCCGGCCTCGACCACCGCTCGATGAGCCGCGACGAATTGCGCGAGATCGGCGTCATCGTCGGCTCCGGCGGCGGCAGCCAGGACTTCACCGAGGAGCAGTACCGCCGGTTGCGGGAAGCCCTGGATTCGTAGCCGTTCT
>JBBIQR010000027.1:0-12804 GCA_037442245.1 Candidatus Solibacter sp. | reverse complement strand
ACTCCGGCCACCAGAAGCAGTGCAGCGTGTACACCATCCCCACCGGGACCATCGGCACGCTGGCCAGCGAAGTCTCCATGCGGTTCGGTTTCCGGGGCCTCAGCCACATCATTTCCACCGGCTGCACCTCTTCCACCGACGCCATCGGCTACGCCTTCCGCCACATCGGACTCGGCGCGCTCGATACGATGGTCGTCGGCGGCGTCGATTCCCCCATCGCGCCCCTGATCCTCCGCGGCTTCCAGTTGATGCGGATCATGTCCACGCGCTGGAACCACTCCCCCGAGCGCGCTTCCCGCCCGTTTTCGCGCGACCGTGACGGTTTCGTCATCGCCGAAGGATCCTGGTTCTTTGTCCTCGAGGAACTGGAGCGCGCCCGCGCCCGCGGCGCCCACATCTACGGCGAGATCGCCGGCTACGGCTCGACCTGCGAAGCCTATCACCGGGTGCGTCTGGAAGAGTGCGGCGAGGAGCCGGCGCGCGCCATCGGGATGGCCATGAAAGAAGCCGGCATCCAGCCCGGCGACGTGCAGTACATCAACTACCACGGCACCTCCACCGAGCTGAACGACCGCATCGAAACCCGCGCCGTCAAGCTCGCCTTCGACGGCCACGCCTACAAACTCGCGGGCTCCAGCGTGAAGAGCCTGATCGGCCACCCGCAGGGCGCTTGCGGCGCCGCCGGACTCGCCGCCACCCTGCTCTCCATGCGCGATGGCGTCCTGCCCCCTACGATCAACGTGGACGAGGCGGACCCGGAGTGCGACCTCGATTACATCACCGACATCGGGCGGCGCGCCCAGATCGAGCACGCCGTCTGCAACTGCATCGCCTTCGGCAGCAAGAACTCCGCCCTCGTGGTGCGCCGCGCCGGGTAGTGCTTTGACCGGCAGGTTCGGTTCGGTGTGCCAACCGCTTGCTAACGCGCGCGGCTCGGAAACGAGCCGCGACCGTAAGCGAGCGGTCGCCGATGAAACGGAAGAAACCACACGGTCATCACAAAGTCCCGCCGGGTTACGGCGCGTCGGGTAACGCGAACAGGTAGCTGGTGAGCGCTTCCAGGTCCTGCTGCGGCAGCTTGTAGGGCGGCATCATGGTGCCCGGAGCCAGTTTCTGCGGGTCCTGGAAGTGGGCGATCACCCAGCTACGGCTCTGCCGCTTAGCCAGTCCGTTCAGCCCGGGCCCGACCTTCATCCCGGCGGAGTTCACCATGTGGCACACGCCGCAGTGGTTGGCCTGGTACAGCAGGGCGCCCTCGGTGGCGAAATCCGGCGCGTTTTCGAGCGCGCTGGCGTTGCGGTCGTTCAGTTTCAGCAGGAACGCCGCGAGCGAATTCAACTGCGTGTCGTTCAACTGGATTGGCGGCATCGCCGAGCCTGGACGCACCGACGCCGGATGCTTGAAGTGCTCGATCATCCACGCCGCGTTGCGCCGGATGGTGCGCCTGGTCAGGTCCGGACCGATGGGATTGCCCTGGTCCCCGACCTGGTGGCAGTTCACGCAATTCTCCTGGCGGAAATAGGCCACCCCGGCCATTTCCTCCGGCGAGAGTTGCATCCAATCCGTGGGCGCCGAGTAGTCCACTTCGACCGTAAGCGCCGCCTTCGGGGTGGTTGCGACCGCCGTCGCCGTCAGCCCCGCCCAGCCGATGCCGGCCAGCATCACGGCCGCGATCGCGGTGGTGCGCTTGGTCACCCGCACCGCCTTGCCGCGGTCGAGGAACGGCACCAGGATCAGGGTGGCCATGGCCAGACCCGGCAGCACCACCGCGCCCACCACTTCGAGCGGCCCTTCAAAAAGCTTCAGGGTCTGGAACAGGAACAGGAAGTACCACTCCGGGCGCGGAATGTAGGCCGTGTCCGTGGGATCGGCCAGTTGCTCGAGCGGCACCCGCGCGGCGATCGCCAGCGTAAACAGTATGGCGAACGCGAAGAAGATGGCGATCGTGTCCTTGAAGACCTGCTCCGGGAAAAACTTCTTCTTGGGTTTGCCTTCGTCGCTCGGAGCCGGCGCCACGCCGTGCCGCCGCACCAGGTACACGTGCGCCGCGATCAGGATCATGGTCACCGGCGGCAGCACCAGCACGTGCAGCCCGTAAAAGCGCGCGAACGTGACCACCCCGACGCCGCCGCTCGCGCCCAACAGCGCCTGCGCGTACTTGCCGAGCCCCGGCGCCATGCCCGCGATCTGCGTCGTCACCACCGTGCCCCAGTAGGCGCGGTTGTCCCAGGGCAGCAGATAGCCGGTGAGTCCGAACGCCAGGGTCACCAGCAGCAGCACCACGCCGGCGATCCAGGTGGCCTCGCGCGGCTTCTTGTACGCGCCCCACAGGAAGACCTGCACCATGTGCATCACCACCACCACGATGATCATGCTCGCGCCCCAGTGATGCAGTCCCCGCATGAGCCGCCCGGCGGTGACCTCCGTAAGGATGTAGCGCAGGCTGTTGTAAGCCTCGCCGGGCGTGGGCGCGTAGTTGAACGCCAGCATGACGCCGGTGAAGGCCTGCACCAGGATCAGGAACATGGCCACGCTGCCGAACACCTGGTGCCAGCCGCTGGACGCCGGGATGTCTTCGTACAGGAAGTGGCGTACGGCGCGCTCGATGCCGGTGCGGTCGTCGAGCCACTCCATCAGGCTCTGCAGGCGGTTCTTCATGCTTTGCGCTCCCCGGCCGCGGCCTGCTCCAGCCTGCCCAGCATCAGCCGCGTGCCGTCGATGCGCGTCTGGTAGCGGTCCAGCGGGCGCGGCGCCGGTCCCGCCGTGACCCTGCCGTCGATCCCGAACAGCGAAGTGTGGCACGGGCACAGGAACTGGTTCTTGTCCGCCTCCCAGTGGTACGCGCAGCCCAGGTGGGTACACTGCGGACCGAACGCGGTCACCTGGTTATCGGCCGACTTGACCACCCATGCCGTGTTTTTCTCGTTGATGACCTTCCAGCCGTCGATCCGGTTGCGGCGGAAGGTGAGTTCGACCGGCACTCCGGCAACCAGGCGGCTGACGTCGCCGGCTTCGATCCACTCCTCCTGCTTGCGCACCTTGCCGGGGACGAACAGGTAGGCCAGAGCGGGCAGTCCCAGCGCCGCGGAAATCGCGGCCATCATCCCATTGATCGCGCCGATGTGGAAGCGGCGCCGGGTCGGGCTTTCGCCCGCGTCGCGGTGAAGCGGTTGCACGTTGTCCATCGTACGTGGTGGTCCCCTCTGAGTTGTCGCCTAGTTGTATAGGGTTTGCAAAAGGTTACCACACCGGACCCGGTCCAGTGAAAACCCACCGCCGGGTGCTGCCGCATCCGCCACGACGGCTGTTCCCCGTTCACCGAAGTTCGATCGAAACGGTAACGACCTCTGCTGTGCCGTCTGAAAGTCCGTGCAGAAAGTAGCAATTGCCGTTCTCATCAGCACTGAGCGGGAAGCTCTGGCTCCAGGGCTGCCGCGCCGGCTCGGCCAGCGCCCGCCCCGAGCCGTCGTGAACACAGAGGTAAGGCGAATTTCGCACGGTATCCCCGGCGGCCTCCGGGTGTATCCAGTGGATCAGGTACATGCCACCCGGCAGCGGTACGAAATGCCAGATGCGATCGTTGGAACCGGCCGGAGCCCGGAACACAATCTCGTGACCTAAGTGCCCGCCGCCGTCGTACGTGCGCACCGTCGCTGAGGAGGTCAACACGTTGTAGACCATGCCCCGGTACATCAGGAGGATCCCTCTATCGATGTCGCGCTTAGCCTGTGCCGCGATCCCGCCTCCGCCCCCTGGCTGCGCGGCTTGCGGCGCGAAAGCCGCTACTGGATCACCCAGAGCGGTAAATCTACGCAATACGGAAGTATCCGTCGTCTGACCGCGGTAATAGCGGCTATCGATCCCCAAGGTAAAGATATCGCCGCCCTGATCTACCGCAATATGGCGCACTTCGACGGGCGTCGAAAAGACGATCGTACGTTGATAGCGTCCCTCGGCGTTGAACACAAGCACACCCGAGCGAAAGGCCCGTGATGCATCCCTCCACACGCTCGGAATGTAGAAGGTCCCCTGTGAATCCACCGCGAAATCGTCCAGCAGAACCTGCCCGGGTGTCAAGGCCGGGGTCCCGGTCGCACGGATTCGGCGCAGCGGAGATCCGGGTCCTTTTTCAAAAAATGCGAGGGGCTGGGCGGAGTAAAGATAAAGCATTCCGGCCGGCGTCATTTTCGCCGCTGTGAGGCTGGTTTGCCCATCGAGCGCCAACTGCTCCGAGCCTTTGACCGAGATATGAAGCTCAGTTGCCACTCCTGGCAGGGGTACCAGCAGACCCGCCGCCAGAACGAGCAGTAACTTTTGTGCCAGATACCGCGGCTTTTGTGCTAGATGTCGTGGATTTCGCGCTAGACATAGCCGGCCGCGGTTGTTGAACCGAACCTGAGACACAGGCATTGGTCCCCTTTCGAGCCTTTCGAGTTCCGCCGTTCTTTGCTCCGGGCAATCCACACTTACACCCGTTCGTAAAAGTGGCCTGATAATAGGTAGTACAGTTTTCGGGGTCGACGCAGCGTACCATTCCATCGAAGTAGCAGCTCTCGCACGATCCGGACGGGACGCACGTGCTGGATGTGGGGCACGAGCAGAATATGTTGCCGTACCGGTCCGCATACGTTGTTTGCGAACACGGAGGCTGGCAGTCACCGAGACAGGATTGAGCCAGCGCGGCTTGAGATAACATCAAGGCGGCGCAAACTAAGAGCTCTATTTTTCACCGGTCTTACGTGGTCTTACCATACTCCCGCTCTGAAGGCACGTCAATGGGCGCCCCCCCCTTCTTTAGTGTCACTTAGTACGTTATTCGGTGCCAAAGTCCGCCTGCCTGGGTAACTGCCAGGTTCGGTGATTACATTGGGGCATTTCCCGACACCCAGGGTGCGCAGAGGCCCCGCGGGATTGCCTGACCAGGATGGGGTCATCTCGCCTCGTCTTCCTCACCGTGCACGAAGCCGCACGCAATCAGGTCGAAGGGGAAATCCGCCGCCCCCGGCGGCAAGGTGAAAACACGACCTACAAAATCGTCGCCAGCCAACTACGCCGAACCCACCGCCGGGTGCTGCCGATGGAACTATTTCATTTCCGCGCTGTTCGCCGTGGCGGGTTCCGGGCCGTAGTTCTGCCGGATGGTCATGGATTGATCGGAGTAGAACGTGCGGCTGCCGCTCGAGTTGTACGCCACCGGGTTGGCGTTGATCACGTACCCGCTGGCGTTGCCCGTCATGATGAATTTGTACCCCTGCTTTTCGCCGCCCGAGAGGTCGCCGCCGATCAGGTCCGCGGCGGACGGGTTGGCCGCGCCGCTGGTGGGCGGTCCCAACTCCGCGAGCGAGGTGGCATACCGGCCGTACTGCGAATAATACTGTACCTGCGCGGTGTGCAGGGTGCGGATGGCGGCGATGGCGGCGGTCTCCATGGAGTACATACGGGCGCGGCTCAAGCGAGGCAGCGCAATCGTGATGATGATCAGGATGATCGCGATAACGATCAGCAACTCGATCAGGGAGAAGCCGCGGCGGCGCCGCTGAAGATTGAACATACCGATACCTTCTTATTCTATGACGCCGCGGCGCCCGGAAATGTGGATACTCGCGGCCCATAGTATCCTGAACGGATATGGCAGATCCACAAGCACCCGAACGTAAGCTGGGCTTCTCCACCCGGAGCCTGCACGCCGGCCACACGCCGGATGCGGTTTCCCGCGCCCGCGCCGTGCCCATCTATCAGAGCACCTCGTTCACGTTCGAGAACTCCGACCACGCCGCGAACCTGTTCGCGCTCAAGCAGTTCGGCAACATCTACACGCGCATCATGAACCCCACGACGGACGTGTTCGAGCAGCGCGTGGCCGCCCTCGAAGGCGGCGCCGCCGCCCTGGCCACGGCCAGCGGACAGGCGGCGCAGTTCCTCGCCATTACCAGCCTCGCCGGTCCCGGAGACCACATCGTCGCTTCCAGCACCCTCTATGGCGGCACCTACACGCAGTTCGACGTCAGCTTCCGCCGCCTGGGTATCGACGTGACGTTCGTGGAACCGGACGCCCCGGAGAACTTCCGCAAAGCCATCAAGCCCAATACCAAGGCGCTGTACGGCGAGACCATCGCCAATCCCCGGATGAACGTGCTGGACATCGAAGCCGTGGCGAAGATCGCCCACGAAGCCCGGGTGCCCCTGGTGGTCGATAACACCATGGCCTCGCCCTACCTGTGCCGGCCGATCGAGTGGGGCGCGGATATCGTGCTGCACTCGGCCACCAAGTTTCTGGGCGGACACGGCACGTCCATCGGCGGCATCATCGTCGATAGCGGCAAATTCGAGTGGAACGAGAAGTTCCCGGCCATCACCGAGCCGAGCCCCGGCTATCACGGGATGAAGTTCGCCGAGGTCTTCGGCCCCCTGGCGTACATCATCAAGGTGCGGGTGGAAGGACTCCGCGACCTGGGTCCCTGCATCAGCCCGTTCAATTCCTTCCTGTTCCTGCAAGGCATCGAGACCCTGCAATTCCGTATGGAGGCGCACAGCCGCAACGCGCTGGCCGTCGCCCGGTGGCTCGAGAAACAGCCCGCCGTGGGTTGGGTGCGCTACCCGGGTCTGGAGGGCAGCCCCTACCGCGCGCTGGCGGACAAGTATCTGCCCGCCGGACAGGGGTCGATCGTCACCTTCGGGATCCAGGGCGGCAACGAAGCCGGGCGCAAGCTGATCGACAACGTGAAGATCTTCTCCCACCTCGCCAACCTGGGCGACGCCAAGAGCCTGATCATTCATCCCGCATCGACTACCCACCAGCAGTTGAGCGACGCTCAGCAGATCGAAGCCGGCGTCACCAAGGACCTGGTGCGGCTCTCGGTGGGGATCGAAGACCTCGACGATTTGCTCTGGGACCTGGAGCAGGCCATCGCCGCCTCACAGCAGTAGCCGTATACCGCGTGCGCGGCGGCTAATACCGCCGCCACGCCACCACGTCGAACTCCGGAGCCGCCGAAGCCGCCTCGCGGGTCCGCAGCAGCACTTCGAAAGGCGGCATCTTCTCTCCGTCGCGCAGCCCCAGCTTGGCGCGCAGATCCCGCACCCGCGCTTCGCCGGTGATGAAGTCGACTCCGCCCTCGCTCGAATACAGGTCCGTGCCGCTGAGCAGCAGCGTCGCCCCGGACGCCTTGGGATTGGGCAGGTACGCCACCCGGCAATAGCCCAGCGCGCTCCACTCCTGGTGATACTCGGGCTGCTCTCCCGGACGGGGGCTGCGGTTGGTGAACCACGCGCGCGGCGGAGTCCCCTCCTCGAACACGGTCTGAAAGTTCAAGCGGTTTTCAAACACGTTCACCCAGGGATTCGCCCGCCGGCTGCCCAGAAGAATGGTGTTCTGCGCGGCGATGTGGCGCAGCGACATGTCGCGCGCGCCCACCACCTCCACCTTGGCGCCCGCCTGCGCCGCCCACAGTCCGATCCGTTGCGCGGCCTGCGCGTCCACCACGCTGGTCATCGGGCGTTGCAGCGCCTTGAGCACCAGGCGCCGCACCTCGGGGTCCTTGATGCGCTCCATGGCGAAGCTTTCGAAGTCTTTGCCGTCATACTCGCTGGGCGTGAACTGGTGGCGGATCACGTTTTCGAACTCGATCAGGTTCGCGTCGGCCAGCACCACGTAAGTGGACTGCCCGTTCCCGAAAAGATCCCGCCAGAGAGTCGCGGACTCCGATTCGGCGCCCGCGTCGCGGTGCCGCACCATCCACGCCGCGGCGGCGATCACCGCTAGCGCCACCAGCGCCAGCGCGGCTACGCGGCGCGATGCCAACCGGCGCCGCGGTTCCACGAGCGCCACCGTCTGCACCTCGACCGGGGCGGGGGAGGGCGCCAGGTCCAGCCCCACCTCGGGGTTGAGCGCATGGAAGGACAGGGTGTAATTGCCCTTCGGGATCATGATCTCCCAAACTTCGTTGCGCCCGTCGTCCTCGAAATACTGCTGGAGCCGTTTCCGGAGATGCGAAATCTGGACGCGCACCAGAGTATCGTGGCTGGTATCGTAGCCGGCTGGACGGCCGAATACCGCGACCCCGATCTGGTCCTCGCGCACCGCGTCCTCGCCTTCGCTCCGCTCCGCGAGGTAGCGCAGCAGGTCGCGCAGCCGGACCGCATTTTCGAACGGACGGCTGGCCAGGATGCGGTCGATGAGCGCGCGGCGCTCCTCGATTCCTGGCAGGCAACCGGCGATGTCCCCCCCGGGGTTCATGCAGCGAAGCTTAACATAATGCACGTTTAACCGCGTTTAACGTGGCTTTTCGCGTGAATTTACTTGTTTGCCGGGCGCTTACAGGGCCACACTGCATGGCAATCGGACCGGACCCGTGGGGGGCCGGCCGCCAAGAAAGGCATTCAGGAGTCACACCATGAAAGTGTTGCATCGCGGCCTCGGTTTGGCCGCCGCCGCGCTCGCGCTGCTCTTTTCCCTGCCGGTTTCCGCGCAGACCAGTTTCGGCCGCATCTCCGGCACCGTCACCGATCCCTCCGACGCCACCATTCCGGGCGCGAAGATTACCGCGACCAACACCGAAACCGGAAACGCCCGTACCGTGACCAGCGATCAGAACGGGTTTTACGTGATCACCAACGTTCCCATCGGACCCTATCGCGTCGATGTGACCCAGCCGGGCTTCCAGAGCGCGCAGCAGACCGGCCTGGCGATGGTCGCCGATGGACGCCTCACGGTCGATTTCAAGTTGCAGGTGGGTGACGTCTCGCAGAGCGTGGAGGTGGTGGCCCAGCAGACCACCGAGACCCTGAATACGGTATCGGGCGAACTCGCCCGCGTGATCGACACCCGCCAGGTGGAAAATCTCGCGCTCAATGGGAACAACTACGTGCAGTTGATGACCCTGGTCCCCGGCGCCGTGGTGACCAATCCCGATACCTTCAGCGTCACCACCAGCCTTTCGGCGACCAACCAGAACATCAACGGCAACCGCAGCGATTCGCAGAACCTGACGGTGGACGGCGCGTTCAACCTGGTGGCGGGCAGCAACGGCAGCCTGATGAACAACGTGAACCCGAACTTCATCCAGGAAGTCAAAATCCAGACGTCGAACGCCAACGCCGAGTACGGGCGCACCGCCGGCGTGACCTACAACGTGGTCACCAAGAACGGCACCAACCAGTTCCACGGCTCGGCCTTCGAGACATTCCGCAACGACCACCTCGACGCGCGCAACTTCTTCTCCGTGCAGAAGACCAAGCTGCGGTACAACGATTTCGGTTTCACCGTGGGCGGCCCCATTAAGAAGGACAAGCTGTTCTTCTTCTTCGGACAGGAGTGGAAGCGGCTGCGCCAGACGGCCAACCCCTCGCGCGTGACCATGCCGTCCACCGCCCTGCTCGCCGGCGACTTCAGCAGCGCCGGGCAGCTTTACTATCCCGGGACCAAGAACCCGATCCCGAATAACGACATCCGGTCCATGATCACCGCCAACGGGCAGGCGATCGCCAACGTGTACCTGCAGCAGGAAAAGCTGGCCTCCTACTTCAGCAACAGCAACGGGGCGAACAACGCCATCCTGCAGCCGGACAATCCGCTGAACTACCGGCAGGAACTGATCCGCATCGACTACCGCATCAACGACAAGAACAGCATTTACGGGCGCTGGATCAGCGACCGCAACACCCTGATCGATCCCTACGGCACCTTCTCCGGCTCCAACCTGCCCACGACTCCGACCCAGCGCAACCGCCCCGGCGAGAGCTTCCTGCTCTCGCACACGTGGCTGGCCACGCCCTCGCTGGTCAACGAGTACCGCATGAACGCAAGCTGGGCCTCGCAGAACATCCCGCCCTACGGCGATACCTGGGAGCGGAGCACCTACGGCTTCACCTTCCCCTACATCTTCCCCAACGGCACCGGCAACTACCGGCAGAACGGCATCCCGGACGTGAGCGTGGTGGGCTACTCGAATTTCAAGGGGCCGGCCTTCGCCCTGCACTCGCCCTCCACCGACGTTCAGGTGGCCGATTCCATCTCCTGGGTGCACAACAGCCACATCGTGCGCGCGGGAGGCTTCGTCATCCGCGACCGCGTGGACCAGAACGGACGCCCCTCCTACACCGGCAGCCTCAACTTCAGCACCCCGGGCAACAGCATCACCACCGGCAACGCCCTGGCCGACGCCCTGATGGGCAACTTCCGCACCTACACCGAAGCCAGCGCGGACCCGATGGGCTTCTTCCGCTTCTGGCAGCCGGGCGCGTTCGTGCAGGATAGCTGGAAGGTCAGCCGCAAGGTCAGCATCGAACTCGGGCTGCGCTGGGAACACATGTCGCCGTGGTACACCGACGCCAACAACATGGCCAACTTCGTGCCCGGTCTCTTCAACCCCGCGCAGGCGGTGACCATCGATTCCAAGGGCCGGGTCGTGGCCGGTTCGGGCTTCCTCTATAACGGCCTGATCCGCGCCGGCGACGGCATCCCGGCGGATGAAGCCGGACGCGTCCCGGGCAGCAGCGGGCCGCTCTTCCAACAGATTGCGGCCGGCGCGCCGCGCGGCTTCTTCAATACCCAGAACGTCTTCTCGCCGCGTATCGGCATCGCCTGGAACGTGGCGCCGAAGACCGTGATTCGCGGCGGCTTCGGCATCTTCTACAACCGTCCGCAGGGCAATATGATCTTCTCGCAGGTGAACGTGCCGCCGATTCTCCTGGTGAACCAGTTTGAAAACGGCAACCTCTCCAACCCCGGCGGCGGCGCCGGCGTGCTCGCGCCCAACGGCGGCATCTCCGCCATCGATCCCAACGTGGTCAACGGCTACAGCGAGCAGTTCAGCTTCGGCGTCCAGCGGGAACTGCCCAAGAGCATCCTGATGGAGGTCTCCTACGTGGGCAACCTGGGACGCCACCTGCTGCGCCAGCCCAACATCAACCAGATCCCCTTCTCCCTCAACGTGGCCAATGCCGCGCTGCCCACCGCGCAGCAGTTGCCCAGCGCCGCGCTCTATCCGTACGCCGGCTTCACCAACATCAACCAGTACCGCAGCGATTCCACGTCCAACTACCACGCCCTCCAGGCGTACGCCGCGCGCCGCATGGGCAGCGTGACGTTCACCGTGAGCTATACCTTCTCCAAAGCGCTGGGCGATTCGAGCGCCGAGGGCGATAACCCGGAGAACTACCTGGACCGCCACTTTAATTACGGTCCGCTGAGTTTCGACCGGCGCCACGCCTTCGTCGCCACCTACGTCTGGATGCTCCCCCGCCTGAACCGGTGGAATCCGGTGCTGCGCGGCGCGCTCGGCGCCTGGCAGCTTAACGGCATCGTGCGGCTGCAAACCGGCCAATATTACACCCCGACCGCGAACACCTCCATCGGCGGGCGCCGCGCCGATTACCTGGGCGGCAGCGTGCTCGCCGCCAACCCGACCATCAACGGCTGGATCAATGCCGCCGCCTTCGGTCCCGCGCCGAACAGCCGTTTCGGCAACGTCGGACCGGGCGTTGTGCCGTCGCCGGGACTGCAATCCTACGACCTCTCGGTGGCCAAGAACTTCCCCTTCCGGGAACGCTTCAACCTCCGCTTCCAGACCGACTTCTTCAACGCGTTCAACGTGGCCAACTTCACCGGGTTGAACACCAACGCCAGCGACAAGGCGTTCGGTACCCTGACCAGCGCCTATCCGCCGCGCAATTTGCAGATGCAGCTCAAATTGACGTTCTGATGGGCGCGAGTCCGCCCCGCGCAGGTATTTAGACCGGGATGACCGCGGCCGCCGGATCCAGGCGCCGCAGGTCGTCCGGGTCTCCCGTGACGATAGCGTTATCCCCGCGGTTCTGCAAGTACGCGCTTGGCCCGCTCGATATCCTCGGCGCCCGGCTCGCCATATTGTTCGATCAAATCGCGAAGCAGCGCCTTAAGGGATTCGCGCTTTTCCGGTTCCGCTCTGACCTCCCGGCGGACTCCGGCGAGTTGACCCTTGGGCCGCTTGACGGCGATCTTCGCCCTCGTCATGACTACATCATACCGTTCGCAGGCCGGGCGCCCGCTTTCCGGAACCTGAGAACTTCCACCCGCACCCCCCACTTCTTCCCTTAAGCCGTGGCGACCAGGTTCTACGTGTCCCTGCTGCCCCTGCTGTTGGGGCCGTTGGCCCTCCCGGCACAGGTGCGCCCTCCCGCCTACCGCATCGAAACCGTGGCCGGCAGCCAGCGGAACGGCGACGGCGGACCCGCGCTTCTCGCCGAGATCTCGCGCATCCAGGGGGTCGCCACCGATCTCTCCGGCAACCTCTACCTCTCCGATACCGACCACCACCGCGTCCGCAAGGTTTCGCCCGCTGGTGTCATCACCACGGTCGCCGGGACCGGCGCCGCCGGCTACTCGGGCGATGGCGGCCCGGCCATTCAGGCGCAACTCAACCTGCCCTACGGGTTGGCGGTGGACGGGGCAGGGAACCTCTACATCGCCGACCTCGGCAACAACCGCGTGCGGCGCGTGTCGCCGGATAGCGTCATCACCACCCTGATTCCCGGTACCCCGCTGGCCGCGCCGCGCAACCTCGCGCTGGACCCCGCGGGCAACCTCTACATCTCCGAATTCGCCGGCCACCGCGTGCGCCGCGTCGCGCCCGGCGGCGCCGTGACCACCGCCGCGGGTACCGGCCGCGCCGGGCTTTCCGGCGATGGCGGCCCGCCCGGCCTCGCGCAACTCGCCTTCCCCGCCGGCATCGCGGTGGACCGCGGCGGCGCCCTGCTCATCGCCGATTCGGGCAACAACCGCGTGCGCCGCGTCTTCTCTAACGGCACGATCAATACCATCCTCGG
>JBBIQR010000026.1:0-28694 GCA_037442245.1 Candidatus Solibacter sp. | reverse complement strand
ATGGTCATTACCCGCAAAGTAGAGTTTTCCGCCTCCCACGTTTGCAGGAATCCGCTGTGGTCCGATGAGGAGAACCAGCGGATGTTCGGCATGGCGGCGAACCCGCACGGGCACGGCCACAACTACGTGGTCGAGGTCTCGCTGCGCGGCGAACCGGACCCGGTGACGGGCATGGTGCTGGACCTCAAGGAATTGAAGGAGATCCTGAACCGGGAGATCGTGGAACCCTACGATCACCGCTTCCTGAACTACGAGGTTCCGCCGTTCGACCGCGAGATACCGACCACGGAGAACATCGCGCGCGATATCTGGCGGCGGCTCGAGGGGCGATTCAACGGCGGGAGCAAGCAGTTGCACGCGGTGCGCGTGTACGAGACCCCGGACCTGTACGTGGACTATTTTGGAGAGCCCCCGGCAGGACGCCAGTCCGCCTCCGGCGAGGGAACGTGTTCCGCGTAACCCGGCGCTACGAGTTCGCGGCCTCGCACCGGCTGCACTCGGTGGAGTTAAGCGAGGAGCGGAACCGCGAGTTGTACGGCAAGTGCAACAACCCGTACGGACACGGACACAACTACGTGATCGAGGTGAGCGTGCGGGGTCCGCTGGATGCGGCGAGCGGGCGCGCGGTGGATACCGGGCGGCTGGACGGACTGGTGCGCGCGCAGGTGATCGCCCCCTTCGACCATCGCAACCTGAACGCGGAGGTGGAGGGTTTCGCGCGGGTGGTGCCGACGTCGGAAAACCTGGGCTACGAGATCTGCCGCCGGTTGAAGAGAAATTGGAAACAGACGTTTCCGGGGGAGTGGCCGAAGCTCGAAAAGATTCGCATCGGTGAGACCCCGCGGAACATCTTTGAAGTTACCGCCGATGAAATCGAATAAAGCTATCGTGAAAGTGATGCCCAAGGGCAAAGAGCAGGAAATCGCTCCGCTGATCGAGGAGCTGCTCGGACGGCTGGGCGAAGACCCCAACCGCGACGGATTACAGAATACTCCGCACCGGGTGGAGCGGGCCCTGCGGTTCCTCACCAGCGGGTACGGGATGGACGTCGCCAAGGTGCTGAACGGCGCGCTCTACGACGTGAAGTACGACGAAATGGTGGTGGTGAAGGACATCGAGTTCTTCAGCCTGTGCGAGCATCACATGCTGCCCTTCTTCGGCAAGATGCACGTGGCCTACCTGCCGCAGAAGAAGGTGATCGGGCTGAGCAAGATTCCGCGCATCGTGGACATGTTCGCGCGGCGGCTGCAGATTCAGGAGCGGCTCACCCAGGAGGTCGCACAGACTCTGCAGGAGGCGGTGCGTCCGCTGGGGGTCGGGGTGATTTGCGAAGCGCGCCACTTCTGCATGATGATGCGCGGCGTGGAGAAGCAGCACTCCGGCGCGATGACCAGCGCCATGCTGGGTGCGTTCCGCGACCGGAAAGAGACGCGGGACGAGTTCCTGGCCCTGGTCAATCACAAGGCCAACGGATTCTGAAGAGGCCGCCGGCCTACATGCCGCAGAGGGCGGCGACGTCGGGTTCCTTCAGGCGCGCCTGCGGGTGCATCGGGGTGTAATATTTGGGCGGCATATCGCCCTTGGCGGCAGCCCCGCACACGGCCTTGATTCTGAGCCTCGACATCTCCGGACCGTAGAGGTTCCATTCGGAAAAATTGAGGCGGGCGCGGCCCTGCCGCACGTCGCGCGCCACCATCCACGAAACCGGCGCCACCCGGCTGTACCACGGCCACGCGGTGTCGTTGGAGTGGCAATCGCGGCAGGCGCGGTCGAGGACAGCGGCGGCGTGCGCCGGCGGCTTGACCACCGCGGCGAACGACGCTCCGGGGTCGGAGGGCGGATTGGCAACCGCCGGCTGAAAGAACTGGGCGGCGATAAACACCGCTGCCGCCCCTCCGAGAGCGGTCTGCAGGTTGAGTCTCATCGTCATCCCTCGCTGGGCTTGGGCGTTTTGGCGGTGCTCTTGGGAAGTTCCGGCTTCTGGATGTACTGCGCCGGAAGGTCGCCGGTCAGCGCGTTGAGGAAGGTCACGATGGAGGAGACCTGCGCCGGCGTCAACTCCTTGTCCAACTGGTAGTCGGCCATCTGGGTGACCGCCTGGTCGAGCGTGCCGACCTTGCCATTGTGGAAGTAGGGCGCGGTTTTGGCGACGTTGCGCAGCGAAGGGACCTTGAACACCATGCGGTCGCTTTCGATCCTGGTGATGTTGAAGCGGCCGGGGTCGGAAGCATCCGGATAAGGCTTCATCATCCCGATGCGCTGGTAGAGATTGCCGCCGAGGAGGGCGCCGGCGTGGCAGGTGCCGCATCCGGCGGCGGCGAACTCGTGGAAGCCCGCCTGTTCCTGCGCACTGAGCGCGGTGGTGTCGCCCTTGAGGTACTTATCCCAGCGCGACGGCGTCAGAAGACCGCGCTCGAAGGTGCCGATCGCGGTGGCCATATTGTCGAACGTGACCGGTTTCTTGTCGTCCGGGAATGCCTTCTGGAAGGCCGCGACATACTCCGGCATGGAGTCGAGCACGGCGACGACCGCGGCTTCGTCGGGCATCGCCATCTCGACCGGGTTCATCACCGGGCCCTTGGCCTGAGCCTCGACGTCGGGCGCCCGGCCATCCCAGAACTGCACGAAGTGGACGGCGGCGTTGTACACGGTGGGGGAATTGCGGCTGCCGTGCTGCTGTTTGAAACCCAGGGAGGTGGCGGCGCCATCGACGCCGTATTTCTCCAGGTCGTGGCACGAATTGCAGGAGACCGTCTGGCTGCGCGACAAGCGGGTATCGTAATAGAGCATCCGGCCCAATTGCACGCGGGCCTCGGTGGGGCCGGCGGACTTGGCCGGGACGGTATCGGGGAGCGGCGAGAACATCTTGAGGCTGGCCTCGTCGGAGGATGGCGGCTTGCTTCCACACCCGGAAGCACCCGCCAGAAGCACGATGCATGCCGCGGCGGGCAAAATTCGAGCGTTCCGCATCTGCATATCCCCGGTGTAGCACGCTGCCGGGCGGGCCGCACCGGGACAGGACGGAAGATAGTGCCGGCCCCTGCGGGGAGGAGCCGCTACACGATATGATCGTGGAAAATGAAACTTCCGCTGATCGCTTTGTGCCTGGCCGGGGTCTTGTCCGGTGAGTCCCGCTGGTCCGAGAAGGCCGCCAACGAATGGTACGCCAAACAGCCCTGGCTGGTCGGAGCGAACTACACGCCCGCCACCGCCATCAATCAGCTCGAGATGTGGCAGCAGGACACCTTCGACCCGCTATGGATGGAGACCGAACTCACCTGGGGCGAGAAACTCGGGATGAACACCATGCGGGTATTCCTGCATGACCTGTTGTGGAAGCAGGACCCGGCGGGGTTCCGGCGCCGCATCGACAAGTTCCTGGCGATTGCGGACGCGCACGGCATTCGTCCGGTCTTCGTGCTGTTCGATTCGTGCTGGGACCCGTACCCGGAGGTGGGCCCGCAGCGCGCCCCCAAGCCGGGGGTTCACAACTCGGGATGGGTACAGAGTCCGGGAGCGGCGTCGCTCAAAAACCCGGCGGATTACGACCGGCTGCGGCAGTACGTGCAGGAAGTCATCGGCGCGTTCCGCTACGACAAGCGCATCCTCGCCTGGGACCTGTGGAATGAGCCCGACAACACGAACGGATCCAGCTACGGCAAACTCGAACCGGTCAACAAGGTGCAGCTTGTGCAGGCGCTTCTGCCGCAGGTGTTCGCCTGGGCGCGCACCATGGAGCCGCAGCAACCGCTCACCAGCGGAGTGTGGAAGGGCGACTGGTCGAGCGACGCCAAGTTGAGCGCGATCGAGAAGATCCAACTCGACAACAGCGACGTGATCTCCTTCCACAATTACGACAAACCGGAGGAGTTTGAGGCGCACATCCAGTGGTTGCAGCGCTACCACCGTCCGATATTCTGCACGGAGTACATGGCGCGCGGCAACGGGAGCACGTTCGCGGGTTCGCTGCCGATCGCCAAAAAGTACCGCGTGGCGGCGATCAACTGGGGGTTCGTGGCGGGGAAGACCCAGACCTACCTGCCGTGGGATTCCTGGCAGCATCCGTACGTGGACCGGGAGCCGGATGTGTGGTTCCACGACATCTTCCACAAAGATGGCACGCCGTACCGCGCGGACGAGGTCGCGCTGATCCGCAGCCTGACCGAAGGCACCGCCGTGAAGGCCAAAGGGAAGAAACACCGGCTGCCGTAGTGCCGGCCGCAAAAAATAAATGCGGGACGCACGCGGCGCCCCGCATTCGCAGGTAGCAGAGAGAGAGAGGGAATCCGCTTAATTGGTAGCGGTAGCCTGCTTGGAGAAGTCCAGCTTGGTGGTGCTGCCGCCGACCGAAATGGCCTGCACGACATCGCCGGAGGCGGTGTTCACCGTGTCGACCGAGGTTTCCTTGAACTTCTTGTCGGAGGTTTGGACCTTCACGCCCGTGGTGACGGACTTGAAGTTGGCAGTGTTGGTGAAGACGGCGCTGGCGCCGTCGACCTTGACCTTGTACTCGCCGGCGGCGAGTTTCAGGGAGCCGACCGTGGTCGCCTTATCGAAGACCACCGTGACGGCCTTGCCGGCCGCGAAGGTCAGGGTGCAGAAACACAACAAAAGAGCGGCAAGAACAAAATACTTTTTCATGATGTGGACGATCCTTTTTTGCTGGCTGAGATTTTCAGAGCTTCCGGAAGGTGTCTGACGTGGCCACTGACAATTTCAGAATACAAAACGGAGCCGGCGTCTGCCAATCGGAAAATTTGATCGAGGGTATGACCTGACCCCGCAAAAATTTACGAACCGGAAGGCGGGTTGCAGCATCCCCGCAAGGCTGATTTTGGATAGAAAAAGTCCATAAAAATGAATCTGTTGTAGATGCAGCAGCTTAGCGGCACCACATCGAGGAGGGGGCATTCCCGATATCCCCGCAACGGGGTGGGCCGGGTACGGCGAGGGTACCCCTGGGTGTTTTACATAGCATTACGAAAAATCACACAAATGCTTCCGCCTCGGGGCCGTTTTGGCACGCGCCACGCGGCCGGATCGGGTTGTGCCAAGCTGGTAGCGTGCTGGCGAAGATGGCGCGCACGGTGGAGCGTTACGGAATGTTCACCGGCATGCGCGAGATTGCGGTGGCGGTCTCCGGCGGCGCCGACTCGGTGTGCCTGCTGCACGCCTTGCGGGAACTCGCTCCCCGCTGGAACCTGCGGCTCCGCGTGCTGCACGTGGATCACGGGCTGCGGGGAGAGGAATCGCGCGGCGATGCGGCGTTCGTGCGCGAACTCGCCGCGGAAATGGGGCTGCCGTTTCAGGCGCACTGCGTGGATCTGTCTTGCGCGGCGGGAAACCTGGAGCAGGCGGGGCGGCGCGCGCGGACGGAGTTCTTCGCGGCGCGGATTGCGGCGGGAGAGGCGGAGCGCGTCGCCACCGGACACACGCTTTCCGACCAGGCGGAGACGGTGCTGTTCCGCATCCTGCGCGGCGCCGCGGGCGCGGGCTTGAGCGGGATTCGTCCGGTGACGGAGGAGGGCATCGTGCGTCCGCTGATCGCGGTCCACCGGGAGGAGATTCTCGACTATCTGCGGCGGCGCGGGGTTCGCTGGCGCGAGGACTCGACCAATCTTTCGCGGGATTTCGCACGCAATCGCATCCGCCACGACCTGCTGCCGCAGCTCAGGAAGGAGTGGAATCCGGCGGTGGCGGAAGCACTGGCGCACATGGCGGACTGGGCGTTCGAAGAGGAGCGCTGGCTGGAGACGGAAACCGCGCGGCTGGGGAATGAGGAACTCCGGGTGGAGGACGGCGCGGTGCTGCTGCACGCCGGAGCGCTGGCTTCCCTGCCCCGCGCGGCGGCGCGGCGGTTGGTGCGGCGGGCCGTCGAACTGGTCAAGGGCGACCTGCGCGCGGTGAATTTCGGCCACGTGGAAGCGGTGCTGGCGCTGGCGGCGGACGCGGCGGGCGGAACCGCGGAGCTACCCGGCTTGCGGGTGCGCCGGTCGTTTGAATGGATGCGCTTCGGGGCGGCGGCTCCGTGCCGCCGGTGGCGGGCGGAAGCGGTCCTCCCCGGGTATACACCCCTTCCCGGAGGAAAACTCGGCATTTCCCTGGAAATTGTTGATAATTCGGAATCTACGCGCAACTTACATTGCGTATATAATAGTGGGATGGGTTGTCTCGACCGGAATTGTCTGTCCGGTTCCGCTGTGTTGCGGAGTTGGCAGCCCGGTGACCGTTATCGACCCGATGGAGCCCGCGGCGAGAGCAAGCTGAAAGACCTGTTTCAGAAGGCCCGCGTTCCGGTTTGGGAGCGCGATGGATGGCCGGTGCTGGAAACAGACGGACGGATTGCCTGGTCGCGGCGATTCGGCGCCGCCGCCTGGTGCGCGGCCGGTCCCGAAACGCAGCAGGCGGTATGGGTACGGGAGTTGGCTCGCTGAGGAATCTGGAATCGGAAGCGGCCGGCAGGCGTCTAAAGGGTTAGGTGCGGTACGGAGGTAGCGTGAACTCGAATATCAAGACTCTGATTTTCTGGGTGGTTCTGATCTGTCTGGCGGTGCTGTTATTCGCTATCGTGCGTACCGGCAACACTCCCCGTGAAGAGCAGATCAGTTTTACGCAGTTCCTGGATAAGGTAAAGAACAAGGAAATTCGCGAAGTCACGATCGCCGACCGCGAAGCGCACGGCACCTACCAGAATCCCAACGTAGGCTTCCGCACGCAGCTTCCGATGAACTATCCGCCGATGATCGACCTGATGACGCAGAACGGCGTCAACGTGATCTGGAAGGACACTTCCACCGGCAACTGGGTGACGATCCTGCTCAACGCCTCGCCCTTCCTGGTGCTGCTGGCGTTCTGGATCTTCATGATGCGGCAGATGCAGAGCGGCGGGAACAAAGCGCTGAGTTTCGGCAAGAGCCGCGCGCGCCTGCACTCCACGCAGCAGAAGAAGGTCACGTTCAAGGACGTCGCCGGGGTGGAGGAAGCCAAGGAAGAATTGCAGGAAATCATCGAATTCCTGCGCGAGCCGCAAAAGTTTCAGAAGCTGGGCGGTCGCATCCCCAAGGGCGTGCTGCTGATCGGTCCTCCGGGAACGGGCAAGACGCTGCTGGCGCGCGCCATTGCCGGCGAAGCCAGCGTGCCGTTCTTTTCGATTTCGGGCTCGGATTTCGTGGAGATGTTCGTGGGCGTGGGCGCAAGCCGGGTCCGCGACCTTTTCGAGCAGGGCAAGAAGAACGCTCCGTGCATCATCTTCATCGATGAAATCGACGCCGTGGGGCGCCATCGCGGCGCCGGACTCGGCGGCGGGCACGATGAGCGGGAGCAGACGCTGAACCAACTCCTGGTGGAGATGGACGGCTTCGAATCCAACGAAGGCGTGATTCTGGTGGCGGCGACCAACCGGCCCGACGTGCTGGACCCGGCGCTATTGCGGCCGGGCCGCTTCGACCGGCGGGTGGTGGTGGGGCGCCCCGATGTCTCCGGGCGCGAAGCCATCCTGCGGGTTCACACCAAGAAGATTCCGCTGGGCGACAACGTCGATCTCAGCGTGCTGGCGCGCGGCACACCGGGGCTGGCCGGGGCGGAACTGGCCAACCTGGTGAACGAAGCGGCGCTGAACGCGGCGCGGCAGAACCGCAAAGTCGTGACCATGCCGGATTTCGAAATGGCCAAGGACAAGATCCTGATGGGGGCCGAGCGCAAGAGCATGGTGATGAGCGAAGCCGAGAAGCGCAATACGGCCTATCACGAGGCCGGACACGCGCTGGCGGCGGCCATGCTGCCCAACGCCGACCCGCTGCACAAGGTCACGATCATCCCGCGCGGCATGGCGCTGGGCGTGACCATGCAGTTACCGATCGACGACAAGCACTCCTACAACAAGGACTACCTGCTGGATCAACTCGCCATCCTGATGGCCGGGCGCATCGCCGAAGAGAAGTACATGCACCACATGACGACGGGCGCGGGCAACGATATTGAGCGCGCGACCGACCTGGCGCGCAAGATGGTGTGCGAGTGGGGCATGAGCGAACTCGGTCCGCTGAGCTTCGGCAAGAAGGAAGAACAGATCTTCCTGGGCCGCGAAATCGCGCAGCACCGCGACTACTCCGAGGAGACCGCGATCAAGATCGATGAGCAGGTGAACAAGCTGGTGCAGGGCGGTTACGACTCCGCCGCGGCCGTCCTCGACAAGTACAGCGAGGCCATGGTGAAGATCGCCGAGACGCTGCTGGTACGGGAGATTCTGGACGGCAACGAGGTCATGCAGTTGATCAAGGGCGAGTCGCTCTCCGCGCTGCCTCCGGGCAAGGAGTCGGGCGGCGACACGCAGCAGGTGTTGCGTCCGGAGGGCGGACGCCGCGTGCCGGGCCTGAGCGAGGGCTCGCAGCCGGCGTGATCCCCGCGTTTCCGGTCTACCTGTTCGACATCGACGGCACGCTGCTGGAGAGCGCGGCGGACATCGTGGGCGCGGTCGAGGAGACTCTGGCCGCGGCTCCGGATTGCCCGCCGGTGACCTTCGATTTTCTGGCCGGCTACATCGGCCGGCACCTGTTCGATCTCTTCGGCGACCTGTTTCCGGGCGCGCCGCAGAGCCGGATGGACGAGTTGCTGGCCCAATACCGGCAGATTTACCTGGCGCGCGGACACAAGATGACGCGCGTGTATCCCGGGGTGGCCGAAGCACTCGCGGCACTCGGCGGGCGCAAGGGCACCGCGACCACCAAAGGCACCCCGACCACGCGCGCGGTGCTGGATCAGTTCGGGCTGCTGCGTTTCTTCGACCACGTGCAAGGCACGGACGGGTTTCCGAGCAAGCCCGCGCCGGACGTGATCTTCGCGGCGCTGGCGGCGCTGGGCGCGCGTCCCGAAGAGTGCCTCTTCGTGGGCGATTCGGCCGCCGACATGGAAGCCGGGCGCAAGGCGGGAGTAAAGACCTGTGCGGTGACGTACGGCTACGGCAAACGCGAGGATCTGGCCGGGTTCGCGCCCGATTACTGGATCGGCGATCTGCGCGAACTGGCGTCCGCCGCGGTTCCCGCCGCCGGCCGCTGAACCGGCACGGGCGCCGCGCTTCGGTAAAGAAACGTGAACCAGATCAAGGTGTGTTAAGAAGACTCCCGCGGCGTAACTGAGGGGTGTAGCCAAACCATCTCTGCAATTAGAAGGAGCTACACAATGAAACTCAGAAACGTTCTCTTATGCGCCGCGCTGGCAATCGGGAGCACGCTGTACGCGCAGATCCCGGCGGACCAGATTCAGGCTTCGCTTCCCGCGCCCGTGGAGGTGAACGGCGTCACGCTTCCCGCCGGCAACGTGTCGATCCACATCATGCACAACAACGGCACGATGTTTCTGACGCTGCGGTCGGACTCGGGCGAGCACGTCACCGCGCTGGTCAACCGTTTCGAAGACCTGAGCTCGGATGTATCCGAAGCGAAAGTGATCCTGGGCGAGAAAGACGGCGCCTATCACCTGGAAAAGCTGGTCCTGCCCAACCACATCACGCTCGCCGTCCTGCACGCCCAGTAAGCCGCTACAACACCACCACAGGATGATAGAGATTCGGGAGGACCGCCTCGCCGATGGCTACCAGTTCGCCCGTCCGCGTCACAGCCTTCACGAATTTCGATGCCGGCTGTGAGCGGAAGGGCGAGGCGGGGAAGTTGCGGCCGTTGCGCACCTGGCGCGCGGTGAGGTCGTCGACGAAGACGCTGGGCATGCCGGGGAGCAGGTTCGCGGCGGGGACGAAGGCGTCCATCAGCCGTTCTTCGGCGGCGAGGCGCTCGAGTTGCTCCAGGGTGCGCGCCTGGGAGAGATCGAATTCGCCGCTGGCGGTGCGGCGCAGTTCGGCCAGATGCGCACCGCAACCCATGGCCAACCCGACGTCGTGGGCGATGGAGCGCATGTAGGTGCCGCCGGAGCAGTGGGCGCGAAGTTTGACCAGGGGTCCGTCGACGGAGAGCACCGCCAACTCATAGACGTGCACCTTGGCCGGCTCCAGCTCCACGGCGATGTTCTTGCGCGCGAGTTCATAGGCGCGCTTGCCCTCCACTTTTTTGGCGGAAACGGGCGGGGGCGTTTGCAGGAACTCGCCGCGGAAGCGCTCGAGGTGGCGCTCCAGGTCCACCGGGTCCACGGTTACGGCGCGCTCGAAGCTGGTCGGCTCGCCGGCGCGGTCGTAGGTGGTGGTGGACCAGCCGAACCGGACCAGCCCTTCGTAAATCTTGTCGCTGCGGACGTAGAACCGGGCCAGGCGCGTGGCGCGCTCGATGACGAGCGGCAGCACACCGGTGGCGATGGGGTCGAGGGTGCCGAGATGCCCCACCCTCTTGGTGGCGGCGATGCGCCGGACTTTGGCGACCACGTCGTGCGAGGTCCAGCCTTCGGGCTTGTCGATTACGATGACTCCGTCCAATGTTTTCGTGCCTTGCAAAGATAACCCAGCGTGAAATTGCGTTCCCGGTCGAGGAAGTCGAGGAACGGGAGAATCAACGCCGGGGGGACCAGAAGAATTGCGGCCGGCGGAAACAGCAGCCAGCGCAGGCCTCCAGTAAAGAATTGTAGCCCGTTGAGCAGCCTGCGCGCCAGCAGGCGGAAATACCCGCCCACGGGCCGCAGTTCGACGGTCTCCAGGCCGGCGCGTTCCAGCAGGTAGGTAAGGCCGTAGCGCGTGAAGCGGAAGTAGTCGTGGGGCGCCTGGTGGACCTCCCACTCGAGAGGCGCAAAGAGCAGCAGGGTGGCGCCGGGACGGAGCACGCGGGCGATTTCGGCCAGAGCGGCGGCGGGCTCGCGGAGGTGCTCGATGGTGACGATGTGGAGCGCGGCATCGAAAACAGCGGCGGTGAAGGGGAGCGCGGTGAGGTCGGCGACGGCGTCGAGCCGGGTGTAGTCCCAGCCAGTATCGCCCACGGCGAGATCGACTCCCGTGTAGCGCTGGGCGGCGAAGTGGTGCGCGTACTGGCCTTCTCCGCTCCCGGCGTCGAGGACGCGGGACCCGGCGGGGAGGGAACGTGCGAAGGCGGTGACGGCGTCCTCGATTTCGACTTCGAAGTGGAGGATGTGGCGGCGCAGCGGACGCGGGAGGAGGTAGGCGACGCGGGTATACGTCATCGGGGGCGGGCCTCCACCATCACGCTGGAGCCGGCTCCGAGGGCTGCTTCGAGGGCGGCGAAGGGAAGCGATGCCGCGACCAGAGCCAGATAGACCAGGTCCTTGACGAGCCGCGCGGCGGGGGATTCGGACGTGCGGCGGATGCGGCGGGCCATGGGGTCGAGCGCGGGGGCGAGGCTGCTGGCGAGGCCGGCGGGGTTGTCGCGGAGATTGAAGAATTTGCGGCGCAGCACTTCGAAACCGGCGCGGGCGAGCAGGGCTTCGAGGTCGCGCGCGCGGAAATCGTAGATGTGGCGTGGGACATCGTAGCCGTTCCAGCGCGAGCCGAGGACGCGAGCCTGCGCGGAGGCCGCGTTGGGGACCTGGACGATCAGGCGGCCATCGGCGGCGAGCAGTTGGCGCGCGGCGGCGAAGTAGGCGGCGGGATCGTAGAGGTGCTCGACCACGTGGAACATGGTGATGGCGGCGAAGGCGCCAGGGCGCAGCGGGGCGCGCGAAAAATCCGCGACCAGGGCCGGGACGTGCTGGCGCGAGCGGGCGACGGCGGCGGCTTCGCGCGAGAAATCGAGGCCGACGACCGGCACGCCGCGTTCGCGCATCATCCCGAGAAAGAGTCCGCCGCCGCAGCCGACATCGAGCAGTGGGCCGCGTGCCGTGGAGGAAGACAGCGCGCGGGCGACGAAGCCGACGTGATTGCGGAGGACGGCGCGGCGGTAGGATTCCTCGAGGCGTCCGGCGGTGGTTTCATCGGCGGAGAACCAGTATTGCGCGGGGTAGTAGGCGCCGAGGCGGGCGGGGTCGGGCGGAGGGTCGAGCCGGATCATGCCGCACTGCGTGCAGCGCACGACCGAGAAGGCGTCGGTGGTGGTGCGGTAGAGACGGTCGGTCGCGCGGAAGAGGGGCGCGGTCTGCGGTCCGCCGCAGATGGGGCAGGCGCTCATGCGACGTCTCCGAGAGGGAGGCGGTGAGCGAGAATCAGATCGCGCACTGCGCGCGGAGAGAGCTTGCGGGTGCGCGCGACCGCGGCGCGTTTGCGGAAGGTGCGAGGGAGCAGGGGGACGGCGGCGAGGTCTCCGGCGAGGATGCCGCCGATCATCCGCATTTTGCCGGCGACACCGGGGAAGTGGGCGGTATCGCCGGAACCGCGGCGCGCCGCGGCGGCGCCGGCGAGGAGGCGGAGGCCGAAATAGAACGGGTTCAGAACGAGCAGGCTCCAGGGGAAGAGCTTGACCGCGAGAAGTACGCGATTGCGCTCGATCAGTTTGAGCCGGGCCATCGAGCCTTTGCCCATGGTGGCGCCGCGGTGATGCCGGACGGTGGCATGGGGCGTGTACCAGCAGCGCCAGCCGGCGATGCGGGCGCGCAGACCGAGTTCGGCGTCGTCGCCGTAGGCGAAGAGGTCTTCGTCGAAGCCGCCGATTTCCTCGAGCATGCCCTTGCGGTACATGGCGGCGCAGCCGTCCGGCCACAGGACTTCTTCTTCGCGGTCGAACTGTCCGGCGTCTAAAGCGCCGGAGCCGCGCCCGCGGTTCTGGCCGTCCGGGAAGATGAGATGGCCGGCTTTGTCGATTCGCGCGGGGTCTTCCCAAACCAGGATTTTGGCGGCCGCCATGCCGATATCGGGGGCGAGGGTGCAGGCGCGGTGAAGTTCGGCGAGGAAGCCGGGGCCGGCCTCGGCGTCGTTGTTGAGCAGCGCGATGAAGTCGCCGCGAGCGGCGGCGATGCCCTGGTTGTTGGCCGCGCAGAAGCCGCGGTTGACGGAGTTGCGGATGACGCGGGCGTGGAACTCGCCGGCGGCCATTTCGGCGCTGCCGTCGCTCGAGGCGTTATCCACCACGATGGTTTCGAAATCGACGCCGCGCTGCCGCTCGAGGGATGCCAGGGCGGCGCGCAGCAACTCCCGGCGGTTCCAGTTTACAATCACCACGCTGATCAACCAGACCATGCTAGCAGCTTGCCGGCCGGGGGCCGCTGGAGCGCGATATATTGGTAAGTTAGAGGCAGGAAACGGGGCTATGACGAGCGTCGGCGACACGTTGCGGCGCGAGCGCGAGAAGCGCAAACTCCATCTCGAGGACGTCTCGCGCGAGCTGAAAATCTCGCACCGCATGCTGGAAGCGATCGAGGCCGATCAGTACGAGCGGCTTCCGGGGACCATTTTTGCCAAGGCGTTTGTGCGGCAGTACGCGAACCTGCTCTCGCTGGACGGCGAGGAACTGGCGGGGCAGGTGGGTCGCGCGATGGAGCCGCCGGAGTTGGAGACTGGTGGCCAGGCTGCGCACCGCAGGCCGGCGGTAAGCCCGGTGGATGTGCCCCGCGTGGAAGAGTGGAGTTCGGTGGCGGACCGGAAATTCCGTCCATCCGGGTCGCTGTCCGCGGCGGCGGTGATGGTGATGGTGATGCTGATCTGCTCGGCGGTGTACGCGTGGATGCAGCGTCCGCGCGGCACTCCGGCGCGGAACTCCGCGGCGGTCACGGCGCGGAGCGAGCCGGCCCCGCAGACGCCGGTACAGCAGGCGCCGCCAACGAGCGCGCAGCAGCCACCCACGCCGCAACCGGCGGCGGAGATCCCTCCGGCGCCCACACAGGCGATGCCGCAGCAGCCGGCGACGGGAGACGCGGGGACATCACCGCCGGCGGAGGCGTCGAACGCGGCGGCGCCACCTTCGACCGCGGCGCCGGTACCCGCCGCAGCGCCCGGCGCGGTGCATGTGGAGATCGTGGCCGAAGATCAGGCCTGGGTTTCGGCGCGAGCGGACGGGAAGAATGTCTTTGCGGCGACTCTGGAGGCCGGCAACCGGCGCGTGGTGGACGCCAACACGGGCGTCGAACTGCGGCTGGGAAACGCCGGCGGAGTGACGATTCTACTCAACGGAAAAGCGGTCGGGCCAGTGGGACCGAAGGGGCAGGTGCGGACGGTTCAGTTGACTTCGGGCGGCTTCCAGATTGTGCCGCCCAAACCGGCGGCGCCGGATCCGCTGGTGGACCGCTGACGGCGCAGGGCGCGCTGCCGCTTGCGTTCGAGCGCGAGCAGGTCGCGGCGCCCGCGAACTTTGATGCTCTCATCGACGCGGTGCCAGAACTTGCCGAAGTAGCTGACCGCGGAGGCGAGCGCGAACGCCACCACGACCCACATCAGGATCATGGCGGGCAAGTGCAGCCAGGAGTGGCGGACCGCGACCAGCATGCAGGAAATGGCGATCACCTGCGAGAACATCTTGGTCTTGCCGAGGTCGCTGGCTTTGATGGTGTAGCCTTCGGCGGCGGCGATGGCGCGCAGCCCGCTGACCGCGAATTCGCGGCCGATGATGAGAATGGCCATCCAGCCGGCGAGCTCGCGAACCTGCACGAGAGAGATCAGCGCGGCCGAGATGAGCAGTTTATCGGCGATGGGATCGAGCAGGGTGCCGATGGTGGTCACTTGTTTCCAGCGGCGCGCGAGGTAGCCGTCGAGCAGGTCGGTGAAGGCGGCGGCGAGGAAGATGGCGAGCGAGAGCCACTCGTTGGTGATGAGCACGCCGTCGAGCCGGATCGCGACGTTCTCCTGCACGAGCGCCGCGACCAGCAGCGGCACGAAAAAGATGCGCAGGATCGTGAGCGCGTTCGGCAGATTCATCCGTCAACCCAACTATACCAGCACGGTAAGGAGGGTGTGAGGCTTGCCGGACGGCACTGGGGGCTTCCGGGACGGCGCGGCGTCCTATACTGGAGGTTCACCCATGAAACTTACGCGCCGCCATCTCTTTCTGGGCAGCCTCGCGCTGCCGGCTTTCGCGGGGAAAAAACCCGCCGTGGAGACGCCCCACATCGTATTGATCCTGGCGGAGAACGTTCCGGCGTGGATGTTAGGTTGTTACGGCAACAAGGAAGTGCGCACGCCGAACATCGACCGGCTGTCGCAGACGGGCACGCGGCTGATGAACCACATCGCGGCGCACGCGGATGCGGCGGCGGCCCGCGCGACGCTGCTCACGGGAACGCTGGCGGGCGGCGGAGCCCCGATCGGGAAGATGCTGAGCAGCGCCGGGTACACGGCGCACGCGGCGCAAGGCAGCGCCGAAGCCGTGCAGATGCTGGACGGCGAGGCGGGCGCGAAGCCCTTCCTGCTTACGGTGACGCTGGCGGGATTCGCGCCGCCCTACGCCGGGGCGGAAGCGTTCGAGGGGCAATACGCGGCATCGGCGATGGAAACGTTCGAGCAGGTTCCGGCGGCGGCCACGATCACCTCCGGCAAGGAGATGTTCGGCGGCACGCTGGTGGGGAGTCTGCGCAAAGCGGCGGCGGCGGTGTCGGCGCTGGATGCCGAGGTGGGGCGCATCACGGCGAAGCTCTCGCAGAAGAAACTGCTGGACAACGCGCTGGTCATCTTCACTTCGCCCACGGGAACGCTGGTGGGGCGTCACGGACTGTGGGGCGGTACAGCGGGCAGCAATCCGCCGAACTTCTTTGAAGAGGTGATCGCGACTCCCATGATCTGGGTGTGGCCTTCGCGGGTGGCGCCGGGGAACACGCGGCCGGAACTGGTGGGGGGAGCGGACCTGGCGCCGACCCTCAGCGAACTGACCGGAGCCGCGCTTCCCGCCGGAAACAATCCCGGGAGGAGCTACCTGCCGCTGGTGCAGAACAAGCCGCTGCCCAAAAAGCAGCCGTGGCGCAGGGCGCTCTTCGTGACGGATGGACGCGCGGGGGTGGCGCGGGACGACCGCTACAAACTCGTGCTGCGCGACGATGGGAAGGGCCCGAACGAGTTGTACGACCTGGTGGCGGACGGGCGGGAACGGGTCAATCAGTACGACAACCCGGAGTTCCTGACGGTGCGGACGCAGTTGGCGGGGGAATTGACGCGCTGGAGGGGGACGTACGCGGTCTGAGGCAGGCGCGAAGGCCTGCCTCACGAATCGCGGGAAACTGCCTGGTTACTTCTTGTAGCCTTCGAAGCTGTGGTCGTGTGCTTTGTAGTACTGGCCGGCGTCGGTCAGGCTCTTCTCCATGACGTCCTTGCTGCCCATCTTGGTGTGGCAGTAGACGCACTTCTGGCTTTCCTTCTTGGCGTATTCCGGCTTGCCGTAGGTGGCGCTCGTGCAAATGATCAGCCCCACGAAGGCCACAGCCACAGGCACCACCAATTTGATTGCGCGCATGATCGATAACTCCTGGTTGACGTCCCGGTTTGGGATCTCAATGTCCTGAATCAATTATAAACTGGCTGTGGCGGCGTGCAACACACCGGCATATTAAACCTGCTCAATCTGTTGCGAAATGCTACAAATTCGCATCACCCTCCAGGCTCCGCCAGAGATACCAGCTTGCGACCGAGCACCAGGGGCGCCAGCGAACGGCCATCGTCTCGATCTCAGACGGAGCTGGAAGGTCTTTTAGTTCGTAGGCTTTACGGATGGCGTTCCGGATGCCGAGATCGCCTGTGGGGAGGACGTCGGGGCGGCGCAGGGCGAACATGAGGAACATGTGGGCTGTCCAGACGCCGATGCCCTTGACCTGGGTGAGGCGGTCGATCACCTCGGTGTCTCCGAGGGTGGCGAGTTCCTCGAAGACGACGCGGCGGTCGCGGGTGTGGCGGGCGAGGTCCCGGATATAGAGGGTCTTGGCGGCGGAGAGACCCAGGGCGCGCATGCGGGCGGGGCGGAGGCGAAGGACCCGTTCCGGGGTGACCGGGGAACCGGCGGCGGCTTCGAGGCGGGAAAAGATGACGGCGGCGACGCGCCCGCTCAACTGCTGGTAGACGATGGAGCGGACCAGGCAATCGAAGTCGGGCGGACGGTAGCTCATGGCGAAATCGCCCACCCGGTCGATGATGCGGGCGAGAACCGGGTCGTTGCGGCGGAGGTGCTGCAGGGCGCGGGTCATGCCATTCCGATTGTAACGTTGTGGCCGGAACGGCACGGGAACGGCGGCGGGCGGCACCGTTCGGCGCTTGGGCTGGTATCATGCGGACATGAAGGGCACATCGGTTCGGACCCTGGTTTGGATGGCGGCGGCGGTGGCCGGTTTCGCCTCGAGCGCGTTGGCGCAACTCCCATCGGCGGCGAGTCTGAAGGGGGCGTATTACGTCCGCTACCTGGGCGAGGACACCAGCAGCGGCGCGATCGTGAGCTTTCAGGGCACGATGACGTTCGACGGCGCGGGGAACTACACGCTCAGCGGAGCCGGGGCGAGCAGCGCGACCACGGACCACAGCCTGAAGTTTCTATCGAGCGGGACGTATCACGTGCTTTCGAACGCGCTGGCGATTCTGGACAATCCGTTCGATCCGTCCAAGAGCAACAGCGGTCCGATCTATGGCGGGCTGGGCGCGGGAATCGTGAACGGCAGCAGCACGGAAGGGACGTTTCTGGATCTGTTCGTGGCGATTCCGGCGAGCACCGGGGCGTCGAACGCGACGCTGAGCGGTACCTACAACGTGGCCAGCCTGGAGTTTCTGAACGGCGACGTGAAGCAGACGCGGGACACGTTCTTTCCGTTCACGGCGGACGGCAAGGGCGGGTTGGGTAACGTGACGATCAACGGGACGGCGCAGAGTCTGAAAGACGCAGCGACCGTGCAGACCAGCAGCGCCGCGGCATATACGGTGAACGCCGACGGGTCGGGGACGATGACGCTGCCGGCTCCCAGCGGGGTCGCGGCGGCGAACGTGCTGCTTTCCGGGAGCAAGGTGCTGTACGTGGCGGGCGACGGAAGCTTCTTCATCGCGGGCGGGGCCAGCGGATACGACATCGTGGTGGGGGCGAAGGCGGCGCCCGGGGCGAACTTCGACGGGCTGTACTTCTCGGCGTATCTGCAAAACTACGCCGCCGGGACCAGTTCGGACGGGGTGTACGCGGTCAGTGGCGCGACCAACGCGCTGAGCGCGCTGAATCAGGTTCTGGCGCATGAGCGCACCAATTCCGACAGCACATACCCGTACGACTACACCTACACGGATTCCTATCAGTTCGGGGCGAACGGGGTTGGAAGCACCACCAACGAGGCGCTGGGGGCTAGCGGCAGCGTGATGATCATGGCCGGCAGCGGGGGCAATTACCTGTTGGGCGTCTATACGAAGTCCGTTCCGATCACCGCGACAGGCGCGGTGTTTCTGAATCCCCAGGGCGTGGTGAACGCGGCGAATAACATTCCCTTCACGGCGCAGGTTTCGCCCGGAGAAGTGGTGACGCTGTACGGCAGCGGACTGGCGGGGAGCGTGGCGACCGCCGGCGGGACGCCCTTCCCCAATACGCTGGGCGGAGCGCAAGTGAACATCGCGTACCTGGATTCGAGCAACAATACGGTGAACGTGACGGCGCCGGCGTACTACGTGAGTCCGACACAGATCTCGGCGGTAGTGCCTTACACGGTGCCTACCGACGGGACGGTGCTGAAGTTCTCGGTGACTTACAACGGGGTTACTTCGAACGCCGCCAGCGTGTACAGCGGTCCTGCATCGCCGGGAATCTTTACGGTACCGAGCGGAGGGATCGGAAGCGGCGCGGTGCTGCACGCCGATTACAGCCTGGTGACGGCGGCGAACCCGGCGCACTCGGGCGAGACGATCCAGATCTTCCTGACGGGGCTGGGGGGAGTGAAGAACGCAATCGCCGCGGGCAGCGCCGGACCCACGAATCCCCTGGACAACACCACGGTCACGTTGGATCTCGGGGTGCGCGATTCCGGCGGGATCTTCTATGACGGCAAGATTGCGTTCTCCGGACTCGCGCCGGGACTGGGCGGGTTGTACCAGGTGAACCTGACGCTGCCGGCGAATCTCCCGACCGGGACGGTGACGTTGAGCGTGTATGCGGGGGACGGAACCACTACCGGCGACGCCTGGAACGAGCAGGCGACCCTCGCGACAGCCAAGTGAAACATGGGGCGCGTCCGCCGCGTCAGGGTAATCACGGGATGAAACTACTCGTAACGATCGTACTGTGCGCCGCTCTGGCGGCGCAGACTCCGCAGAAGCCGCTCGACCGGCAGACGGAGGACTCGCTGCCCTCCATCAAAGTGGATGTGAACGTGGTGAGCATCCTGGCCAGCGTGCGGGATAAGAAGGGCGGGCTGATCGCCAACCTCGCCAAAGACGATTTCACGATCTTCGAGGACGGCAAGAAGCAGGACGTCAAGTACTTCTCGCGTGAGACCGACCTGGCGCTGACAATGGGGCTGCTGGTGGACGTTTCCGCCAGCCAGCGGAACCTGATCGGGATCGAGCAATCGGCGGCCAACCAGTTTTTCGGCCAGGTGCTGCGCAAGAAGGACCTGGCCTTTCTCATGGAGTTCGGCGAGGAAGCGGAACTGCTTCAGGATTACACGAGTTCGTCGCGCCTGCTTTACCAGGGGCTGCGGCAGTTGCGGATCTCCAGCGGCGTTTCCGGACCGATGCCGGGCCCGGTGCCCACCATCGGGTCGCCGCGCGGCACCGTGCTGTACGACGCGGTGTACCTGGCGGCCAACGAGAAGTTGAGGGGCGAGGTGGGGCGGAAGATGATCGTGGTGATCACCGACGGCGTGGACCAGGGGAGCAGGGTGAGCATCAACGAGGCGATTGAAGCGGCGCAGAAGGCCGACGCGGTGATCTATTCGATCGATTATTACGACGCGAGCGCCTACGGCGGATTCGGTTTCGGCGGCGGCGGGGGCGAGGGCGCGCTAAAAAAGATGAGTGACGAGACCGGCGGACGGGTTTACAAGGTAGACCGCAGGCATCCGCTCGATCAGGTGTTCCAGGAGTTGCAGGAAGAGATGCGCAGCCAGTACCTGATCGGGTACACGCCGGAGAACGATACCAGAGATGGCTCCTACCGCAAGATCGACATCCGGCTGCGCAACAAGGATTACAAACCGCAGGCGCGCAAAGGCTACTACGCCATCAAACAGTGACGCAAGACCCGGTGCGCCACCGCGCTCCGGAATTTGTGTAACCCGTACAATAGGAATACGTCTGGAAAGCTTATGTTGCTCGGTACAGTGCGCAGCGCCATCGTATTTGCGGCCGTCATGGCCGCATCCCTCCCGGCCTTCGGCCAACAGTATTCGGATCAGTACGCGCTGATCCTGGACGACACGCCCGTGATCGCGCGTTTCCCGGGACGGGACGCGCATCGCAGCGCGGCGGCGGAATCCTACCGGCGGCAGATCGTCACCGCGCAGCAGGCCGTGCGCTCGGCGGCATTGGCGCGCAAGGTGACGGTGACGGGAGCGGCGGATACGGTGCTGAACGCCGTGTTCGTACACGCCACGCCGGACCAGGTGGACACGCTGAAGTCCATCCCCGGGGTGAAGGCGGTGATCCGGATGCGCAGCGCGGCGCCGCAGTTGAACAAGGCGGTGAACCTGATGAACGCGCCGGCGGCGTGGACGGTGCTGGGCGGGCAGAGCAACGCCGGCGCGGGGATGAAGATCGGGGTCATCGATTCCGGGATCGACCAGACGCATCCGGTGTTTCAGGACTCGAGTTTGAAGATGCCGGCGGGATTTCCCAAGTGCACGGACGGACACGCGGAGGACTGCTCGTACACGACCAACAAGGTGATCGTGGCGCGCAGTTACGTGCGGCAGATCGCGCCGGGATCGAACCCGTCAAACCCGGCGGCGGATTCGCGTCCGGACGACTATTCGCCGCGCGACCGCGACGGGCACGGGACGGCGGTGGCGTCGGCGGCGGCCGCGGGTACGGCAGTGACGGCTTCCTCGGCGGCGGGCGGCGGCGCCGTGTCCATCATGGGGATGGCGCCGAAGGCGTACCTGGGCAACTACAAGGTATCGGGCTCGCCGGGCGTGAACGATAATCCGCCGGAGAGCGTGTTGATCCTGGCGGTCAACGACGCCGTAAAGGACGGGATGGACGTAGTCAACATCTCGCTCGGCTTCCCGGCAGTGTACGGTCCGATGGATACGGGCACGGCGTGCGGACTGGCGGCGGGCGCGCCGTGCGATCCGCTGGCGGCGGCATTCGAGAACGCGGTGAAGGCGGGACTGGTGGTGGTGGCGGCGGCGGGCAACAACGGCAGCGACGCAACTTCGTACCCGACGTTTGAGACGGTCACGTCGCCGGCGGACGCGCCGGACGTCATCGCGGTGGGCGCAAGCAGCAACTCGCACTACATGGACGAAGGCGTGAGCATCCCAGGTGGTCCGGCGACCCTGCAGAATATCGCGGCAAATGTGGGGGACAATTACGCGACTTCGCCGCTGGGGGCGTCCAGCGCGCCGGTGATCGACGCGGCCACAGGGGGCGACCCGCTGGCGTGCTCGGGATTGGCGGCCGGTTCGCTGACCGGAGCGTTTGCGCTGATTCAGCGCGGCACGTGCTCGTTCGCCACCAAGGAAACCAACGCGCTGAACGCCGGCGCGGTCGGCATCATTTTCTACCTCGCGGACTCATCGACGATCTTCACTCCGAGCGGGATGACGGGCACGGAGCCGGTCGCGATGATCTCGCTCACGGACGGGACGAACATCAAGACGTGGCTGGCATCGAATGCCGGGGCGACCGGCATTATCGACCCGGCGGGCGTCGAGGTAGATGACAGCACGTACCAGAATCAACTCGCGTATTTCTCCGCGGTCGGACCGTCGATCGACGGAAATCTGAAACCGGACCTGCTGGCAGCGGGATCGAGCGCGTCGTCTTACGGCGGCATGTTGATGGCGGCGCAGAACTACGATCCGAATTCGTTCCTGTTCAGCGTGACGCGGTATGTGGCGGCGGCGGGAACGAGCTTCGCCTCGCCAATGGTGGCGGGCGCGGCGGCGCTGGTGAAGCAGAAGCACCCGGCGTGGAGCGCGCTCCAGATCAAGGCGGCGCTGGTGAATACCGCCAACTCGAGCGTGACCACAACCGACGGGGTCGTCAACAGCAATTCGGGCGATGTGGTGGACGTGCAGTGGATCGGCGCCGGGCGTCTGGATGTGGGAGCGGCGGTGAACGCCACGGTGCTGGCGATTCCGTCTACGGTGAGTTGGGGCGTGTTGGCGGCGGCGCCGGCCAATCTGGCCAAGACCATCACGGTGACGAATACCGGCTCGGCGGCGGCGACGCTTGCGGCAGCGGTGGCCCAGGGCGGCAAGAGCTATACCGGGAATTTGACCACCGGGCTGGTGCCCGCGCTCGACAAGACCAACCTGTCGTTGGCGGCGGGCGCATCCGGCACGGTGACCCTGACGCTGAACGGCACGATGCCGGCGGCGGGATCGTACTCGGGGGAACTGACGCTCTCCGGCGGCGGCGTTTCGCTGCGCGTGCCGTACCTTTACCTGGTTGGCGACGGCACGGCGGCGAACATGTGGACGCTGCCGGCGAACATCGAGGGCATCGTCGGACAGCCGGTCGTGAACGATCTGAGCATCAGCAAATCGGCCGCGAATTCGACCATCGCGGTCCAGGTCACGGATAAGCAGGGCGCGCCGGTGGCTAACACGCAGGTGACATGGAGTTCGACGCCGCGGCGGGCCATCACATTCGCCAACTCGTCGTCCACCACGAATGCATACGGGATCGCAACCACGGATGTGACGATCGCGCAGACCGGCAACTTCACCATCGGGGTGACGGCAGGCGGACAAAGCGCGGCGTTCGACTACACGGCCAACTGCAACTGCCTGGGGCGCGTGCAGCCGGCGATTTCAACCGGCGGCGTGGTCAGCGCGGGCAACTTTCAGAGCACGGTCGCGCCGGGTTCCTACATCTCGATCTACGGCAGCGGGCTGAGCGATCCGGGATACACGGATTCGGCGGCGTACGTGCCGCTGCCGCTGGTGATTGACGGGGTTACGGTGAGCTTCGATGTGGCGGGCGCGGGGATCAGCGTGCCGGGGCGCCTGGTCTACGTGAGTCCGTCGCAGGTGAACCTGCAACTGCCGTGGGAACTGCAAGGGCAGACGTCGGCGCAGGTGAAGGTGACGATCGACGCCTACTCGTTCGGTAACGTCGTGACAGTGCCGATGGCGGACTCGGTGCCGGAGTTTTTCACGGACCTGAGTTCGGGAATCGTCGCGGCGCGTGACGTGAACGGCGTACAGATCCTGGCCAACCACCAGGCGACGCGGGGGCAGGCGGTCTCGCTGTTCCTGAACGGGCTGGGTCCGGTGACCAATCCGCCGGCGAGCGGGGACGTGGCGGGGGCGAATCCGCTCTCCTATACGAAGGACACGCCGCAGGTGACGATCGGCGGACAGAACGCGCCGGTGCAGTTCTCCGGACTGGCGCCGGGGTTCCCGGGACTGTACCAGATCAACGTGACCGTGCCGGGCGGAATCGGGACGGGGAATCAGCCGATTCTGGTCACGATCGGGGGCAAAACCACTCCCGCAAAGGTGGCCGGCACGAATGGTGCTACCATCGTTTTGCCGGTGCAATAGACGTGGCAAACCCCAAATACACGACGGGCGATCAGCCTGCTCCCGTTTGCGAGCTGGTGGATACCCTGAGTGACGGAACCAAGGTCAAGCGGCGCCTGCCGCGCATGAGGGCCTGCAACGAGAAGGACGAAAAGGGAAAGCTCTGCGCGGGGCATCTCAAGCGGTGGTACTTCTTCGGCGAGGAAGTGAAGAGCAGGTTCGGAGCGGAGGCGGAAGTCTATCGCTGCGAGCGCTGCAAGGCGCTGTACCTGCCGAATGCGGAAGAGGCGCCGCGGACGCGGACGCTGAGTTTCTGAGCGCTGGTCCGGCCCTATTTCCCCGGTAGAGTGAGAACTCCGGCTTGGGGTTCAGGCAGCTTGATCGAAGCGACCTTGTCTTCTTTCACTTCAATCTGGGTCGAGCCTTCCTTCCCCGCGTAGGTGAGTTTGCGGCCGCCTTCGGCTCCGGCGAGTTCGAGCGAGGGCGGACCGAAACGGCGGACGAGTTCGTCATAGGCCATGCCCACTTCGGCGTGTGAGATCACGTCGATGGCGCCCGCCAGCGTGGTGACCTCGGGGGAGCGGACGAGCACGGTCTCCGTGGTGGTAGTGGAGGATGCGGGCTGGGCGCCGGCCGCCTTTTCGAGGCTGCCGAAGGCTCCGGCGATGCCCTTGGCCAGATTTTGGGCTGGCGCCGTGGTGGTGGCGGCGCGGGCAGCGCCGAGTCCGGCCTCGACCGCCGCCTGGCCGTAAAGGGCGGCAGGGGCGAGGAGCAGGAACGCGAATCGCATGATTCCGAGTCTGGCACCGGGCGAGGGGGAGCGAAAGTTGCCGGACGTTAACAGGGTCCCAAAAGAAAAACCGCATCGGTTCACCCTCAAGACCTGCGAGGCTGACTCCGATGCGGCTCGCCCTGGGTTGGGCTGGGATCCGGCGTCGGCTTGTCTGGACCAGCGTTAACTACCGAAATTCCTGGTCAGGTCCGCGTCCTTATTTTCCTTACCAGAAACGCCACACAACCACCGCTACCTGAACCCCGGGAGAGACTCTAGAAACCGTTTGATCAATCCGTTCCGGCAAAAAAACCCCTCTGCAGCAACCAACAAGGGAAGGGGGGTGAGCTTAAACTGTTACGAAACATCGGCTCCCGCAAGCACGCTGTCTACTTTCGGCCCACTTTACTTCCGCCTGCCTGTTGCAGCAGAGGGCAGGTTTGAAAGGTTACTTCGCCAATTCACCACTAGAAATAGCAATCAGATCCCCATGTGTCAATCTCTTTAACCTACTTTGCTTACAATATTTTGGCGGCAGCGAATCGGCCTAATATGGGTTGCGCGTGGGCAGGTGGTGTGTCGCTATGACACAATTGGCTCCATGAGAGCGGGATTCGGCGTGGCGGCGGCGCTTCTGGCGATGGGAACGCCCCTGGCCGCGCAAACCGATGAGCCGGTCACGGTGTTCACCGAGCATCCGCGGCTGCTGCTGCGCGCGCAGCGGCTGCGCCTGTTGAAGCGGGAACGGGAGCGCGAAAGCCCGCGCTGGCAACAGTTTGCCGCCCTCGTGACCGGGGGCGCGCCGATGCCGGAAGCCGGATTCGCCGGCGCCTTGTATTACCAGATCGCAGGCGATGCGGCGTACGGGCGCAAGGCAATCGAATTCGCCCTTTCCCCGGCGGCCGACACGAGACAACAGGCGCTGGTCTTCGACTGGTGCCAGGATCTGCTCAGCGGGGCGCAATCGAAGGAACTCGCGGCCCGGCTGGCGAAGGCGCTGGCCGAGCCGCCGGGAAACGAGACGGTGGAGCGCGTACGCGGCCGCGTGCTGGCAGCGATCGCATTGTTCGACCACGTGCCCGGCGCGCCGCAGCGCGAACTCGAGCGGGTGGTGCGGCAGTGGTGGGCGGTGCGGGTAATCGGGGAATTGAAGGCAGGGCATCACGTGATCTCGCGCGACGATGCGTATCCGCTGTGGGAACTGATGCACGCGCTGCGCGAGAGCACGAACATCGACCTGCGGGAGGCGTATCCGCGGTTCTTCAAGGAATTCCCGATCGAGCACCTGATCAGCCACTATCCGGCGATCTACGAAGCGGCGGAGAACGAGTACCGGGTGGGCGCGACGGCGAAAGGCGGCGAGCCGGACGTACGCAGCGCGGCGCTCTCACGGGCGGCGGAACTGGCGATGGTGGCGTTCGACGTGAACGCGGCCGAAACCCAAATGCTGCAAGGGTGGCTGATGCACGACAAGTTCATTCTGAAGAGCCCGTTCGGGGCGCCCTACGAGTTCCTGTGGGCGAATCCGTATCAGCCCGGGCTGAGCTACTACCACGTGCCGCTGATCTTCCACGATCCGGATTTCGGACGGCTGTTCGTGCGCTCGACCTGGGACCCGGACGCGTCGTGGTTCGGATTCTTCGACGGCGCCATGCAACTGTACGCGGACGGTAGGCTTACGCGGCTGAATCCGCAGATCGCCGCGCCGCCGGTCACGCTGCAACAGGCCTGGTTGTGCTTCGCGCGCCGGCAACTCGCGTGGAGCCTGCCGGTGGACGATGAGGACGCGGTGTTCGTGCTCGGGCTCGAAGCGCGGCGCACGTATCAGGTCGAAGTGGACGACGAGGAGATATTCGAGGAGGACGCCGATGCGGGCGGCATCCTCGAACTGGATCTGCCGAAAGGGAAGACGACCGGATTCCGCGTGCTGGACAGGTGAGGGGCCGTCTCAACCCAGAGCGGAGATGACGGCAGCGGCTACTTCCTCGGTGCTGCTCTTGCCGCCGAGGTCCGGGGTGCGCACCTTGCCTTCGGCGAGCACTCGGGCGACGGAGCGTTCGACGTCCGCCGCGGCTTCTGTCATGCCGAGATGATCGAGCATCATGCCTGCGCTGAGAATGCTGGCCAGCGGGTTCACGATGCCCTTACCGGCGATATCGGGCGCGGAGCCGTGGACGGGCTCGAACATGGAGGGGAAGCGGCGTAGCGGATCGAGGTTGGCGCTGGCGGCGAGCCCCATGCTGCCGACCAGGATGGCGGAGATGTCGCTGAGGATGTCGGCGAACAGGTTGGATCCGACGACCACGTCGAAGCTCTCCGGGCGGCGGATGAAGTTCATGGCAGCGGCATCGACCAGGAGGGACTCAGTCTCGATCTGCGGGTATTGCGCGGCGACTTCCTCGAAAACGCGGTCCCAGAGCACCATGCTGAAGCCCTGCGCGTTGGATTTGGTGATGCTGGCGACGCGCTTCTTGCGATTGCGCTTGACCGCGAGATCGAAGGCGAAGCGGATGATACGCTCGATGCCGCGGCGCGTGAAGACGCTGGTCTGGATGGCGACTTCCTCCGGCTGATGGTGGTAGACGAAGCCGCCGACTTGCGCGTACTCGCCCTCGGTGTTCTCGCGCACGACCACGAAATCGATATCGCCGCCCTTGGGACGTGCGAGCGGCGACTGCACGCCGGGGTACAAATAGGCGGGCCGCACGTTGGCGTATTGGTCGAAGGCGCGGCGGATGGGGAGCAGCAGGCCATTGAGGGTGGTGTGGTCGGGAATCTCGGGGTGGCCGACGGCGCCTAGGAAGATGGCGTCGCAGGGCTGGAGCAGGTCGATGGCGCCGGCGGGCATCATACGGCCCCAGCGGAAGTAGTGCTCCGCGCCCCAGTCGAAGTCCTGGAAAGCGAAATTCACTCCGTGTTTTCGCGCCAGGGCTTCGAGGACACGCTTGCCCTGCGGGACGACTTCGGTGCCGGCTCCGTCGCCGGCGATGACCGCGATGGTGAAAGTTTTCATGGAGGCGAACTCTAATTGTAGCGGGATGCGCGGGACGGGCGGTCGCACGCTCCTATACTGAAATGGATGCAGCAGGAATTCTGGCGCGCGCCGCTGGCGAGGCTGGGCACGCGCGCCTGCCGGATCGGACTTTCGGCGACCTATCGCCCGGGACGCGCCACCGTGATGCGGGCGCTCGACGAGGGACTGAACTACTTTCTGTTTTTCGGGTTTGACACTCACATGACCAGCGTCCTGCCGGGTGCGATCGCAGCGCGGCGCGAGGAGTTTGTGCTGGCCACGGGCGCGTACAACCTGATCCTCGGGCACGAAAACCTGCGGCGCGTGCTGGAGCGGCGCCTGCGGCAGATGAAGACCGGGTACATCGACCTGTTCCACTTCTTCGGCGTGACGCGGCGCAAGTATTTCACCCCGCGGGTGCGGGACGAGTTGCAGGCGGTGCGGGAGAGCGGGTTGGTGCGCGGGGTGAGCATCTCGACGCATGACCGCGCGTTCGCCGCCGAGTTGTTGAACGAGGGCGTGCTGGACGCGGCGATGGTGCGGTACAACGCGGCGTCGCGTGGAGCGGAGCGGGAGGTGTTCGCAGCTTTGCCGGAACCGCGTCCCCTGGTGGTTGGGTTCACGGCAACGCGGTGGGGACAGTTGCTGCGGCGCCCGCGCGGGTATCCGGAGAATGGGCGGATGCCGCCGCCGGGCATGTGCTACCGGTTCGTCATGTCGAACCCGGCGGTCGGGATGTGCCTGATGGCGCCGGGGAGCCTGCGCGAATTCGAGGAGAATCTCGCGGAGATCCGCCGCGGGCCTCTCGATGACGACGATCTGGCGTTCATGCGGACGTTCGGGGACGCGGTGCGGGGGCGGTGATCCGGGTCCAGGCGCGGCGGACGTTGGACGGGATGGCGTAACGGTCGAATTCCGCGGGGGTACACCAGGCGACGGCGCGGGATTCGGAGGAGACCTGGAAAGACTCGGTCTCAGCGCGGAAGCAAAAGAGCAGGTCGTGGTGCAGGTGATAAGGTTCGTGGCCTTTGCCTGGGATGCCGTGGACGTCGGCGCCGGCCAGGATGCCGCCGGAGACGGGGACTCCGGTCTCTTCCAGGATTTCGCGGGCGGAGGCGGCTTCGAGGGAGAGGTCGTCTGGTTCCACGTGGCCTCCGGGCAACAGCCAGCGGTCGAGGCGGCGGTGGTGGAGGATGAGCGCGCGGGTACCGTCGGGCGAGAGGACGAGCCCGGAGGTGGTGATATGGCCGGGGATGAATTGGTCGCGGGAAAATGGGGCGGGTGAGTGCTCCAGGAGCATGCGGATCAGTTCGAAGCTCTTGGCGGCGGCGCCGTCGGCGGGGTCATCGAAGCCGGAGATGAGTGCGAGAGCGGTCTGAGGATGGATCATAAATCAAAAAGCCTCCCGGAAAAACCGGGAGGCTTTAGGGATTAAACCGGGCGACTTCCTACTCTCCCACACAG
>JBBIQR010000025.1:0-29847 GCA_037442245.1 Candidatus Solibacter sp. | reverse complement strand
GAACCGAACTCGCGGTGGAGGGCATTCCGGTGCGCACCATCGACGCCATTCCCGCGGGGCACAAGGTGGCGCTCTGGGACATCGCGCCGGGCGAAGTCGTGGAGCGCTACGGACAGGCGATCGGGCGCGCCCGCGAGGAGATCCCCGCGGGACGCCACGTCCACACCCACAACCTCGCCTTCGAGGAAGTTGCACTCGACTACGACTTTCCCGAAACGGAGAGGCCGGTTCCGGTGCGCGCCGCGGAGCCCACGTTCCTGGGCTATCCGCGCGAGGACGGGCGGGTGGGGACGCGCAACTACATCGCGGTGGTCGCCGCCAGCAACTGCGCCGCGCACACCGCCGAGCAGGTGGCGCGCAGTTTCGAGGGCGAGCGCCTGCCGCCCAACGTGGATGGCGTGGTCGCTTTCCCCCATGGCGAAGGCTGCGGCCATGCTTTCGGTCCGGACATGGATCAGTTGCGGCGCACGTTGAGCGGCGTGCTCCAGCACCCCAACGTCTCGGCCGCGGTCATTCTCGGGCTCGGTTGCGAGGTCAACCAGATCGATCACTATCTGGGCGCGGGATCCCCGCGGAGCGCACGGCTCGCCGGACTCACGCTACAAGCGAGCGGCGGCACGCGCGCCACCATCGAGGCCACACGCCGCGAGATCGCGCGCTTCCTCGATCAGGCGGCCGCGGAACAGCGCGTGCCCATCCCCGCCTCGAAGCTGGTGCTCGGGCTGAATTGCGGCGGCAGCGATTCCTTCAGCGGCATCACGGCCAATCCGGCGCTGGGCGTGTGCTCGGACCTGCTGGCCGGAATCGGCGCCACCAGCGTCCTCGCCGAGACGCCGGAGATCTTCGGCGCGGAGCACCTGCTCGTGCGCCGCGCGCGCAATCGCGAAGTCGCCTTCAAGCTGCTCGGCTGCATCCGCAAATACAAGGACTACCTGGCCGGGTTCCACGGCAGCTTCGACGACAATCCTTCGCCCGGCAACAAGGAAGGCGGGCTCTCCAACATCCTGGAAAAGAGCCTCGGCGCGGTGGCCAAGGGCGGCACCTCCACCCTGATCGATGTCTACGATTACGCCGAGCGCGTGACGTCTCCCGGCTTCACGTTCATGAACACACCCGGCTACGATCCCGTCAGCCTCACCGGACTCGCCGCCGGCGGCTGCAACCTGATTGCGTTCACCACCGGACGGGGCAGCGCCATCGGGTTTCCCACCGTCCCGGTCATCAAGATCGCGACCAATAGCAACACTTACCGGCGCATGACCGGGAATATGGACGTCAACGCCGGCCGCATCGCAGACGGTGAGGCCACCGTGCCCGGCGTCGGGCGCGAGATATTCGATCTGGTGCTCGCCGTCGCCGGCGGACAGCAGACCTGTGCCGAGCGCCTCGGGCACAAGGAATTCGTGCCCTGGCGCATCGGTCCGGTCATGTAGCGCGGGTTAGTGCCGGGCTAGTGCAGCACCGCGGCGGCTTCTTCGAGCGCCGCAAAGCATTCGCGCAACCACGTGCGGCAGTATCGGCGTTCGGTGAAGCCGAAGGTCCCGCCCTGCCCCTCGGCGAAAGCCGAGAAGGCCACGCTGGCGCGGTCCACCGATTGATATACGCTTCCGTCCAGCGCGGGCAGCGAGATTTCGCGCGCCCCGGCCTCCAGCAGTTCCCGGCGAACGTTGGACTTGTCGTAGACATCGAACTTTCCCGCCACGCCGAAGTTACGGACAATCACGTAGTTCACCGCGCGGCCCAATGCGGCGAAGCATTCCTTCAGGTGCCCGACGCTATCCACCGCGCCGCCGAGCACGTATACGACCGTGATGCCCAATCGCGCGGCCTCCGCCTCTTCGAGCGCGCCGGCTTTATACAGCCACTCCCGCACGTCCTCGCCGGAGCGCGCGCCCAGATCCACGAGAGCCAGACGCTTGCCTGCGCCTTCCATCACGTAATCCAACACGGGCGCGATCCCGGCGGCGTGCGCCACTTCCACCGGCAGGCTCTCGTCGGGATGGAAGCGCAGCAACTGGCCGGTCGCGCCCTCGGCGTCGAAGGCGCGGAAGGAGGCGTCGCGCGCGTTCAGAAAATCGGCGATCACGCGCGCCACGGTAGTCTTGCCGACCCCGCCCTTCTCACCGTGGGTCAGGATCAGACGCGGCTTTTCGTAAACGGTCTTCTTCTCGGATGCAGATGCGGATGCGGTTGCGTTGCTCATGGATGATTACAGTTCCTCGATTCGGCTGAATGGATGAGTGCGGATGCGCCGGCGGAGTCCGCGCGCGCCCGATGATGTTTTCCCGCGGTCGTCCGGCGGCAGCGCGAGGACCCTTGCGGCATTTGCCAGAGCGGCCTCCAGCGCATCGAGCATTTCGATCGTGGTGGGCTCGGAGACAGTTGTCGTCTGCTGCTGGATCGGCGTGGGAATCAAGTGGACCGGTTAACCTGCGGGATGGACCCTCCGCTATGGTAACCCAGCGGCACGGCATTTCGCGGCGAAATTTTCGCGGCGGCTTGCGAAGTGTGTTTACATCGGATGGTGGCCCTGCACGCGCTCGAACGAGCCGAATCTCTTCCGCTGCATTCGCGCACTCCGCTCGAATGGGCCGCCAGGGTCCTCGCCGATCCGCTGTCCCTGCTGATCGACCACGCGTTCCTCGAAAAGAAGGCCGCCAACAACGCGATGGAACTGATGACGCGCTGGCCGCACGACTGGGTCGATGGCTGGGTGGAGACGATGACGGCGGTGGCGCGCGACGAAGCCGCGCACCTCGCCCAGGTCACTCGCCTGCTCATGAAGCGCGGGGGCAGACTGGAGCGCGTGCACAAGAACCCCTACGCGAACGCCCTGCGCCAACTGGTGCGCAAGGGCGGCCCGGGGGAGGTGCTGGATCGCCTGCTGGTCTCCGCGCTGATTGAAGTGCGCTCCTGCGAGCGCTTCGCCGTACTCAGCGCCGCGTCGTCCGACCCCGAACTCGCGGCCTTCTACCGCGCGCTGTTTTCCTCCGAGATGGGCCACTACAAGGTGTTTCTCCGGCTCGCGCGCAAGGTCGCGGGCCGCACTACCGCCGACGCGCGCTGGCAGGAGATGCTCGCCGCCGAAGCCCGCATCCTCGCGCGCCAGGAGCCCGGTCCCCGCATTCACTCGCGCTGATTCCAGGAAACGCCGGATCGAAGCGTGCAGATAGCCACATCCGGAGGTGGAGTAACTCTAAAGTAACTTGGCTCCATCCCGCCGGCCAACTACAATTGAGGCACCCGGAGAACCTTTATGGCAGCACCGGCTCAGGCTCCTCATCCTTCCCCGAGTCATCGTCCCTTCATGGGCGCCACCCCCTATCCCGGCGGTGTCACGTTCCGCGTGTGGGCGCCCTTTGCCGACGCCGTCTACGTGGCGGGCGAGTTCAACAACTGGCAGCCGCCCGCAAACCCGCTGGCCTTGGACGCAGCCGGCTACTGGTCTGTCGACGTCGAAGGCGCGGCGCCCGGCCAGCAGTACAAATTCGTTATCGCCCGCGGCGGCGAGTACCTGTGGCGCATCGATCCCTACGCCAGACAAGTTACCAATTCCGCCGGCAACGGCATCGTGGCGGATGCCGCCTTCGAATGGGGCGATCCGGTCTTCTACGCGCCGCCGTGGCACGAGTTGGTGATCTACGAAGTCCATGCGGGATCCTTCAACGACCCGGCGGCGGGGAAGCCCGGCGTTTTCGATCAGGTGCGCGAAAAGCTACCCTACCTGCGCGACCTCGGCATCAACGCGATCGAGATTATGCCCTCCAGCGAGTTCCCCGGAGGCTTCTCGCTCGGCTACAACCCGTGCGACATCTTCGCGGTCGAATCGGATTACGGCGGCCCGCTGGCGCTGAAACGCTTCATCCGCGATGCGCACGCGAACGGCATCGCCGTCCTTCTCGACGTGGTCTACAATCACCTCGGTCCCAACGATCTTCCCACATGGCGCTTCGACGGCTGGTACGAAAACGATGGCGGCGGCATTTACTTCTACAACGATTGGCGCGGCGCCACGCCCTGGGGTCCGCGCCCCGATTACGGACGCCCCGAAGTGCGCCAGTTCCTGCGCGACAACCTGCTCCTGTGGGCCGGGGAATTCCGCTTCGACGGCTTCCGCTACGACGCCACCTCCTACATCCGCTGCGTCTATGGCGATCACGAGGAACTCCCCGACGGCTGGAACCTGCTCCGCTGGATGAACGACGAGTTGCAGGCGCACCAGCCCTGGAAGATCACGATCTCCGAGGACCTGCGCAACGACGCGTGGCTCACCCGTCCCACCGACTGGGGCGGGGCCGGCTTCGATTCGCAATGGGACGGCGATTTCGTCCATCCCGTCCGCGCCGCTCTCACCAACCCCTTCGACTCGTACCGCGATATGAACGCGGTCGCGCAGGCGCTCTATCACCGCTACGGCACCGACGCTCTGGAACGCGTGGTGTACACCGAATCGCACGACGAAGTCGCGGGAATCAACGCCAAGCAGCGCCTGCCCAGCGATATCGACGGCGGCGACCCCACAAGCTGGTACGCGCGCAAGCGGTCGATGCTGGGCGGCGTGCTGGTCTTCACCGCGCCCGGCATCCCGCTCATTTTCCAGGGCCAGGAGTTTCTCGAAACCGGGCCGTGGCGCGATTCGGTCCCGCTCGATTGGGGCAACGTTACGCGCAACCCCGGCGTGCTCGCGATGTACCGCGACATGATCCACCTGCGCCGGAACTGGTACGACAATACGCGCGGGCTGCGCGGCCAGAACATCAACGTGCATCACATCAATAACGACGCCAAGGTGCTCGCCTTCCACCGCTGGGAGCAGGGCGGCGCCGGCGACGACGTGGTGGTGATCTGCAACTTCGCCAATCGCGCCTTCGATAGCTACACCGTCGGTGTCCCGCGCGCCGGCCTCTGGCGCGTCCGCTTCAACTCGGACTCGAACCTCTATGGCGCCGGCTTCGGCAACCACCCGGCGTACGATTCTTACGCCGGGCAGGACGGATACGACAACATGCCCTGCCGCCTCAGCGTCGGACTCGGCCCCTACAGCGCGGTGATTCTGTCGCAGTAGAAGACCGGGGCCCCCTCGGCGGCTCTGCGAGTCACGCATTTCGGATACACTGTCCGGTGATGAGCGGGTGCCCGGATCCGCCGCGCGGCGGTTGCGGCCCGGCTCAGCAGGTCGGCTGTACGGAGGTGGCTCCATGAAGATCACCCGTAGATCCCTGATGCAATCGGCCGCCGCCGCCGGCGCCTTGGCCGTGGCGCCGCAGGCAGGCGCGGCGGAAATGCCCCCGAACCGCTTCGAAGGCGCGGGCACGCCGAAACTGTGCCTCGGCATCGGCGACGCCGGGGCCGCCGCGCAGGGCACGCCCGACGAAATCGCCGCGTCCGGCGCGCGCCGTTTGCGCCAGATCGGCGTCGAGCACGCCATCACCGGCATGGGCCGCATCCCTTGGGATGAGGAGGCGCTGCGCGCGCTGCTCGGCCGCTACAAGGCGAACGGCGTCACCATCGGGAACATCATGATCGGCGGCTTCGACCGTGCCATCTACAACCGCCCCGGCCGGGACGAGGACATTGAAAAGGTCATCCAGTCCATTCAGGCCGCGGGCAGGGCCGGGCTCCCCGTCGTCGAGTACAACTGGTACGCGCACCGTGCCATGGAAGGGTATTTCGCCGAAGAGGGACGCGCCGGAGCCGGCTGGACCGGCTTCGACTACGACCGCGAGACCGAGTCCGGCGGAAAGCAGGTCAAGTTCCGCGACCTGCCCCCGCTCGAGCGGGAAGGCGCCCGCACACTCGACGAAATGTGGGCGAACATCGGCTACTTCCTGAAGGCTGTGATTCCCGCCGCCGAGAAGGCAGGCGTGCGGCTCGCGCTGCATCCCAACGATCCGCCCGCTCCGGTGTCACGCGGCTCGCAGCAGATCATGGGCACGGTGGACGGCTGGAAAAAGCTGATCGCCATTGTCGACAGCCCTTCCAACGGCATCACGTTCGATTGCGGCGTGACGAAGGAAATGGGGCAGGACCCGGTCGAGGTCTGCCGCTACTTCCTTTCGCGCGACCGCATCAACCACTGCCACTTCCGCAACGTGAAGGTGGCAAGACCGTACGAGCGCTACACCGAAGTTTTCATCGACGAAGGCGAAAACAATATGTTCGCCGTGATGCGCGAACTTGTCCGCGGCAAGTATACCCGGCTGATTTACCCCGAACATCCGCGCGCCATCGATTACGATCGCGAGCGGCCCGCCTTCCGTCCGCAGTATCCGGGCGGGGGTACGTATGCCGCCTTTGCTTATAACGTAGGTTACGCGCGGGCCATGATGCAGGCCGCGCTGACAGTGGGGTGAACTCATGAACGCACGACGATCATTTCTGAAAAGCGCGGCCGGAGCGCTCGGCGCGGGACTTTGGGCCGGCGAGGACCTCGCGGCGTACCCGCAAAACACCAACACCAATTCGAAACCCTCCGCGCTGCGAATCACGGACCTGCGCATCGCGACCATCACGCGCGCGCCCATGACCTGCCCGCTGATCCGCATCGATACCAACCAGGGCATCTACGGCCTCGGCGAGGTACGCGACGGCGCCAGCAAGAACTACGCGCTCATGCTCAAGAGCCGTCTGCTCAACGAGAATCCCTGCAACGTGGACAAGCTCTTCCGCAAGATCAAACAGTTCGGCGGACCCGCGCGGCAGGGAGGCGGTGTGTGCGGAGTGGAGATGGCGCTGTGGGATCTCGCCGGCAAAGCCTATAACGTGCCCGTCTACCAGATGCTCGGCGGGCGCTTCCGCGACCGCATCCGCTGCTACGCCGACACCACCGAATCGCACGACCCGGTCGAGTACGGCCGCCGGCTCAAGGCCCGCCGCGACCAGGGCTTCACGTGGCTGAAGATGGATCTTGGCATCGATTTGATGGAGAACGAACCCGGCTGCATCACCCGTCCCGCGGGCGAAAGCGTAGGACAGGGCGGACGCACGCAGCACATGTTCACCGGCATCGAACTTACGCCCAAGGGGCTCGCCCGCATGGGGGATTATGTCGCGGCCGTCCGCGAGCAGGTGGGCTACGATATCCCGCTCTCCGCGGACCACTTCGGCCACATCGGGTTGAACAGTTGCATCCGCCTCGGCAAGGCGATGGAGAAGTACAACCTCGCCTGGCTCGAAGACATGATTCCCTGGCAGTACACGGACCTGCTCAAGAAGATCTCCGACGCCGTCGATATCCCGATCCTCACCGGCGAAGACATCTATCTCAAAGAGCCGTTCATGGAACTCTGCCGTGCGCACGCGGTGGACATCATCCACCCCGATCTCGCAACCTCAGGCGGCATTCTCGAAACCAAGAAGATCGGCGACGGCGCCCAGGAGTACGGCGTCGCCATGGCGATGCACTTCGCCGGCTCGCCCATCTCCTGCATGGCCAATGTACACTGCGCCGCGGCTACGGAAAACTTCCTCGTGCTCGAAAACCACTCGGTGGACATTCCGTGGTGGAACGATCTGGTCGAAGGCGTCGAGAAGCCGATCGTCAACAAAGGTTTCATCACCGTGCCGGATAAGCCGGGTCTCGGCATCACGCTCAACGACGAGGTAGTGAAACAGCACCTGATGGAACCCGGATATTTCGATCCGACTCCGCAGTGGAACGTGGACCGCACCAACGACCGCCTTTGGAGCTGAACGCCCATGCCCCTAGTCAACCGCAGAAATTTTCTTTCCGGCGTGGCAGCAGGTTTCGGAGTCCGCGCCCTCGCCGCCCAGGAAGCCGCGCAACGCGCCACCCGCGCGCTGCCCGCGCCCATCATCAAGGATGTGCAGGTGATCGCCACCGCGCCCGCCGGATCGCGGCTGAGCGTGGTCAAGATCCTCACCGACCAGGACGGGTTGCACGGCTACGGCTGCGCCACGTTCACGCAGCGCGCCGAGGTCGTCAACGTCGCGGTCGAAAAGTACCTGCGTCCGTTCCTCACCGGCAAGCCCGCTGACCGCATCGACGATCTCTGGCAGGCTATGTACAACAGCTCGTACTGGCGCAACGGTCCCGTGCTCAACAACGCCATCAGCGGCGTCGACCAAGCGCTTTGGGACATCAAGGGGCGTCAGGCGGGAATGCCGGTTTACGAGTTGCTCGGCGGCAAGTGCCGCGAAGCCGCCGACTGCTATTCGCACGCCGCCGGCGCGGAGATTCCGCAAGCCATCGAGAGCGCGCGCCGCCTGATGGCCCAGGGCTTTCGTCACGTCCGCGTGCAGGTCGGCGTTCCCGGCATGGATGGCTACGGCGCCGGACGCGGAGGCACGCCGGTGCAGGGACTGCACTCCGGTCCGGTCTTTGAACCCGCGGTCGCCATGCGGCGCCAATTGAAGGTGCTCGAAACCGCGCGCAAGGAACTTGGCGACGAAATCGAATTGCTCCACGATATGCACGAACGCTATCCGGCGAACACGGCCGTACAATTCGCCAAGGCGGTGGAGCCGCTGCGCCTCTTCTTCCTGGAGGATTCGCTCTCACCCGAAGACATCGCCTACTTCCGCCAGATCCGCCAGAACTGCGCGACCCCGTTGGCCATGGGCGAGCTATTCAACAGTCCTCACGAATGGCGCACGCTGGTGGCCGAACGGCTGATCGATTTCATCCGCATGCATGTCTCGCAGGGCGGCGGCGTGACCCCGATGCGCAAGGTCGCGGCCTTCGCCGAACTCTACGGCGTGCGCACCGCCTGGCACGGCCCCGGAGATGTGTCCCCGATCGGACACGCTGCCAACGTGGCGCTCGATCTTGCCTGCTACAACTTCGGCATTCAGGAATACACGCCCTTCAACGACCGCGCCCGCGAAGTTTTCCCGGGCTGCCCCGTCATGAAGGATGGATACCTGTGGGCCAACGAAGCGCCCGGATGGGGCATCGAGGTCGACGAAAAGGCCGCCGCGAAGTACCCGTACGGATCCTTCGAAGGCGGCGACCGCAAGCCGCTCAACGGCGGCTGGGGCGAGATCCGCAAGCAGGACGGCACCATCATCAAGCAGTGAGCGGCGGCCGCAGCGCCCCTGTTGTGCCGCACAGCCTCTTTCCGCGAAGGGCTGCCGTCTGATAGCTTCGATAGTTCCAGCGATGACGGTCCATTTCCCCGCGGCAAAGACAGCGTTGCACAGAATCGCCCTCGTGGTGTGGCTCCTGGCCGGAGCCGCTCCTTCCGCGGCGCAAAAACAGAACGGGGCATACCAATTCCACATCCACCGCGCGACTTCGCCGATCGTGATCGATGGCAGCGCACACGAACCGGCCTGGGACTCGGCCGAAGTGGCCACCGATTTCTGGATGGTCCTGCCCATGGACACCAGCCGCGCGAAGGTGCGCACCGATGTCCGCATGGCCTACGACGACCACCAGTTGTACCTGAGCGCCATCTGCTACTACGGCAACGTTCCAGGGCCTTACATGGTGGAATCGCTCAAGCGCGACTGGTCGTTCACGAAGAACGATAACTTCATCTTCTTTCTGGATACGTTCGACGATCAGACCAACGGCTTCACGTTCGGAGTCAACGCCGCCGGCGCGCAGTGGGACGGTTTGCTGTACGAAGGCGGCAAGGCCAACCTGAGTTGGGACAACAAGTGGACCTCAGCGGTGAAGTCTTACCAGGACCGTTACGAGGTGGAGATTGCCATCCCCTTCAAGAGCCTCCGCTACAAGGCGGGCGTCACCAAATGGGGCGTCAACTTCAGCCGCCTCGATCTGAAGACCACCGAAAAGTCCTCGTGGACCCCGATCGGACGCCAGTTTCCCACTGCCGCCCTGGCGCTCGCCGGCGTCCTAATCTGGGACCAGCCGCCGCCCGCTCCGGGCCCGAATATTTCGGTGATCCCCTACGCGCTCGGCGGCATCAGCCGCGACTACGAAGGACACACGCCCCTCGCCACCCGGCACGACATTGGACTCGACGGCAAGGTGGCGATCGGTCCCGCGCTCAACCTCGACCTCACGGTCAATCCCGATTTCTCGCAGGTGGACGTCGATCAACAGGTGACCAACCTCAGCCGCTACGAGTTGTTCTTTCCGGAGAAGCGCCAGTTCTTTCTGGAGAACGGCGACCAGTTCGCGAACTTCGGCTACTCGACCATCCGGCCCTTCTTCAGCCGCCGCATCGGCCTCAACGGCGTGCCCATCCGTTTCGGCGCGCGCCTCAGCGGAAAGCTGAACAAAGACTGGCGTATCGGCGTGATGGACATGCAGACGGGGGTCCCGGGCGACGGCAGCCTGCCGCCGCAGAACTTCGCCGTCTTCGCGCTGCAGCGCCGCGTGTTCTCCCGTTCCAACATCGGGGTGTTGCTGGTCGACAAGGAGTCCTTCAACTACGCGCCGGCGGGCGCCCCCGCCACGCCCTCGGCATACAACCGCAACGTGGGCTTCGAGTACAACCTCGCATCGGCAAACAACCTGTGGTCCGGCAAGATGCTCTACCTGCGGTCGTTCACGTCCGGCATCCACGGCGGCAACGTTTACGCCGGTCACCTGCAATACTTCAGCCGCCGCTGGCTCATCGCCGGGCAGACGGAGAACGTCGATCCGAACTACGTGGCCGAAGCCGGGTACGTGCCGCGCACGGGTTATCATCGCTTCCTCGGAACCGTCGGCTACACCTTCCTGCCCGAAGGCCGTGTGTTGAGCCACGGGCCGACCCTCACCACCAGCAACTTTTTCGATTGGACCGGAAGACTGAGCGACTACGAAACCACGCTCGGCTACAGCGTCACGCTGCGCAGCGGCGAGGTCTTTTCCGCTGGCGCCGGCGCCGACTACGTTCGCCTGCTACAGCCATTCGACCCCACGAACTCCGGACTCGCCGCGCTCGCCACCGGCAGCATCCATCGCTGGAATTTCTGGACCACGCGTTTCGACTCCCGGCCGCAAAGCGTATTGCGGTACGGCATCTCGACTCAAGTGGGCGGCTATTATGCGGGTGGCGGGCAGCGCACCGTCTCCGGCACCATGGGGTACCGGATTCAGCCGTTCGTGAGCCTCGGCGGCATCGTGACCTACAACGATCTTCGCCTGCCCCAGCCGTGGGGAGACACGCGCTTCTGGCTGGCCGGTCCGCGGTTCGATATCACCTTCACCAACACCTTGTACTTCACCACTTTCGTTCAGTACAACGAGCAGCAGCGGAACTTGAACGTGAACAGCCGCCTGCAGTGGCGCTACAAGCCGGCGTCCGACATCTTCCTGGTCTGGACCGAAAACTACCTGCCCGAATACCTGCAGCCGGGGCAGGCAGGCCTGTTCTCCACACGCAATCGCGCCATCGTGCTCAAGTGGACGTACTGGTGGAATCTGTAAGAAATTCGCAGATCCGGCGATTCACCTCGGCGGTCCGGACAAAGGTGAGGTCGTGGCCCGCGCCGGCGATGATCTCCGCCTTCACCTGCGGCGCCACGCGCTTCAGGCGGCGCACGGCTTTCTCCGGCGGGTAGATCTTCTCGTGGCCGCCGACCAGGAACAGGGTAGGCACGCGCAGCGCGCGCCACTCGGCGTCGCTCCACACCCTGGGATTCGGCAGCACCCGCCGGACACAACGCATGTGCATGCGCAATTGCTCTTGCGTCGCATCCAGCCACTCGGGCTGTTCCCTCGCGGCATCCTCGAACAGCCAGCGGAACACCCACGCCAGGCCCTTTTCCCGGCCAATCACCGCCAGCACGAGACGCGCGATGAATTCGGGGCTGAGCCGCAGCACCGTGCCGCCCGGAGCGATCAGCACAAGTTTGCCGATCCGCTCCGGAAAGCGCAGCGCGTAATCCGCAGCCAGCGATCCGCCGTAAGACAGGCCGGCCAGGTTCACGCCGCCGCGCAGTTCCAACCCGTCGAGAAGTTCCGTGATCCAGCCGGACAACTCCTCGAACCGGCGGACCGGTTGCTCGCAAACGCTCTTGCCGAAGTCACCGATCTCATCGACGGCAAACGTGCGGCAGCGTGCGGACAGCGCTTCGATGTTCGGCGCCCACATCAGCGATGAGGTGGCCGCGCCGTGCAGCAAAACCAACGGAGGAGCGTTCGCCGCTCCACTGATCCGGACAAACGTCGGACCGAACGAGGTCGGCACCGTCCGCGCCTCACTCGCTACAGGCCATTCCCGCGCGGCGCGGGAATCGAGGTAGGCGAAGCATTCCTCTCTCGCCGCCTCGGATCGATACTGCGAATACACACTCTCACTGCTTTCTTCAAATGCGTCCGAACTTCGCTACCGCTTCTTTAATCGAGCGGAACTTTTCAATGAACGGCAGCATCCGGTGCTCGGTATCGTCGAGTTCCTGCGCTTTCTTGAGCACCTCCGCCGCCTTCGCCTTTGGCACGACCGCGACGCCGTCCTCGTCGGCGGCGACAATGTCCCCCGGATTCACGCGCGTGCCGGCGCAGGTCACCGCCACGTTCACACCCGCGACACGGTAGTGGTTGATCGTCGTCGAAGGCGCCACGCCCCTGCTGAACACCGGGAACTGGATGCGGCGGATCTGCGGCGTGTCGCGCACACTTGCATCCACGACCGCGCCCGCCAGTCCGCGCACCTTCATCGCGGTCGCCATCAGAGCCCCGATTCCGGCGTAATCCACGCCATCCTCCAGCACCATGACGTACACCGATCCCGGAGGCGCCGCGTCGATGGCGTCCAGCATTCCCTGCGATGCCGCCGCGCCCTCCTTGTGCTCCTCCTTCTTGAGCAGCACCGTCACCGCGGGTCCGGCGAATTTCGCGGGCGAAAGCGGGCGCATGTCGTGCGACATGTACGCGCGCTGTCCGTAGAGTTGCTCGATGGCGTCGGAAACGCTCGACACCTCGGTCAGCCGGAATCCCTCCACCACGGGATCTCCCGCCGGCTGTGCCATCAGCCACAAACACGCCACCGGCGCCACCACCGCCGCAGCGGCGAACAGGAACCGTTTCATGCCCGACCTCCTTAAAAGCGGGAGGCCAGTCAGCGCCGGGACAAGACGTCGCGTTCGTAGCGGCGCACTTCGTCGAACCAGCCGGCGCCCACCGGCACTCCCTTGTTCGCGCAGTAGTGATCCCACACCGCGGCCCACGGCAGCGACTTCAATTCCTCGAACAGCACCAACCGCTGCGTGAAGTCGCCTTCCGCCTCCAGCCGCCGCAGCGTCGCCGCCGGCTCCAGCAACCCGATCAGCAGCGCCTTGATCATGTTCCGCGTGCCGATCACCCACGCCGCGACACGGTTGATGCTGGCGTCGAAGTAATCCAGTCCCAGGTGAATCCGGTCCAGTTTCCCGCTGCGCACGATCTCCTTGGCGATGGCCAGCAATTCGTCGTCGAGCAGCACCACGTGATCGCTGTCCCACCGCACCGGACGGCTCACGTGCAGCAGCAGTCCCGGGCAGAACAGCAGCACCGAAGAGATCTTTTCGGAGATCATCTCGGTTGGATGATAGTGCCCCGCATCCAGCGTCAGCAATTTCTGCCGCGATACGGCGTACCCGGTGTAGAACTCCGCCGACCCCGCCGTATAGCTCTCCGCCCCGATGCCGAACAGTTTCGCTTCCACGGCGTCCAGGTGCAGTTTGGGATCGATGGCTTGGGCGAAGATTTTGTCCAGTGAATCGATCAGCCGCTCGCGCGGCGCCGTGCGGTCCGCCGGCACGTCCTTGTACCCGTCCGGGATCCACACGTTGGTCACGGTGGTGCTGCCCAACTGCCGTCCCATCTCCGCCCCGATGCGCCGGCACGCGATGCCGTGCTGAATCCAGAACTCGCGAATCCCCGGATCGGCATGAGCCAGCGTGTAACCATCGGCGGCTTTCGGATGCGAAAAGTAAGTCGGGTTGAAATCCATCCCCAGACCATTGGCCTTGGCCCAGCCGATCCAGCTCTGGAAATGCTTCGGTTCGATTTCCGTGCGGTCCACGAACTTGCCGCCGTTGTCCAGGTAGGAGGCGTGCAGGTTCAGCCGGTGCTTCCCCGGAATCAGGCTGTAGGCTTTCTCCAGGTCCGCGCGCAGTTCTGCGACCGTGCGCGCTTTGCCGGGATAGTTTCCGGTTGCCTGAATGCCGCCGCCGGAAAGCTGCGCGCCCGCGGTCTCGAAGCCGCCGACATCGTCGCCCTGCCAGCAGTGAAGCGACACCGGAATCGACTCCAGACTGCGGATGGCGGCGTCCGTGTCCACGCCGATGGCGGCGTAGCGTTCCTTGGCGGCCTGGTAGGCGGATATGATGGCTTGGTCCGGCATGTGCCTGCTCCTCAGGTGAAATAAGACAACTGACTATAGCACCTTGAAGCGTTTCAATCCCCCGCCCCGCGCTAGTTCCTGCGAGTCAGTGTGACCGTAGCTTCGATGGGCGCGCCGTTGCGCAGCACCTTGACGTTCACCACATCTCCCGGCTTCTTGCCCTGCAGTACATAGGTGAAGTCCTGCAGGTTCTGAATCGGCTTGCCGTCGAACTCGATCATCACGTCCCCGGCCTTGAATCCCGCCTTGGATGCCGGCGAACCCTCGCGGATATCGGCGAACTTCACGCCCTTGGTCTCCTCGCCGAACTCCGGCACCGACCCGAAGTACGGGCCGTAGCCGCTCACCGGACCCGCGCCCGAACTCGACGTGTGTCCCGCCGGCGCCGCCACTTTCACGAAGGCCGGCCGGCCGTCGGCGGCGCAGAGCGTCCCGGCCACATCGCCCACCAGCGCCAGCAGGCGCGCCGCCGCGGCGCCGTCGATCTTATCCGCTGTATCGCTTGGCTTGTGATAATCCGCGTGCAGTCCGCTGAAAAAGAACAGCGCGGGCACCTGCTTGCTGGTGAACGACGTGTGATCGCTCGATCCCTCGCTCGCGCCGGCCGAGTAGTCCACCTTCAGGTCGTACTTCGGCAGCATCGCGGTCAGCATCGGACGCAGCGTCGTCCCGCTGCCGCTCCCGCCGATGTACAACTTCTCCCGCATGCGCCCGATCATGTCCAGGTTGATCATCGTCACCGCCTGCTCCAGCGGCAGCAGCGGATGATCCGCGTAGTAGGCCGAACCCAGCAGCCCGAGTTCCTCGCCGGCGAATGCCAGAAACAGTACGCCACGCTTTTGTTTGGGCTGTTTGCTGAACCAGCGCGCCAGTTCGATGACGCCGGCCGTGCCGCTGGCGTTATCGTCGGCGCCCGGATGGACCGTGCCCGTCTGGCTCGGCGCCAGCGAGTATTGCCCGCCCAGCCCGAGATGATCGTAGTGCGCCCCGATGATCACATACTCGCTGGTCTCGCCCGGCAGGTACGCCGCGACGTTGTGTACCGTCTTCACCGCGCGCGTCACGTCCACTATGGCTTCCACCTTCACGGATTCGGAGAACGCGAACGACTCCGGCTTCAGGTCGCGGTCGATTCCCTGCTCGGTCTGCGCCAGGTTTCTGCCCGCTTCCGTGAACCACTTCTCGACCAGCGCCTCCTTCACCTGCACGAACGGAATGCCGGCATTGTTCGGACCCGCGGCTGCGCCGAACTTCTCCAATTCATCGGCGGCATCGGGATGGTTCCCCCGGTCGTTCACCAGGATCACCGCCGCCGCGCCGTGCATGCGCGCGTTCGCCGCCTTGTTGGCGAATTGCGCGTGCCGCGTCAGAATCTTGCCCTCGAAGACGCTCTTGTCGTCGTTCTCCTGCGGTTCGTGGCGCAGCACCACCACGATCTTGCCCTTCACGTCCAGGCCTTCGTAGTCGTCGTAGCGGTACTCCGGCGCCGTGATGCCGTAGCCGGCGAACACCACGCCGCCGCTCACCTTTCCCGAGGCCGAAAAGTTGAACGGAACAAAATCCCCCGGGCACTTCAGCGTGGTTCTGCGGCCGCTTTCGGTGATTTCCAGTTCGTTGCGCTTGCCCAACGCGGCTTCCGTGGTGACCTCGAACGGCTGCAGGTAGCTCTTGCCCACCGGCTTGAGCCCGGCCTCCTTGAACCGCGCTTCGATCCACCGCGCGGCCTTTTCCAGTTCGGGGCTGCCCGTAGCCCGCCCCTTCATCTCCGGCGACGCCAGATACTTCACGTCGTCCAGGTAGCGCGCTGAATCGATCGCGGCCGAAGCAGCCAGCGCGATCGAACACGCGGCGAGCGCGCCCGCCGCAATCCACTTCACATTTCGCATGGAGTTCTATTTCTTACGAAGAGACGGCGCCGTCACCGGCTTCGGCGTCTCCAGTCCAGGCACGTTCAACTTCACTTCGCAGCCGCAATCGTCGCCCGCGTTCTTCGCCGTCTTCTGGTATTCGATCTCCTGGTCGATGATCGTCTTCAGGTTCGTCCACTCGATCCCCTGCGGGATGCGCCGCCCGTTGACGAACATGGTCGGCGTGCCGCTCACGCTCACTTCCTGCCCCTGCGCGAGTTCGGCCTCCACCTCGGCATCCGTGCTCTTGCCGTCGATACATGCGGCGAGTTTCAACGCATCTACGTTCTTCTGTTCCTTGGCCCAGCCCAGGACCTGATCCTTCAGGTTCTCCGGGGTGATCGATTCCTGGTGCGCGAAGATCCAGTCGTGATACTCCCAGAAGGCGTCGTTGCTCTGCGAGAACACGCACCGCCCCACGGAAGCCGCGGTTCTCGCCCACGGATGGAGGCTCGCGATCGGAAAATCCTTGAAGTACAGCCGGACCTGCGTCGGATACGCCTGAATCAGGTTCTTGCGCAGCATCTCGGCTTCGACCTTGCAGTGCGGACACTCCAGGTCGCTGAACAGCACGATCGCCACCGGCGCGCCCGAGGTACCCAACGCCGGCGCGTACTGTGTCTTCAGCTTGTCCAACTCCGGCTTGAACGGGTTGTTCGCGATGTCGTAAATGTTCCCCTGCAGGATCTGCTTGCCGTCGTTGGAAACGTAGAGGCTCACATCCTGGAACTGGGCTCCCTGCGAAATACGCACCCGCACTTCCTTGAATCCCGTGAACTGCGATGGTTTGGGGTCGCTGGTCGTCACGGTGAGTTGTGCGGGGAGCACAAACAGGTGCCTCACGTAGGCTTCCAGCGTCGGTTTGTCGAAAGCGCTCTTTGGAGCTTCGGCCCCGCTGAGTGCGAAAACAGCCAGAATCCCGGCGAGAAGGGCGAATAACGCGCGTCGCATGCTTACCATATTGTAAATGACGCCCGCGGTGCACGAATGGCTCGTTGAGCCCGATCCCTCCGGCACGCTGGACGCGACGTGGCCCGCTCCGAGGGACGAACGCTGGTTACGCGGGACACTCGCACCGGCGACCGCGCCGAGTCCCTCTACCGCGCGATAAGCTACACCGCGGCGGGCGTCATCCCGGGATATGCGCGCCACCCTCACACGCCCCGCCTCGAATCCACCACCGTGTTCTATAAGGACATCTGATCTCAGGGCGCATGGTGAGCGCGCCGCGCGATAATAGAAGCGCCCCTGGCCCATGACTTCCCCGGATTTCGAACACTACCGCCACGAGGCCGTCCACGCGCTGATGGACCTCAACGAGGAGGCTGAGAACGGCTTTCGCCTTGCGGAATGGCCGCGCTGGTCCTACGACCTCGAAGCCGCCTCCTTGGTCTTCCTTCGCGACAATGTCCCGCGCGTCATCGCCGCAATCCAACTCGCCGGCTCCATCGACGCATCCGGCACGACCTGGCGCTGGGGTTGGGCCGACCCCGGCGTCCCGCGCAAAGCCGTCGAGCGCATGGACGAAGTCCGCGCCTTCCTGCAGCGCGAAGCGATCGCCGAACTCGCCGGCGAAACCTGCCCCGCCAGTGACGACACCGGCTGGGAGATGACCGCCATCGCCGGGCGCATCCTCGGCGCCCGCGGAGCCTTCCGTTGCGCCCGGCCCGGCGGAGGCGTCCTCTACCTCATCTACACCGCGATTCATTTCGCGCCCGATGCCCCGGCCGCGGTCGAGTGCCCCATGCACGGACGCGGCTTCCCCACATACCTCTGCGAGCACCTCGCGGCCGACGCGGCCCAGCCGTGGTACAGCGAGGAGGCGTCGCCTGCCAACCCGTGGCCCGACGCCTGGTGCCGTCTCTGCGACGCCCTCTACATCGAGGAAGGCGAGTGGAACGAGCGCAACGGGCCGCGCCTCCGCGTCAAGGTGCTTTGCCACCGCTGCTACGAATCCAAGCGCAAACTCGCCGTCCCGGCTTGACCGCGTCACGCCCCGCGCCCGCGATTGCCGTGCGCTAGACTTACTGAAAATGCTGTCGCCCCGCACCGCGTTGCCCGCGTTCCTGCTGCTCGTCTCCGCCGCCTCCGGCCAACAGAACGGGCCGGCGCTTTCGGTGGACTCGGCCGCCGGCCGCCACCCCATCTCGCCCGACATCTACGGGATCAACTTTTACTGGAACCTCGGCTCCAACAACCCGGCCGCACCCACCGCCGCCGCCGATGTGCGCGCCAGCGCCCGCCGTTGGGGCGGCAACAACACCAGCACTTACAACTGGCAACCCGGCGTCTGGAACATCGACGCCGACTGGTTCTTCGAAGTGCTGCCGCAGGGCAACCCGAAGTTCAACGATTTCGCCGACCAGGCGCGCGTCACCGGCGGCCGGATCATCGGCACCATTCCCGTTCTCGGCTGGCTTCCCAAAGCAGCCGCCGAACTGTGCAGTTTCGACGTGGCCATCTACGGCAACCAGTGCAAGGTCGATCCCTACGCGCAATACCACGCGCACACCTGCGGCAACGGCATCGCCTACGACGCCGCCTGCGGCAATCCCTCGGTCAACGACGGCAAGGCGCCTGCCCATCCCGTCTACATCAAGAACGATCCCAACGACGCCTACGCTCCGTTCGATCCGAACTATCAGGCCGATTGGGTGCGCAGCGTGGTCGCGCGCTATGGCCCCGGCAACCAGGGAGGCGTCGGCATCTGGGCGCTGGATAACGAGCCGATCTGGTGGGACAGCACGCACCGCGACATCCACCCCGACCCCTACACCTACGACGAACTCCTCGCCGTCGATACCGCCTATGCCGCCGCCGTCAAGCGGGCCGATCCCACCGCCCTCGTCTCCGGCCCCGTATCGGACAACTGGGCATCGCTGTGGTTTTCCAAAAAGGACATCGTCTCCGGATGGGCGCGCGGCAGCTACTGGTCCAACCCGGTCGACCGCACCGCGCACGGCGGCGTCCCTCTCACCGCCTGGTACCTCCAGCAGATGCGCACCTACGAGCAAACTCACGGCGTCCGCCTGCTCGATTACCTGGACGTACACGCCTACATCGAACCCTCCGCGCTGCACACCGGCACTCCCTCCGCGGCCGTACAGCAACTCCAACTGGATTCCACCCGCGAGTTCTGGGACCCCACCTACTTAGTCACCAACGATTACTGGATCAAGGACGTCGATAATGGCGGCGCGCCGGTCGCACCCGCCCTCATCCCGCGCCTGCGCCAGATCATCGCCGGCAATTATCCCGGCACCAAGTTGGCCATCACGGAATACAACTGGACCGCGTTGAACACCTTGACCGGCGCGCTGGCGCAGGCGGACCTTCTCGGCATCTTCGGCCGCGAGGGTCTCGACGCCGCGACGCTGTGGGGCCCCACCAGCCCCACCGATCCCGCCGCGTTCGCCTTCCGCATGTACCGCAATTACGACGGCATGGGCGGCGCATTCGGTGAAACCGGCGTGCAGGCATCCAGCGCCGATCAGGGTAGTCTCGCCGTGTACGCCGCCCTGCGTGCGGACCTGAACCTCACCGTGATGGTGATCAACAAGACCGCTACGGACCTCGCCGCGCCTCTCAGCCTGGCCAATTTCCCGGCAGCCGCCTCCGCGCACGTCTGGCAGTACACCGGCGCGAGCCTGACTGCAATCGGGCAGCAATCCGATACGCCCGCCGCCGGAGGCGTCATCAACACGGTTTTCCCTGCCTACTCGATCACCCTCCTGGTCATCCCTCCGGCTTCGCTGCCGGTGCCCAAGCCTGTCGTACGCGCCGTGACCAATGCCGCGTCGTACGCCGCGGCGGTTGCTCCCGGCCAGATGGTGATCGTCTGGGGCAGCGGTCTCGGACCGGATCCACTCGCCGGTCTTCAGCTCGACGCCAACGGCATGGTTGCCACGGCCGTCTCGGGCGTGCGCATTCTCTTCGACGGCGTGCCGGCCCCCATCGTCTACGTCTCGGCCGCACAATGTTCCGCCGCGGTGCCCTACTTCGGCGCCACCAAGACCACGACGCACGTTCAGGTGGAATACCAGGGAGTCCGCTCGGAGCCCTTGGAGATTCCCGTGTCCTCCACCGCGCCCGGCCTTTTCGCCGCGGACGCTACCGGCAGGGGACAGGGCGCCATCCTGAACCAGGACGGCGTGACCGTGAACTCGCCCGCATCGCCCGCGCCAACGGGCTCGGTCCTCATCCTGTGGGGCACCGGGGAAGGCGTCACCGATCCGCCCGGCGTGGATGGCCGCCTCGCCTCCGGCGTGCTGCCGAAGCCGGTCGCGCCGGTTTCCGTGGACATCGGCGGCTTGCCCGCCGCCATCGACTACGCCGGCGCCGCCCCCGGCAACATGCCCGGTCTCTTCCAGATCAACGCTCGCATCCCCGCGGGTGTTACACCCGGAAACCAGGTGCCCGTCCACGTCCGGATCGGCGCCGCCTCCAGCCAGGACGGGATCACCGCGGCCATCCGGTGATTTCTACTTATTCACTTCGTTCGGTGACAGTTATATAACGGTCGATCGGCAGATTAGTCAGCCGCTCGACCTTCTTACTCGGGGCCGGCCACTTGATTTCCAGCCAGTCGATCTTCGCGGCCTTTCCCGCGCCCAGCACCTCCCGCGGATCGTGGGAGGAGAGATAGCTGCCGCCGTTTCCCTTCAGCCGGCTGCGCGTCACCCCGCCCGCCGACCACGTGAGCCGCGCCCCGATGGCGTCGCGGTTGGCGGTCTTGCAAACCAGCTTCACCCCCAGCCAGTGATTGCCCGCCGCCGCATTGTTGTGCAGCAGCAGCGGCGCCGCCCCGTTGTTGCCGATCAGGACGTCGGGCAGCCCATCGTTGTCGTAATCGCCGATGGCGAGCCCCCGCGCGGTGAAATCCTTGTGGAACACCGGGCCCGCCGTCCCGCTCACATTGTTCAGCCGCTTGCCGTCGCTGTGAAACAACAGCAGCGGCTCCCGGTAGCGGACCTGCGGCGAGTAACTGTCCACCATATCGTCGGGATGCCCGTTCGAAAGAATCAGGTCGAGGTTACCGTCGTTGTCGTAATCGAAAAACTTCAGCCCCCACCCGCTCAATAACCGCGTGTCCTTGGCGATATCGTGCTGGTGCGCCACATCGGTGAAGGTCTCGTTGCCGTCGTTGCGGTACAACGAGAACATTTCCTGGTCCACGTTCGCCACGAACAGGTCCACGCGTCCGTCGCCGTTAAAATCCGCCGCGTCCACTCCCATGCCCGAGCGCGCCTGCCCGTTTTCGCTGTAGCCCACCTCCGCGGAAAGCGCGGTCTCTTCCCAACGCCCGTTGCCGCGGTTGACGAACAGGAAGTTCTGCACCGTGTCGTTGGCCACGAACAGGTCCATCAACCCGTCGTTATTGATGTCCGTCGCCACCACCCCGAGCCCTTTCCCCATCGCCGCGGCGATGTCGGTACCCTTCGCCACTTCGCGGAACGTGCCGTCGCCGTTGTTGTGAAACAGCAGGCTCGAAGTCGGCTGGAACACGCGGGGAATACAGTAATACTTGCGCTTGAGCTTGTTGTCTCCGCAAGTGATCCCGTTCGGCGTGTACTGCACGAAACTGCACACGAACAGGTCGAGCAGTCCGTCGTTGTTGTAATCGAACCAGACCGCGCTGGTCGCCCAGTTGGGAAATACGAGCCCCGCCTTTTCGGTGACGTCGGTGAACGTGCCGTTCCCGTTGTTGTGGTAGAGCGTGGACCGGCCGTACGCCGTCACGAAAATGTCCGGCCACCCGTCGTTGTCGTAGTCGCCAACCGCAGCACCCATCCCGAAACTGTGCCCGCCGGCGACGCCCGCTTTCTCCGTCACATCCGTGAAGGTACCGTCGCGATTGTTCTTGTACAGCGCGTTCTTGAGCGGCGTCTTGGGATGGAAGAAATCGCTCTCACCGCTGTTCACCAGGAAGATGTCCATCCAGCCATCGTTGTCGTAATCCAGAAACGCCACACCCGGACCCATGGTCTCCGGCAGTTGCCGGTCCGGCGACATCGCGTTGTCGTGAACCCACATAATCCCGCTCTTAGCGGGCGGCACCTCCGCAAACAGCGGTGGCGCTTCGCTCCCGCGCAAGCGCGGCGCGCCGATCGCGGCCAACCCGCCGGCCGCGATGCGGCCCCATTGGCGGCGTGTCAGGGACATGGGCTTCATAGAATATCGTCGCATTTCAATCGGGATACCGATCCTGCGCGCGCGCGACACGAATCCAGTGATCGAAGAACTCGTGGTGGCTGCCCGGAGCTTCGTAGCGGGGCATGTGGCAGGTCACGCACTTTTCCTTCCCCACCGTGCACGTCCGCTTGGCGATGGCCGTGTTGGCGGCGTTGTGGCAGGCGGCGCACTTGCTGTCGTAGTAGCGGACGTCCGACGCGAGCGCCGCGTGCGGATCGTGGCACGCGGTACACGCGATGCGCGAGTCCCCCGTCGTGTAGCAGGCGCTGTTGGTCAGCCGGTAGGGCTGGAATCGCACGTTCGCCGTGCCGTGAATCTGGAGCAGCATCACGGTCTCCCACGTGCGATGGCACGCCCCGCAGAGATCGTTCGTTTCCTCCGCCGTCAGGCCCTTCAGGCTGCGAATCGACCCCGGCTTCAATTCCCCTTTCATCACGCCGGCGGCGTGCGCGCCGCCCGGTCCGTGGCAATCCTCGCACTGCACCCCGCCCTCGAAATGTTCCAGCCGCAGTTCAGCGCCGCGCCGCGCGCCGGTCGTGTGGCAGCCGAAGCAATCGCGCGCGTCGCCCGGAGTAATCGCCCGCCCCAGCGCCTGCCCGATATTCTCCGGACGTACGTTTTGCGCGCCGATTGTGAGGTCGAGCCCCTTCTTCTCGTCGTAGTAACTCGCACGGCTCTCGTAATACCGGCCGTCCTTGCGGTAGAGATACGTTTGCCCCGCCTTACCTTGCCCGAACGCGTAGAGCAGCGTGGCCTCCGCGCTCTCCTTTCCATCGGTGACCGAGTACCGGTAGCCGGCACCGGACCTTCCGATGGAATACCGGTACGCGCCGTCGTTCCAGGTCAGGCTCGAATCGCGTTTCAGGATTTCGCAACTCTCGACCGGTTCCAGCGCGCGCGACATGCTGCTCGCCGGATACGTCCGAGCCTGCTCCGTGTGGCACTCCGTGCATTGCTTGGAGCCTGCATACTCGCCCGCGGCCGGCCAGATGGGCGCCGCTGCATCCTGCGCGCTCAATCGCGCCGCGCTCCACACCAAAAGCCAGACCCAACCCCACCAGCTACGCATGGCGCTTCAACCCGCGATTCCCTTCCCCTCGACCACCTTCACATAGCGGTCCAGCGGTGGATTCACGAGGCGGTCCACCTGCGTGCTCGGCCCCGGCCAGCGGATCTCCACCGAATCGATCTTCTCCGCCTGTCCGATACCGAGCACGATCCGCGGGTCGTGCGAGGAGAGATAGCTGCCGCCGCCGCTCTTCATCCGGTGATACGTCTTGCCCCCCGCTGTCCAGGAGATGCGCGCGCCCACAGCGTCGCGGTTTGCCTTGACGCCTTCCAGCTTCAGCCCCAGCCAGTGATTTCCCTTCGCGGCATTGTTCTTGAGCAGCAGCGGCGCGCCCCCGTTCACACAGACGAGCGCATCCACGGCGCCGTCGTTGTCGTAATCCCCTACCGCCAGTCCCCGCGCGTTGTAATAGCCGGTGAACGCGTCGCCCGCGTCCGCGCTCACGTTGTGCAGTTTGCCGTCGGCCTGCTGATGAAAGAGCAGCAGCGGCTCTTTCCACCTCACCTGCAGCGAGTACTCCGCGATCATATCGTCGGGATGGCCGTTGGCCAGAATCAGATCCAGCAGCCCGTCGTTGTCGTAATCGAAATACTTCAGCCCCCAGCCGCTCAGCAGCCGCGTAGCCTGAGCCACGCCGTTCACTACCGCCACGTCCTCGAAGGACTCGTCCTTGTTGTTGCGGTAAATCGAAAACATTTCCTGATCGATGTTGGCCACAAACAGGTCTTCCCACCCGCGATTGGAAAGGTCGGCCGCGTCCACGCCCATCCCGGAGCGCGCCTTACCGTTGTCGCTGAACGCCACGTTCGCCGAAAGCCCGATCTCCTCCCAGTTCCACCCGCCGTTCCGTCCCGGCCCGCGGTTCACATACAGGAAGTCCTGCACCGTGTCGTTGGCGACGTACAGGTCCATGCGGCCATCGTTATTAATGTCCGTCGCCACCACGCCCAATCCCTTACCCATTGTCTTCCCGATGATCGAGCGGCCGCCCACTTCGGTGAACGTGCCGTCGCCGTTGTTGTGATACAGGAAACTCGCCGTGGGAAGGTATATTTTCGGGATGCAATAGTAGTACCTGCCGAGCGCGTTGTTCCCGCATTCCACCCGGTGCTCCGGGGAGTAATCCACGAAGCTGCACACGAACAGGTCCAGGCGCCCGTCGTTATCGTAGTCGAACCACACAGCGCTGGTGGTCCAGCCCGGCGTGGCGACGCCGGCTTTCTCCGTCACATCCGTAAACGTGCCGTCGCGGTTGTTCCGGTACAGAATACATTTGCCGTAGGACGTGACGAACAGGTCGGGCCAGCCGTCGTTGTCGTAATCGCCCACCGCGACGCCCATGCCGAAGGTCCCGCCCGCCACGCCCGCCTTCTCCGTCACATCGGTGAACGTGCCGTCCCGGTTGTTCTTGTAGAGCGCGTTGCGCAGCGGCTTGGAAGGCTGAAAGAAATCGCACGGCCCGGCGTTCACGAGGTACAGATCCATCCAGCCATCGTTGTCGTAGTCGAGAAACGCCGCCCCCGGCCCCATCGTCTCGGGTAGATGACGCCGCGCCGACATCGCGCTGTCGTGCACGAAGCTGATCCCGCTGCGGCTCGCCGGCACCGCGTCGAAGAGCGGAGGCGCGCCTCCGCGAAGCAGCGCCGCCGAACCGGCTCCCGCGGCCAGGCGCAGCAGCTCTCTCCGCGAGATTCCCGGCATCCCTTCCATTCCCGCCCTTACTCGATCGTAAACGTTACCGTCTCGCTCGCCTCTTCGTTTCCCTGCCGCGCTACGAACCGCACCTGGTAATTCCCCGCCTCCAGCTTCGCCATCGGCGCGTTGGCGACATACTGAATCCGTCCTTCGGCATCGGCATCCCCCAGCGGCGCCGAGCCCGCGCCCAGGGGCGTGCCATCCTTGCTGAACTCCATGCGCAGCGTGGGCTTTTCCGCGTCCTTCCGGTCCGGATACACGGTCACGTAGAAGGGAATACTCTCGTAATCGGTCTTCTTCAGCGTCGCGTTCACCATCGGCATGATGACCTTATCCGCCATTAGCATGGGATCGTCCGGCTTGATATTCGCATCCTTGGCGCGCGTATTGCGGATCAAGGTCACACTGCTGATGCCCAGTTGCCCGCTGTCGGCGGGGACTACGAAGCTCGCCTTGCGCGCGCTCACCTTCTTCGACGGCATATCGATCGCCGCCGTCTCCAGCGTGTAGCGTCCCGCCGGCAGCGCGAATCCTTCCGCATAGATGAAGTGGCTGGAAGCTTGATACGCCGCCCGCTTGTCCGGCGACACACGCAGCGGCACTTGCTGTTGCAGCTTCTTCACCACCTGCCCGTTTGCATCCTTGACGATCGCCACGTAGGCGACCGTGCCTTCGAAGTACCCCGATTGCTTGTTCTCCTCCAGCGTCAATCCGGATACCGGAATATCGACCACTACCTGGCACGCCGGGATCTGCGTCCCGCGGAAGTGCATCGCGGCGGACTGGAACGGGAAGTTCCGCGCCAGCGGCTTTTCGTCCAGGGCCTGCAGCAGCGGCACCTCGTACGGCGCCAGCACCCGCCCCTGCGTCATGTTCGGCGGCAGCGCGAAGTATCCCGACCGTGTCTGTACGCGCGCCTCCCGCACGTCCGTCTTTACCGAGATCTTGCGGAACGCGCCGTCGTACTTTTCGATCTGCGGGCTGTACGTGATCTCGTAATAGCTCTCCGCGTCCTCCACCACCTGCCGGATGGGCGAGCGGAAGTCGTTCGTGTTGGCGATCAGCGCGCCACCGGTCTGTTCCGCCAGCATCGCGATGTTGTTCTGGGTATCCTTGCTGCCGGCTTCGAACGCCCGGTCTTCCGCCTCCGCCTGCCCCATCGAAATGCCCTTACCGCTGGTTCCGACGTTCGCCGCCGATTGCGCGGCGGCGTCCTTCAGAGCCGCCAGCGCGTTCTGGTTGGAACTCCACGTGGTCAACCCCGTGATGTCCACACAGTAGAAACTGACATTGGCGCGGTTCGCCGTGCTGATTACGGCGTGAAATGCGTCCTCGGTATCCTGGCCCACCGGGAATCCGCCGGAGAAGTAGAGGATCGTCTTGCGGCCCGGCAGCCGGTACTGCTCGCGCACCAGATCGAGCAAGGCGTAGATACTGGTCCGCGACCACTGCGTCTGCACATCGGATTCCGCGCTCTGCACGATGTCGTACATCATCTGTTGCATCGCGGCGGCTGCCTTCGCCGGACCCGCGGTAGTCATCGCCCCGGACGCACCCGGTCCGCTCGAGGGGTCCGCGACCTGCCCCATATGTTCCGTCATCCCGCCCACGCTGGCGTCCCCTACGGCTTCCGGTCTGCCCAGCAGGACGGCGAGTTGCTGCCGCACGCGATTGTTGTCCGCGACGTGATTGGTCACCTGCGTCGTGGCGATATCGATCGCCCGCTTGAGCAGATCGCGGTCGTTGGTGAACGGTTGGATCGCCTGCAGCTTGAAGTCGATATACATCACCGAGACATAGACGTTCGGCGCCAGTTCGTTCTTCAGCAGTTGCATGGCGGCGTCGCGCGCGAGTTTGGCCGAGTTGGCGTCGATGCCCTGGAAGACCAGCGTGATCAGGCGGATCTGCCGCATCGGGTCGAGTTGGGTCGGCGTTGCCGTGCCCCCGCCGCTGACCGCCTCCGTCCCGTGGATGAGCCGGAAGGACTTGATCTGCCGCTGCGTGCCGTTATCGGAAACCGTGAAATCGCTCTGCTTCAGGTCGTTGAGCGCCTTGCCTTTTTTGTCGCGCACTACCACGTCGAGCATCACTTCTTCCGTGCCTGCCTGAATGCGCGGCGTCTGGTCGGGTTGCGGTTTCGCGGCGGGCGTTTGCGCGGGCGCCGCCATCGCAAGCAGCGCGCACAGAATAGCGGAGCTGACAGAGCTCTTCATCGGCGTATTCTCCTTCATTCCGGATCAGCCTCCCCGGCCGCGATCCGGATGTAATCCTGCATCAACATAATGCGCGCGAACGCCCACGCTGCAAGAGGAGGGCCCGGCGCAATTTTCATCTGCCCCCCGGGGCGCTTTTGGCGTCGATCTCTTTGCGCAAGCGGGCAAACTCCGCGCGCTCCCGTGCCGCATCTTCCTTACGGCCCGCCTTGGCATATGCCGTCGCCAGCGCCAGGCGCACCTGCGGACTGGCCGGCGCTATTTTTCGCGCGTCCTCCAACTGCGCCAGCCCCCGCGCCAGGTCCACGTCGCCTTCCACGAGCACCCGCCCGTACACCGTGCGCGCCGGAAACGACTGCGGGTCCAGTTCCGCGGCTTTCCTGGCGTACGGCAGCGCGTCCTGAAACTGCTTCCGCTGGATGTACTCGTTGGCAATCGTCACCATGGCCGGCACGTGCGCCGGAGAAACGTCCAGTTCTTTCTTCAGTTCCGCCATCCCCGCGTCGGCATCGCTGAACAGCAGAAAGCTGCCGTACAGATAGTGGATATTCGGCGTCTCCGGATACTTGTCCACCAGGATCTTGAACTCCGCGGCGGCTTCGGCGGTGTGCAGCGCCGCCGCGTCGTACATCACGCGCCCGGTGTCCATGACCAGTTCATGCTCGACCGGCGGCACCTCCATCGGCAGCAGCGGCTTGCGCAGCGCCGCAATCCCCATCGCCTCCACGTAGCTAGGGCTGTTCACGTTGCGCTGCGCGAACACGGAGATTACCTTCATCGCCGCCTCGTAATCGGTGAAGCGCGTCAGCAGCAGCGCCAGGTGAAAGTGCGCCACTGTGGAGATGTCCTGGTCCTGCTCCACGCCCAGGTCCGTGCCGCGGCGCAGATGATCGAGCGCCTCCTGGTAATGCTTGCTCTCGTACTCGCACATGCCCAGCATCGCCCACGGCAAACCGAGATCCGGCTTGACGACCGTCAGGCGCCGGAACGCCGTACGCCCTTCGTCGAAACGGTCCAATTCGTAGTACAGCGTGCCCAGCGACCACCAGCCTTCCTCCCACGAGGGCTGGAGAGCAACTCCTCTTTTATAGAGCTGGATGGCCTCGTCCACCCGCTTGGCCGCGCGCGCCGCTGCCGCCTGCTGCCCGATCCGTTCGATGGATGGCGGCGCCGCCTGCTGCGCGACGGCACACGCACAGGCGAGCACAATCCATGCCGGTGCGAATCTCATTGGCCCGCCTGCGGCTTTGGCTGGCGCGCCTGCTGCTGCTCGTTGAGCTTCTTGACGATGGCGCGCTCGCGGTTGCCGTCTTCTTTGCGGTTCTCGCGGAAGTAGACCGTGGCCAGCGAAACGTGCGCCTCCGTAAACGACGGCGCCTGGCGGATGATCGCCTCCAGTTCGTCGCGGGCCGCTTCCTGCTTGCCCTGCGCCATCTTCACCAGCGCGACCTGATAGCGCACCGCCAGGTCCCCCGGACGCGCCGCCAGTGCCCGGTTCAGATATTGCAGCGCCTGCGGGTACTTCTGGTCGTCCACCCGCATCATCATGCCCAAATGCAGGTTGGACTCGAAGTCGTTGGGATCGTTCTTCAGCTCGTTTTCGAAGTACTGCCGGCTCTCCGCGGTCTCTCCACTGGAAAAGAGCGCCAGTGCGTACGCCGCGTTGGCGTTGGGCAGGCCCGGCTTCATCTGGACCGCCGCCTTCAGGTCCTCGCGCGCGCCGGCATAATCCCGCGCCGCGAACTTCGTCATCCCCAGCAGCAGCCGCTTCTCCGCCGAATCCGGCCCGGCCAGCAGCGGATTGATCACGCGCTGTGCCGCTACTACCTGTCCGTCGCGCACCAGAGCGGTCCCCAGAATGTAATCGATCCCCACATCGTCCGGGTTGGCCGTGTGCAGCGGATCGAGCAGCGCGATCGCGCCTTGGAAATCCCCGGTATGCAGCCTGGAATCGGCCAGAAGCATGGTCGCCTGCCGGTTCGCAGGATCGGCGGTGTGCACGGTCTCCAGTTCCTCCGCCGCATGACGGTAGTCGGTCGCCTTGTAATAAGCCAGCGCCAGGTTCAACCGCACCTGCGGATCCTGTGTTTTCAGAAGCGCCAGTTTGTACTCCTCGATCGCACGCGCGTAGTTTCCGCTGGCCGCCAGCGCCGCGCCCAGGTTTGAGCGCACTCCCGGATTGTCCGGATACACGTCCAGAAACTGGTCGTAGTCCCGGATGGCCTCCTGGTATTTGCCCTGCTGATGAAACCCGATCGCTTCTTTTAGAAGTTCCTCGGGCGGACGCTGCGTCTGGCCGTAAGCCATACACGCGGCCCATAAGAACAGAACCCCACGCGGCATACTCGGCTGAAATTTTATCACGGCCCACTGGTGGGAATGTTCCGCAGGTCCGATCGGGCACTCCCCACCGCGCCCCGCGCGGCATCGTCCAAAATAAACGAGGCGGGATAGCATTCGCCACCCCGCCTCGCCCCTCCATTTCCCCTTCCGGATCAGAAGAAGAACTTCAGGTCCAACTGGAT
>JBBIQR010000024.1:12133-30111 GCA_037442245.1 Candidatus Solibacter sp. | reverse complement strand
GCGCCGCCGGTCCATGAACTCAACAAAACTGCCGGCGTACTTGTCGAGATTATCGAGCGAGCCGCCCCCGCGAAGGGGCGAGCACATCTCATAAGTCACCGCCCCTTTGAAGCCGCCACGATCGAGGGCGCTTAGAAATGCCGGATAGTCGATGAACCCTTCGTCCACCGGAACCGCCCGCGCCGTCGGCAGCATCGCTTCGAAGTTGGTCAACCGGGTCGCGAGCCGGTACCGGCGGCGCAACACGTAGTTGGCCACGGTCGTCAGCACCGTGATCGCTCCCATTTTCTCCGCCGCCGCCGCGATGTCCTCGCCGTGCAGCGCGGGCGACCACGCGTCGAAAGCCGCCCGGCAGTTCGGGTGGTCCACCTCCTCGATCAGGTCGAACTGGCTCTCATAATCGGCGGCAACGTCGTGGTGGTTCTGCACCGCGATCGTGACTCCGAAATCGGCCGCGCGGCGCGCGCATTCGCGGAGCGCCCCGGCAATCAGACTCCACTGCGCCAGGTAGCTGGAGGCCGGGTTCTCATATCCCGTAAAGACCCGGACCAGACCACCACCCAGATCGCGAGCCATCCGGCACAGTTCCGCGACGTATTTCGCACATCGGTACCTCGCCGTGCTCGAGATCGGCGGTGAAATTCGTGTATCCCGCAACGCAGATGGTATTCAGGTTGCTGGCTTCCAGCTTGGAACGGAGGCGCAAGCGCCCTTCCCGGTCCCAATCCAGGGGCGAGAGGTGGGGACGCTTGGCCATCAGCATGACGCCGTCGTACCCCAGCGCGGCGGCACGATCGGCGAAATCCTCGAGCGGCAGCGCCGCGTGGCCCCAAGTTCCCGAGTAACTCACGGAATGCAACAGTGGCACGGTTCAAAACCTCCTAAACACGGGGAATACTCTTCCGCAACTCTGCGATGGCTTCGGTGAGCGCCGCCACATTTTCGAACGGAAAACCGCGGTCCACTTCAACGTAAAACCACGCGCCGCCGCGGTCCACCTCAAAGATCTCGGCGAGCATGCTCACATACCGGCGCACCTGGTCCGGTTTCGAGCGGATCATGAGTTCGCCACGGTCGGCGTGCAGAGCGACCGCCACCCGCGCCTGGCGGCAGATCCGCGCCAGCCAGCGGAGGTCGTAGGCGTTCAACTGCGGCCAGATTGCGTCCACACCCAATGCCGCAATGTCATCCAGCAGATCGCGAACGCATCCGCAGGTGTGGAAGAACACTTTGGCTCCGGCAGCCTGGATGCGCCGGACCATGAGTTCGTATCGCGGCCGGAAGAACCTCCGCCACACCCTCGGCGAGAGAATCAAGCTGGTCTGCGTTCCGAAGTCGTCGCCAAACTGGATCGCGTCGACACCTCGCGCCAGCAGATAGTCGATGCAAGCCAGGTGGTATTCGGTCAGCCGGTCAGCCAATCGCTCCACCTCGGGGCTGTCCGTGGCGATGTCCATCAGAACGTCTTCAAATGGCCGCAGCGCATTCAGCAGTTCGAAAAGGCTGATCCACCCGCTCTTCAGAAAGTATCGCTGCCGGTACCGGCTGGCGCGGCTGCGTTCCGCCTCGAAGGCTGGTCCCGAGGACTCGGGACGCGGCGGAATGCGGAAGACGTCTAAAGACTTCCAGTCGGTCAGCGGCCTTTCGACTGGCAATCCTCCCGCGCCGTAACTCTCCTCCCGCCACTGAACACCCCATGCGTCGCGCCAGACGCGCGGTCCCGGCTGGGCATCCGGCGTTTCAAAACGGCCGGGAGGACCAAAATCGTCGGTGTATTCACTCCAGAGCTGGTGCAGCCGCGCACCGTGATCCACAAAACCCGCCGGCGATGCGTGATACTCCAGCGGTACGGCATCGGGAGTCTCGAATTCGATCGCCGCGAGCACGCGTTCACGAGAGAGCATTGCCGGAGCCTCGAAACCAGTCGCGCCTCGCACACAAAGGTATGGACCTCCGCGCTATGGTCTATACAAGTATGGTTCTGGACTGCTCGCCTGTCAAGCACAAAAAAATGTCCGCTCCCTATCGCGGGCGCGACAGAGCCGCGGCGATGGCCCGCGCGGCCGGCGGCGTCATGATGCCGTATCCTTTTTCGTTCGGGTGGACTCCATCGGACGACAGTTCGGCCTTGAGACCGCCGTCCGGATTGGCCATCAGCGAGTAGTAGTCGACGTATTCGATGCCGGCGCCCTCCGCGTAACGCCGCATCCACCGGTTCAACTCGATGATCTGCTTCGCCGGGTTCAGCCCCGGGCGCCAGGGTAGGCACTGGCCGGAAGGAGCGAGCATAGGACGACGCGGATGTTGTGTGCCGCCGCCATCTCGGCCATCGACATCAGGTTGTCCTCGATCATCTCAAGGGTCGCCGGCCCCGTGTTGCCCGCAATATCGTTCGTGCCCGCGAGGATGACCACGGCCTTCGGCTCGAGCCGGATCACGTCCTGCCGGAAGCGCAGCAACATCTGGGGCGTAGTCTGGCCCTTAAGCCCCCGGTTGACGAAAGGCCTTCCGGGAAAGAAGGATCCGCCTTGCCGCCCCCAGGCGTACGTGATCGAATCCCCGAGGAATACGACGCGATCCTCGCCCGCCGCAGCCGGCCCCAGTTGCGCATTCTGAGCGCGGTACGCTGCGAGGTCTGGCCAGTCGTCCACCAGCCCCGCCACCTGCCGTGGCAGCGCCTGCGCGGCCAGAACCGGCACGGCAACGGTTAGCAGAATCGCGGCCGGAGACATGACGCTTCGCTAAGCCTTCCGCCGGACCGATTGGACTACAGCCGTGTAGAGATCTCCGCGGTAAGTCGTGGTGGCGAGTTCCACCGGCGTACCCTTGTCGGAATACGTCCTCCGGAAGGCGACCAGCACCACGCCCTTTGTCGGAATGTGCAGGAGTTCACGTTGCACCTTCGTCGGAGACGCTGCCGAAATGTGCTCGGTGCAGTGGGCGAGTTCGAGATTGTAGTTCTCTTCCAGGATCCGGTAGACCGAATGCGACTCCAGATTGAACCGATCCAGGTTGGGACAAAGGTACATGGGAATGTGGATCCGTTCGACGGCGATGGGCACATCGTCGGCCGACCGCACCCGTTCGATCTCATAAAGCAGTTCTTCTTCGGGAAGCCCGAAGAACTCCAGATCCCCGGCGGTCTGCTTGACCGGCCGCAGCGCCAACACCCGGGACGACGGCCTCTGGCCACGCGATTCAATCTCCTCGGTGAAACTCCGCATTTCCTGCTGACGCTTTTGCATTCTCCGCGGAGCCACAAACGTTCCCCGGCCACGGTGGGACTCGATATAACCTTCGCGCTCCAGCGCGTCGCAAGCCTGTCTCAAAGTCATGCGGCTGACGCCCAAACGCTCGCACAGCACCCGCTCGGGTGGGAGCGGCGTCCCGGCAGGCACCATGCCAGGTTTCAGCAGATTGCGCAGTGCTTCGCTGATTTGCGCGTAGGCGGGCACCGGACTGCTCTTGTCGATCCGAAGGCGCAGGAAGACTGCGTCATCGCCCGTAGTTGATGAAGGCGAGTGTCTGGATGTTGGACTGACTGGTCTGGACATATCTACCAAATCCAGTGTACCTCGGACCTGGCCCGACTTCCAGCCCTCTGTTTTCTGGTTCTTAACCTCGATCTAAAGTTTTGTAAAACGACCCGCCTTCCGCTAACTCCAGCGCGCGCCTCCGCGTCTTATGGGCAGAGTGAAACGAAAGGCTTACATCATCGGAACGGTGGCGGCGGTCCTGCTGGGGAACGCCGTGCAGACCACCGGAGCGTACAGCCGGATCGTGAACTCGGCGCAGAATTTCCAACGCTACTATCGGGACCTCCAGGAGGGGCAGAACAGCCTCAGTCCGATCGAGCGGGTGGTGTTCAGCCTCGTACTGGCAAATTCCAAATCTCCCGAACGGACCCTCGCCAGCGAACTGCCCGTGGGCCGCAGTTAACAGCGCGTGACGGCCCTCCCCGCAGAAGGAGGGCCCCCAAAATACCAAAGACCCGCGTACCCCGGGGAATCGACCCTGGGACGCGGGTCTTTTTCTTTCCCGCCGTCCTGCTGCGTTTGCAACCTTACGCGACCGGCCTTCCACAATCGTCCTGTGCGTCATGTCGCCTCGTGCTATACATAACAATGCGCCTGAACCGCGCCGGGTGAACACCCACGGGGCGGGAACCGGAATCGTCCAGCGGCCATTCGTACAGCCCGTCCGATTGTTTCAGACAAGCAGGCATGAATCTCTCCACGGATTCCACTCTCAGTCCGCTGCCCACAGACATGCCTGCACGCCCGTTTTGGCGGGGACTGTTCATCGCTCTGCTCCTCCTGGAGTGCGCGCCTTTTTGGGCACTCCAATACTTCCCGTCGCAAGATGGCCCGTCTCACCTTTATAATGCGGCCGTGTTGGCGAACTACGGGACGGAACCTCTATATCAAGAGTACTATCGCGTAAACCTCTTTTCGCCCGCCGGAAATGCATTTACCCAATACCTGCTGGCGATCCTCGTGAAGCTTACCGGGCCGCTTTTCGCGCAGAAACTTCTCCTCAGCAGCTACATAATTCTGTTCTTTTTGACCTTTCGCTACTTTCTGCGAAGCCTAACGCCGTACGCCGACTATTTCGCACTATTCGCAGGCACATTCGCTCCAAATTGGTTTTTTTATATGGGTTTCTGGAATTTTTGTTTCAGTATATGTTTCGTGCTGCTGATGGTCGGTTACCATGCCAGGCACCAGCAGCACAGCACACAGGGCCCACTACGTTTAATAGCGTTGACACTTTCTGGTCTTGTAATCTACCTCTCCCATGCCGTCTCTTGGGTTGTATGCTGCATGGCGGTCGCAGCACTCTGTTCGCTGCAACTGTTGTCTGATCTTCGCAGGCGCCGGCAGGCCTCACGTCCCTTGTCGTTAGCGTCCATTTCAACCGCAGCGTTCTCGCACGCCTTACCCCTGTTTACCCTGCTTCCGCCGTCCATCTTCTTGCTGGTACACGTGGCGTCTTCGAAAGAGGTATCGACTTGCGAGGCCGCGCCGTCTTTGGGCGCGCGGCTGTGGCCGCTATATAGTCTCTCATTTCTGCCCAGAATCGGAGGCTTGGAACCGACGTTGGTCAAAGTCGTCGCCGTCATCTTTGTGGTCGCGCTGCTTCTTACAGTAGGCGCAGTAATTAGACGGCGAACATTTAACTATTGGAGCAGCAGCTTGCTGTTTCTGAGCTTTGCTTGTGCGCTTCTTGCAATTATTGGTCCCGATTGTGTTGGCTCAGGGTCTTACATACACAGGCGAATGGGGTTCTATGCTTTTCTGTTTCTCGCGGCATGGGCCGCCAGCGCCCTCCGGAATTGGTCTCGCCCGGTATTGAACGTGGTGGCCGCACTCGGTTTTGGAATTGCCCTTGTCACTTTCACCGTGAGATTTCCGGCGTTGTCCAAGTGGAGCGACGAGTTGTCAGCTTTTGTTGAAGTAGGTCAGCATATTCGTCCGAACGCTACTGTTCTAGCATTCTCATTGGAGCGGCAGCCACAAGACATAGACCCCTTCAGGCATGCCGCCGGACTCCTGTCGGAGAGAGTGATCATCGACCTGGCCAACTATGAAGCTTCGACAGATTACTTTAGCACGAGATTCCGGCCTGATTACTCACCTTTTCCCGCACTTGGCACTCTGAAACAGCTTGAAAGCGCACCACCGGTGTTCGATACCATTCGATATGAGAAGAGGACAAAGGGTCGCGTGGATTACCTTCTTATTTATGGACATATCCACGCGGACGGACAAGCGGTCAAGTCCCCGGAAACTGAATCGATGCGTAGACAGCTTGCGGCCTACACGCTCGTCCGATCAGGCGATTTCGGCCGGCTGACGTTGTACCGCCGTACCGCTTCTGAACCAAACCGTGGCGCTGGTCAGTAGCGGAGCTTTGGTAGGCGCCCGAGGTTGCAGACCCTGCGCCGGTCACCCTGGGGTTTCTGGCATCTGTAGCTGCCGTCAAAATCCCATCCATCGGCTTTGGCACACCTTTGCTGCCTGTTTCGGGCAAGCGCAAAGCGGGGCGCCGTTGGCGAATCTGGTCCACTTGGACATCCAGGATGAACCTCATCGAAACCAGCGCCCCGCCGCGGTTACTTCTTCTTTGCCGCCGGATGCGCCGGCCCCTTCTTGGCCGGAGCCGCCGCGCACGGTTCGGTCTTGATCCCTTCCAGCTTCGCCTTCTCGGCATCCATCGTCAGCATGAAGGCCGGGTCCTTGGTGAAGGCCGAGGGTACGCCTTCAAACTGGATCTCCGTCCCCAGTTCCGGCTTGCCGGTCAGGGCCGCATCCAGCTTCAGGGTTACTTCGGGATTCTTGGCGTCGCTCAGCGCCATGATGATTTCCTTGGAGCGGCAAGCCGGCTTGGCATCGACGATCGTACCCTTCAGCGGCGGCACCGCCGCGCTCTTGAGCGAATTCTCGAAGTATTGATCGCCCTGCGTGTCGGCCAACTGCTTCTTGATCCCCATCCACAGCGCCAGTTGCGGATTGCTCTTCTTGAACTCCTCTTCCTTTTCGATCGCGATCTCCACCTGCGACTTGATCTTGAAGCCGTCCGGCGGATTCGGGCTGGCCTTGGCCTGCTCCTTGAGCGCCTTCAACCCCTCGTCATCCGGACCATGGTAGGTCGTGTAGGTGCTGTTCAAATAGGCTTCGATGGGTTTGGGATCGGACGTCCCGCCCAGCGTCGGGTCCATCGCCACCGCGCGCGCCATGTACCACAGCCCCGGGGTGATCTTCTCCGGAGTGACCTTATAGAGGCAGACTTCCGCGGTACCCAGACCGAACGCCACCGCCGCGCTGTCCGGGAAATCCTGCAGGGCCTTCTGATACGCCGCCTCGGCGGCCTTGCAATTGTCGGGGTTCTTGTCCTGGCGGTACTTGGCCATCGCCGTGGCGCCGGGACGCGCAGCCGCGCTGACCAGTACGGCCTTGGCCAGGTTCGCCACCTGATCCTTGGACTTGGTCCAGTCCGCGTCGCTGGTGTTGGCCGGCTTGTTCGCCGCCGTGAAGTATTCTCCGGCGTAATCGCGGAGCGCCGTGGCCGCTTTCTCGCCGGCCGAAGATTGGTCCGGACTCGGATTCTGCACCTTTGCGAAGTTCACCGTCATCAGGTACAGCACCTGCAGCACCTGCTGCGGACCCGCCTTCGGATCTTTCATGAAGACGCTCTTGAGATCCCGCGCCATCAGCCCGGCGCCCACTTCCAGCACTTTCCCCGGCTGGTTGGCTCCGTTGTACGCCTGCAGGTAGTACAGCAGACGGTCGTCCTTGTAATCGCTGTCCGGATACTTCTGCGTCCACGTATCCAGGTCCTTGACCTGCTGCGCCGGATTGCTGGCGTCCTTCAAGGTCTGGTTGAAAATATCGTATTCGCCCTGGTCCTTGACCTTCTTCTGTGGCGCCTGCCCGCTGGCGGGGGCGGCTCCCTGCGCCGCCTGCGCGCTGGCGAGCGGTGCACTCACCGCAATCGCCATCGCGCCTACCATGGCGACGGCTGCAATCTTCTGAAAGGGCTGACTTAGCTTGTACAAAATTCTGCCTCCTGCCCGCGTTCCGCGTATCAGTTTCGTTTGTTCGGACTTCCGGGTCCACCCTTGCCCAGTCCCTACCATGATGGGTTGGACTCCGCCTGGAGGGCTCCGGTTCCGATTCCAGATCATACCAAAAACTTCCCCCCTCCCCGGGAAACCTGACGGAAACGTGACAAACACCTTTCCCGAGCCTGACGCCGCCCGCCCCGCCCCCGCGCCGGAGTATTCTTGTAGGGACGCTCCCTCATCCCATGCGCTATTTCGACCTGGCGATCGTCCTCGCCTACCTGGCCGGTATCACGCTGTTCGGCGCGCATTTCCGGCGCGGACAGAAGAACCTGCGCGACTATTTCCTGGGAGGACGCACGGCGCCCTGGTGGGCCATCAGTCTCTCCATCGTCTCCGCCGAGACCAGCACCCTGACCATCGTCGGCACACCCGCCCTGGCTTTCGGCGGAAACATGGCCTTCCTCCAACTCGTGCTGGGGTACCTGCTGGCGCGTCTCGTCATCGTCTCCCTCTTCCTGCCGCACTACTTCCGCGGCGAGATGTTCACCGCCTACGAACTGATGCGCCGCCGCTTCGGCGAAGGCATCCGCAAACTCACCGCGACGATCTTCCTGGTGACCCGCGCGCTGGCCGAAGGGGTCCGCGTATTCGCCATCTCGCTGGTGATCTCGATCGTTCTCGGCACCGGCGAAATCGCCTCCATCGTGCTCATCACGCTGCTCACCCTCTTCTACACCTTCGAGGGCGGCATGACCGCGGTGATCTGGACCGACGTCGTGCAGATGACCCTCTATGTCGTCGGCGCCGCCGGCAGTTTCTTCGTCATCCTGGGCAAGATTCCCGGCGGATGGGATCACGTCGCCGCCGTCGCCGGGGCGGCCCACAAGTTCGATGTCTTCGATTTCCGCTTCGCCTGGAACATGGAGTTTTTCTCCCGCACCTACAGCTTCTGGGCGGGACTCGCCGGCGGCTGCTTCCTCACCACCGCCAGCCACGGCACCGACCAGCTCATGGTGCAGCGCCTGCTGAGCGCGCGCGATCAGGCGCAGAGCCGCGCCGCGCTGCTGGCAAGCTGGGCCGTCATTTTCGTGCAGTTCACGTTATTCCTTCTGATCGGCGTGCTCCTGTTCGTCTACTACGGCGACCTCCACCTGCCCGTCCCGGCGCAGCACGACCGCATCTATCCCGAATTCGTCTGGAAGAACCTGCCGCCGGGCGCGGCCGGCATCATCATCGCCGCCATCCTCGCCGCCGCCATGGCCAACCTGAGCGCCGCGCTGAATTCGCTGGCCTCCACCACCGTGGTCGATTTCTACCGCGCGCGTAAGAAGGATGTGGACGAAAAGAAGGCGATCCTGCTGGCCCGGCTGGCCACGGTCGCGTGGGGCTTGGTGCTGCTGGCGATCGCCATCGGCGCCGCGCAGGTCTCGAAATCCGTGCTCGATACCGGCCTGAAGATCGCCTCGGTACCGTTCGGCGCACTGCTCGGCGTTTTTCTTTTGGGAGTGCTGACCCGTAAGCCCGGACAGGCGGCGGCCATGGCCGGCGCCATCGCCGGTCTCGGCACCGTACTCTACGTCAACTTCTGGACCCCGATCGCCTGGAGCTGGTACGTGCTGATCGGAACCACCGTCACCTTCGGTACCGGGCTTGCCGCCTCGCTATTCGAGCACAGGACGTGATCTCATCCATGGAACAGAACCAGCGCATCGAGCTGAAACGCGACCTCGGCCCCTGGGCCGCGGCCTCCATCGTGGTCGGCACCGTGATCGGAAGCGGCATTTTTCTGGTGCCCAAGACCATGATCCAGAACGTCGGCACCGTGCAGGCGGTGTTCGCGGTCTGGATCGCCGGCGGCTTCCTTTCTCTGGCGGGGGCACTCAGCTACGGCGAACTCGCCGCCGCCATCCCCGAAGCCGGGGGCGAATACGCCTTTTTGCGCGAAGCCTACGGCCCGCTGTGGGGGTTTATCTACAGTTGGACCCAGATGTGGGTGGCAAAAAGCGGATCCATTGCCACTTTGGCCACCGGATTTTTTCTTTATTTAACCAATTTCTTTGAACCATTAAAGGATGTCTTTTTCACGGTTCCCCTCCCCATCGGCCCGGGCGGCAAACCGCTCGAAATTCAGTATGGACAACTCTTCGCGATCGTCCTCATCCTGGCCCTCGGCTGGCTGAACTACTTCGGCGTCAAAATCGGCGGCGAAGTCCAGGTGGCCGTCACGGTGGTCAAGGTCGTGATGATCGCCGGCATCATCCTCGCGGGTCTTCTCTTCGGGACCGCCCACGCGCCCGATACCGCCGCGGGCCCGCCCGCGACACTCACCTTTTCGGGTTTCATCGCCGCCCTGGTGGCCGCGCTTTGGGCCTACGACGGCTGGAACAACGTCAGCATGGTTTCGAGCGAGATCAAAAACCCGCAGAAGAACCTGCCACGCGCCCTGATTGGCGGCACGCTGGTGGTAATCGCCATCTATCTGGCCGCCAACTGGGCCTATTTCCACGTGATGAAGCCCAGTGAAGTGGCCGGTGGAATGCGCGTGGCCGCGGAGATGATGGGCAAGATTTTCGGCGCCCCCGGCGCCGCCGTGGTCTCCATCGGCGCCATGATCAGCATCTTCGCCGCGCTCAACGGCAGCATCCTCTCCGGGTCGCGGGTACCCTACGCCGCCGCCCGCGACGGACTCTTTTTCAGCGGCGTGGCGCGGGTCCACCCCAGCTACCACACGCCCGGCGTCTCGATCGTCTGGTTGAGCCTTTGGTCCTGCCTGCTGGTACTCTCCGGCAAGTACGACGATCTGTTCAACCTGGTGATCTTCGCCAGTTGGATCCTGTACGGAATGACTGCCGCCGCAGTCCTGGTATTGCGTAAGAAACGGCCCGAATTAGTTCGACCGTACCGCACTACCGGGTATCCCATCGTACCGGTACTTTTTATAATCGGCGCGGCAATTTTACTGGCTTCCACGGCAATTCATCGCCCGCGTGAATCCGCGGGCGGCATCGGACTGATCCTACTGGGACTTCCGTTCTATTTTCATTGGAAGAAGCGTTCCCCGGCCGCGCCCCCGGCCTAGTTGGTAAGGAAAATACCGTCGCGGTACTTTTTCTTGTGAATTATTTGCAAATACAGGAAATCCAGCTTGAATTTGCGATGCAATGAGGTCAAAATTTGATTGTAGCTGTTTATTCACGGAGGGCCAGTTATGGATGTGAGCAAGATTCTGGCGGAACTGAAAGCGGAACGGGAGCAGATTGAAGAGGCCATTGTGAGCCTCGAACGTCTGGCGCGTGGTCGCGGTCCGCGGCGCGGCCGTCCCCCCTCCTGGATGAGCGAACTCGTCGAAAAACCACGGCGAGGGCGCCCGCCCGGAAGCAAGAACAAGGTACACGCAAGCATCGCCGTCCCAAGTACTGAAGCGGTGGCGTCGTAAACCCGGCGCACCCGCCCCGAAACGCAAAAATGCCGCAAGGTGTCGCACGACCCTTGCGGCATTTTTGTTTTCCCGCCGGTTGCCTCAGAACCGCTGCGGCGCCGATCCCAAGGTCACCTTCACGTTCATCTTCCGTCCGTCGCGGAAAATCGTCAGCCCCATGCTGTCGCCGCCGCGTTTTCCGCTGAGGACGCGCGGCAGCGTCTGGTTATCCGCGATCGCCTCGCCGTCCACCGCCATGACCAAATCGCCGCCCACGCCCAGGCGGTACATTCCCACCCGCACCATGCTGGTGGGTCCCCGCAAGCCCGCCGACTCCGCCGGCGAACCGCTTTCCACCTGTTCGATGAGCAGTCCGCCCTCCGCCGGGAGGTTGAGCATCGCCGCCAGATCTCCGGCCACGTATACCGTCTGGATTCCCAACGTGGGACGCGAAATCTGCCCGTGGGTCTGGTATTCCTCCAGCATCGCCTTGGCGCGCGCGATCGGCATCGCAAAACCGATCCCGATCGAACCCTGCTGCCCGTAAATCGCCGTGTTGATCCCGATCACGCTCCCGTGCGAATCCATCAGCGGTCCGCCGCTGTTGCCGGGATTGATCGCCGCATCGGTCTGAATCATGCCTTCCAGCCGCGAATCCTCGGTCTCGATGGTGCGCCCCAGCGAACTGACGATCCCGGTCGTGAGTGTGCCCTCGAACTGAAAGGGATTGCCGATCGCGAGCACTTTCTGCCCCACCACCAGCCGGTCGGAATCGCCCAGCCGCAGGGTCGGCAGTTTGCGCCCCGGGTTGATCTGAATCAGCGCCAGATCGTTGCGCTTATCGAAGCCCAACACTTTCGCCTTGAATACCTTCTTATCCGACAGCGTGACGCTCAGATCGTTGGGATTATCCGCCACCACGTGCAGGTTCGTCAGAATCTGCCCGTCGGGATTGATCACGAAGCCCGTGCCCGTCCCTTTTTCCGGAAGAACTCGAAAAAAGAAATCCTCCCGGTAAACCACGGAAGTAATATTCACCACCGCGTCGCGGGAGGCTTTGTAGATATCAATATTATTCTGCTCGTCGGGCGGAAAATTCGCCGCCGCGCTCGCCGGCTCGCTCCACAGCCGGCTGCCCGAGGTCACCGGGCGCAGAAGCCTCCCCACGTCCCAACGGGTGACCGACGTGAGATAGACGAATCCAGCCGCCAGGACGACGGCCCACAGGAACGGTCGCAGCACTCTCATGACTGATTTCTCCGTAATTTCTCGTAGACTTCCCGGGTCTGCCGGAGAGTATCCTCTTTCGCCCCCGATGTATCTATGACGAAATCGGCGTATTTCCGTTTCTCCTCCAATGGCATCTGCCGGCCGATGCGCGCCCGGATGTCGCCTTCCTCCGCCCCTTCGCGCCGCATCGCCCGCTCGACCTGCTGCTCCTCCGTGCAGGTTACCAGGATCAGTTTGTCGAAGCGCCGGTAGCTGCCGGTTTCGATCAGGATCGCCGCCTCCACCACCGCGATCCCGTCCGGTTCCCGCCGCGCGAACTCCCCGATCAACTGTTCTTCCCGCCGCACCACCGCCGGATGCACCAGCGCGTTCAGCCGCGCCAACCGGTCCGCATCGCCGAACACCAGCCCCGCCAGAGCCTTACGATCGATGGTGCCGTCGCCGGTGAGGATCTCGCGGCCGAACTCGGCGAGCACCCCCGGGTAGGCGGCGCCGCCGGGCAGGAGGGCCTCGTGCCCCAAGGCGTCGGCCTGGATCAGCAGGCAGCCCATGTCGCGCAGCGCCTCTCCGGCAAAGCTCTTCCCGCAGGCCAACCCCCCGGTCAGCCCGACTCTCAACATGCCTGCCGCGCGGCCATATGGCGCTCCGCCGCCGCCACGGTATTCATCATCAGCATCGCGATGGTGAGCGGTCCCACGCCGCCCGGCACCGGACTATAGGCCCCGGCGCACTCCACCACGTCCACCGGGTCCACGTCGCCCACCAGGGCGCTGCCCTTTTTATCGAACGCCGCCATCCGTTCCGGCGAGTTGCGGAAGATCCGCGCCGCCTGCTCCCGGTCCGAGATGTGATTGGTTCCCACATCCACCACCGCCGCGCCCGGCCGGATGTAGTCCGCGGTAAGCATCGCCGCCCGCCCGATCGCCGCCACCAGGATATCCGCCTCGCGGCACACCGCGGGCAGGTCCGGAGTCTTCGAATGGCAGATGGTCACGGTGGCGTGCTCGTGCAGGAGCAGCATCGCCGCCGGCTTGCCGACGATATCGCTGCGCCCCACTACTACCGCCCGCTTGCCGGCGATTCCGATGCCGTGCCGCTTCAGCAGCTCGATGATCCCGGCGGGCGTGCATGCCCGCGGCGCCGGAAGGCCCGCCACCAGCGCGCCCACGTTGAACGGATGGAATCCGTCCACGTCCTTGCCTGGATCGATCGCCAGCAGGATGCGCTTGGCGTCCACCTGGCGCGGCAGCGGAAGCTGCACCAGGATGCCGTCGATCTCCTCGCGCGTGTTCAGCCGCTCCACCACCGCCAGCAGTTCCGCGGTCGTAATGGTATCCGGCGGGGTTATGGATTCGGAGTAAATCCCCAGGTCGTGGCAGGTCTTGATCTTATTGCGCACGTAAATCGCGCTGGCCGGATCGTGCCCCACCAGGACCACCGCCAGCCCCGGCGGACGGCCTTTTCCGATGAGGGCGGCGACGCGCGGCTTCAGTTCGCTCTTGATTTCATCGCGAACGCGATTTCCGTCGAGAAGGAGCGGCATTCTCCTCAATCATAACTTGCGAAGACGCCGGACCGTGCCGGCGGACCGGCTCCGGCGCGAACTGCGCCCGCAGGCTCTCCGCCGCCGCACGCGCCTCCTCGCCTTCCAGTTGCTGATGCAACTCCTGGGCGATTTGGAGGAATTTGCGGTAGCGCGGCTCCCAGATCTTCAGAAACGGACGCGGGTCCAGCCGCCCTTCCACCGCCCCGCGCTTGTACAACCGCTCCTCGAAAGCCTGGCTGACCAGGTTCTTCTCCAGACGCTCGCGGCAGGCGTCCTTCAGGATGGCGGTGAGCCAGAGCAACTCCTGGAGGTCCAGGCGGTCAAGCGGGTTGCTGTCGGACATGGCGGCTTTAGAAATATAGCAGGTGGACGCCGGCGCGCGCACGCCTACCGCGGAAACTGCTCCCGCACCAGCTCGAGCGCCTGGTCGTAGCTGGTGATGCGGCCTTCCAGTTGCGCATCCTCCACCACCCTCAGAATCGCGGTGAACACCGGCCCCGGCTCGTAGCCCTGCGCGATCAGATCGGTCCCGGTGAGCAGGGGCTCGGGCTTAAGCTGCTCTTCGCGGTATTCGGCGAGCCGCCCCTTCGCCAGTTCGTAATTCTCCAGGTTGCCGTTGCTGCTCAGCGCGTCCAGACGGTGCAACTCCAGGTGCTCGGCGAAATCCGGCATGCGCAGGAAGCGTTTGAGCGTGCTTTCCTTCATGCGGTGCACGTCCTTGAACTTCATGTGATTGGCGATCAGCGCCTCCACCTGCTCGATCTCCCAGCGCGAAAAGCGCAGCCGGTTGAGGATGCCGTTGGCGATCTGCACGCCCTCCTCCACGTGCCCGTCGAAGCGGATGCGTCCGGCCACCCGGAAGGTCGCCGGCTTGCCCACGTCGTGCAGCAGCGCCCCCAGCGCCAGCGTCGCCGAAACTCCCGCCGGCAGTTTCTCGAGCAGGCACAGAGTGTGGGTCCAGACGTCGCCTTCGGGGTGGTACTCGGGCGGCTGCGCTACGCCCTTCATGGCCGCGATTTCCGGCAGCAGGACCGCCAACATGCCGCTTTCGTCCAGCAGTTCGAAGCCCCGGCGCGCGCCACCCTCGGTGAGGATGCGGACCAGTTCGTCGCGCACCCGCTCGGTGGAAACCTTCAGGATCAGTTCGTGGTCCCGGCGGATGGCGTCGAACGTGGGCGCTTCGATCGGGAAGCCGAATCGCGCCGCGAAGCGCACCCCCCGCAGCAGCCGCAGATGATCTTCGCGGAAGCGCTGCAAGGGGTCGCCGATCGCGCGAATCAGGCCGCGCTCCAGATCGCGCCGCCCCTCCACGTAATCCAGCACGGTCCCGTCGGAGGGGTCCATCATCAGGCCGTTGATGGTGAAATCGCGCCGCAGGACGTCCTCCCGCGGATCGTTCTCGAAGCGCACCTGCTCGGGATGCCGGCCGTCCAGGTAATCGTGGTCGCTGCGGAAGGTGGCCACCTCGACCTGCTCGAAGTAATCGCGCACCAGCACCACGCCGAAATGCGCCCCCACGCGGCTGGACCGGGGAAAGAGATCCATGATCCGGTCCGGACGCGCGTCGGTCGCGATGTCGAAGTCCTTCGGAGTGGTCTTCAGCAGCAGGTCGCGCACGCACCCGCCGACCAGGTACGCCTGGTGCCCGCCGGCGCGCAACCGCCCGATCACGTGGCGCGCAAGCGCTTCGGCCTCCATGCTTCATAATATAACCATGCTGAACTTCGCACTATGGCGGGGAACCCGGTTCTTCAGGGCGCAATCCTCCGCTCGCGCCGTGTTTCCAGGAGGGCGTTCGTGACTGCCGGGCAGCGTCCGGGGACGGTCAAGGTCGTGGTGGCGACCACCGTCATGCTGTCTTTCATTTCCTTCTGGCGGGCGGCTGCCATCGTGCTCAGCGACCTCGCCTCCAGCGCCTACTACGTGGGCGGCATCGCCGAAACCGCGGTCGGCAAGGCGGCGCCGTGGTTCATCCTCTCGATCATGCTGTTCTCCTACGCGGTCCGCGCCATCTACCTCGAAAGCTGTTCGATGTTCGTGCGCGGCGGCGTGTACCGCGTGGTGCACGAGGCCATGGGCGCAACCCTGGCGAAGTTCTCGGTCTCGGCGCTGATGTTCGACTACGTCCTCACCGGACCCATCAGCGGCGTCAGCGCGGGCCTGTACCTGGGCGGATTGATCAATGAAGTCGGCGTCTACCTGCACATCGGCGCCATGCATGTGAGCCCGCCTCATTTCGCCGCGGCCTTCGCCGCCGCCGTCACGGTCTACTTCTGGTGGCAGAACATCATCGGGATCCACGAATCCAGCGAGAAGGCGCTGCGCATCATGCAGGTGACGACCGTAATGGTGGTCCTGCTGGTCGGCTGGTGCCTGGCGACGATTCTCAAAAACGGCTATCAGCCGGTCCCGCTGCCGACCCTGCAGAACATCCATTTCAACGACGAGTCCCTCGGCTGGCTGAAAGGCACGCTCGCGCCTTCCATTACCGCCATCGCCATCATGATCGGACTCGGCCACTCCCTGCTGGCCATGAGCGGCTTTGAAACCATGGCCCAGGTCTACCGCGAAATCGCGCACCCCAAGCTCAAGAACCTGGAGCGCGCCGGCACGGTGATCTTCCTCTACAGCATGCTGTTCACCTCGCTGGTTTCCTTCTTCGCGGTCATGATCATCCCCGACGCCGACCGCAAGAACTTCCTCGACAACCTGATCGGCGGGCTCTCCATGTACCTGATCGGTCCCACCCCGGTCAAGCTGCTGTTCCACGGGTTCGTCGTGCTGGTGGGCACGCTGATTCTCTCCGGCGCCGTGAACACCGCCATCATCGGCTCCAACGGCGTGCTCAACCGCGTCGCCGAAGACGGCGTCCTGCCGGATTGGTTCCGCCATCCGCACAAGCGCTACGGCACCACCTCGCGCCTGATCAACACCGTCGTGCTGATGCAGTTGTTCACCATCTTCATCACCATGGGCGACATCACGCTGCTCGGCGAAGCCTACGCATTCGGCGTCGTGTGGAGCTTCTCCATGAAGGCGCTCAGCGTGCTCGTGCTGCGCTACAAGCAGCCGCAGAACCGCGAATGGAAAGTGCCGCTGAATTTCACCATCGCCGGCCGCGAGTTCCCGCTCGGCCTCACCCTCATCACCACCGCGCTCTTCCTGCTGGCCATCGTCAACGTCTTCACCAAGCGGGTGGCCACCATCAGCGGACTGGCCTTCACCATCGCGTTCTTCGTGGTGTTCGAGGGCAGCGAACTGTACAACAAGCGCAACCGGAAACGGCAGGGGCAGGAACCGGAGAAGTTCAACCTCGACCCGCGCTCCGATGTCAATCGCGAAATGGTGAACGTGCGCCCCGGCAATATCCTGGTCGCGGTCCGCAACCCCAACCGCCTGCAGCACCTCGACCGCATCCTGCGCAAAACCGACACGCGCAAAATGGATATCGTGGTGCTCTCGGTGCGCTCGCTCAAAGCCGGCTCCGGCGAACACGGTCTGTCGCCCGAACAGATGTTCGCCGACGCCGAAACCGACGTCTTCACCAAAGTCGTCACGCTGGCCGAGAAAGCCGGCAAGCACGTCGAACTCATGGTCGTGCCCGGCACCGATCCTTACGACGCGGTGGTCCAGACCGCCGCGCGCCTGCAATCCTCGCGCATTGTGATGGGTCTGTCGCCCAAACTCACCGCCGCCGAACAGGGCGCCGCGGTAGGCGCGTACTGGGAGAAACTACCCGAACCGCGCCCGTCCATCTCGCTGGAACTCGTGCTCGAAAACCAGAAGGACGTGGTCTTCTTCAACCTCGGTCCGCATCCGCCGCGCCTGTGGCCGGAGGACATCGACCTGGTGCACAAACTCTGGCTCGAGATCAGCGGCAGAGGTCCCGGAGCCAAGGTGCACCATCGCGACATTGTCGGAGTGGCTCTGCGGCGCCTTTCGCAGGACCTGCATTCCGACAGGTCCCCCGAAGTCATGCGGGACATCGATCGCGAAGTCGCGTCCAGCGGAACCGGCGAGCCCTAACGGGAGCTTTCCGCGGTCAGCGGTCAGCCATAAGCCGTCAGCGGTCAGCTCTTGAATCGGCGCGGTCCACAACAGGCCGACCTAACTGTCGGCTCTCGCCTCGAAAGTCGCATCCCGCCAGGCTGAACGCTGAAGCTGCGGGCTGGAACCTATTCCGCGTACCAGCGGATCGCCACGAACGCGCCGCCGAA
>JBBIQR010000024.1:0-12033 GCA_037442245.1 Candidatus Solibacter sp. | reverse complement strand
TGCGGGCTGGAACCTATTCCGCGTACCAGCGGATCGCCACGAACGCGCCGCCGAACATGCCCCAGTGGTAGTAGTCGCTGTTGGCCGAGGTGTGGAAGTGCAGCGCGCGTCCGCCCGCGCCGACTTCGATCTTGCCGATCCGGTAGTTGACCGACGCGTCGGCGTCCCAGATATTGAAGTGGTGCGGCAGGTAGAAGCCGCTGGCATTGGCCTCCAGCCGGAAGTTCCCCTTCACGTAGTCGCGCACGCCCAGCCCGAACGTCGGCGAGAAGAAGGACTTCGACCCGGCCGTGGAGTAGGAAATCAGGTTCCCCACGCTGTTCGGGGTATTCGACAGCACCGGCGCGTCATAGTGGGTCTTCATCGTGATGTACTGCACCTGCCACAACGTCACCAGACGGAAGTGGCTGGTGCCCACGGGAAACGGCCACGTCAGGTACTCGTAGGAAATCTTGTAGTCGGAGAGCTTGTAGGCCGTCGCCAGTTGGGTCCCTGACGGATACCCCTGGCTATAGAGCACCAGGTCGTTGGGTGCGTTGGTGGTGCCGGCGGCGCGCGCCGTCATATAGGACAGGCGCAGCAGGTTGTGCTGCCCCACCGCCATACCGAATTCGCCGCCCACCTGCCCCTTGCTCTGGCCCGGAAAGTGAAACGCGCTGTTGCCCAGGAAAGCCGCCTGCAGACCCTTGTCCATGTACGTGTTGCCCACCGGCACCCACCCGGTCACGCCGATGAACCAGCCCTTCTCCCCCGGCTGGCGCACGTCGATCACCTTCGGCGGCGGCGGCGGCACCCGCATAATCCCGCCCGGAGTCTGCTGATCCCCGGAAGGCTGCGTCTGGGCCGAAGGCTGCTGCTGCCCCGGAGGCGGCTGCTGCCCGGGGGGCGGTTGCTGCCCCGGAGGCGCGTCCTGGGCAAAGGACGCGAAGGTCCACATCAGCGCGAGACACAGTATTCCGCTTCGAGTTCTATTCACGTACGCCTCTGGTTGGATTGTTGGGTTACCCTACCATTTTGCCTCAAAGCGGGCGCAACTTGAAATGTGCCGCCCGGCCACAGGTGTGAATCCCGATTGCCACCCGGCGCTTTTGCGCGTAACCTTTTCCTCCGCGGGCAGTATTTCAGATTGGAAAACAACACATGCTGGACGACGAAGCCATCATGACCGAGGTCCGGGCGGGCGACGTGGGGCGTCTGGAAACGCTCTTCGACCGCCATCAACCCGCCCTGGTCCGTTACTTCGCCGGCTTGACCGGCAACCGGACGCTGGCCGACGATCTGGCCCAGGACACGTTCTTTCGCGTGCTCAAATACCGCCACTCGTACCAGGCGGGAGCGAGTTTCCGGGCCTGGCTCTACCAGATCGGCCGCAACGTATACGCCGACCACATCGCGCGGCGCAGGACCGAGGTGGCCCTGCCCGAGGAGGCTTCCGAGATCCGCGGCAATCTACCGTCGCCGGAACGGGAGTACCAGAAGCAGCAGGAGGCCGTGCTCCTGCGCCGCGCGCTGGCGGCGCTGCCCGGCGACAAGCGGGAAGTGCTGGTGCTCAGCCGCTTCCTGGACATGAAGTACGACGAGATCGCCGCCGTCCTCAAGATCGAGGCCGGCACGGTGAAAGTGCGGGTCTACCGGGCCATGCGCGAGTTGAGCGACCGGTTCTTCGCACTGAGTGGGGAGCGCGCATCATGAATTGCGAGCGTTTTCGTGAACAGATTCCCGAATGCCTGGCCGGGCACATGAGCCCGCCGGCGCGGGAAAAATTGCTGGAACACCTCGACTCCTGCGCCCGGTGCCGGAACGAGGTGGCGGAGTTGAATGCCGTGTGGCGTGCCATGGATTCCCTGAAACCCGCGCAGGAAGAAGCGCCGGACCCCATCGCCAAGGCCCGCTTCCTTGCCGCTCTCGAAGGCTACCGCGCCGGGATGGGCGCGGCCGCCGAAAAACCGCCGCGTCGCGCGCTGTGGTTCACCCGGCCGGTATGGCAGGCGGCGATGGCCGCGGGCCTGCTGATCGCCGGCATCTTCGCCGGCCGTTTTGCCGGCCTGCCGCCGCGCGAAACGCCGGAGATCGCGCAGTTGCGCGGCCAGGTGGAAAGCCTGCGCCAACTCATCGCCCTCACCATGCTCCAGCAGCAGTCTCCCGGCGCGCGGTTGCGCGGCGTCAGTTATAGCGAGCAGATCGCGCAGCCCGATCCGCAGGTGGAGCAGGCGCTGCTCTTCACCGTGAACCACGATTCCAACGTCAACGTCCGGCTCAGCGCGGTGGATGCGCTCCAGAAGTTCACCGGCAACCCGGAAGTGGTCCGCGCCATGGTGGACTCGATCGGCGTGCAGGAGTCGCCGCTCGTGCAGGTTGCCCTGATCGACATGCTGGTAGAGGTCCATGCCCGCGGCGCCGCGCCGGCCATGGCCCGGTTCGCGCAGGGCGCGGGAATCGACGATGCCGTCCGGCAGCGCGCCGCGTGGGCGTTATCCAAATTGGGAGGGATGCAATGAAAGCGATGATCTGGATCGTGCTGGCGGCCGCTCCCCTGTTGGCGCAGCGCCACTGGGGCCGCGACTGGAAACTGGACGAGAAGGACACCATCCGCCACACCTTCGATCTCTCCCGCGGATCGGGTGCGAAGAAGCTGCTGGTGGACAACGTCACCGGATTCGTCCACGTCACCGGCTACAACGGCTCGCAGGCGCAGGTCGCGGTGGAGAAGCACATCCTCGCCGATTCGAACGAGGCCGTGGCGGACGCCAAACGCGACGTCAAGCTCGATCTTTCCCAGCAGGGCAATCTCGCCCGCATCTACGTGGACGGTCCCTTCCGCGACGGCAGCGGCGTCCACTACCGCGGCGACGACTTTTACGGCTACCGCGTGGTGTTCGATATCGACGTGCAGGTTCCCTTCGACACGGAACTCTCGCTCAAGACGATCAACGGCGGCGACATCCAGGTGAAGAACACCACCGGCGATTACGACATCGGCGGGCTGAATGGCGGCATCGTCATGGAAGGCGTCTCCGGGGTGGGTTCGATCCACACCCTGAACGGCAAGGTCAGCGTGACGTTCGCCCGCAACCCCACCCGTCCGGTCAGCTTCAAGACGCTGAACGGCTCGATCGAGGTGTGGTTCCAGCCAGGGCTGAACGCCGACCTGGACATCGACCGGCTCAACGGCGCGGTTTACACGGACTTCGAGGTGACTGCGCGCCCGATCACGGTTTCCGGGAACCTCGGTAGCGGCAAGCGCCTGTATCGCGGCGGACGTTCCATCGCCGGCCGCGCCGGCAGCGGCGGACCGGAGTTGAAGTTCCAAACCCTGAATGGATCCATCCGCCTGCACTCGAAGTGAGGAAGCGGTAACGAGGAAACGACAATGAAATCGCTGATCGCCCTGATGGGCATGGTTCTGACGGTGTGCCCGGCTGCCGTCGCGCAGGAAACGGGCGAACGCGTGGTGGTCCCGGCGCGCAACACCGCGCGTCCACGGAAGGTGGACGTGAAGATGACCAACGCCTCCCTGACGGTGAAGGCTTATGCGGGCCAGGATGTGATCGTGGAGACCGCCCGCGCCACGCGGCACGGAGCCGGGCGCGCCGAAACCGGCGGCATGCATCGCATCGACCTGCCGCGCGGCCTCACCGTGGAGGAGCAGGACAACGTGATTACGGTACGTTCCGGTCCCGTGGGCGACCGCAGCCTGGTGATCTCGGTCCCGGCCGACACGTCGCTGAGCGCGAAATCCACGAACGGCTCGATCGTTGTCGAAGGGTTGCGCGGCGAAATCGACGTCGAATCGAATAACGGAAGCGTCACGCTGAACGGCGTCGCCGGCACCGTGGTCGCGCACTCGTTGAACGGCGGGATCAAGGCGGCGTTGGACCGCGTGGACCCCTCCAAACCGATCTCCTTCAGCACGCTGAACGGAGGAATTGACGTGACCCTGCCGGCGGATGTGAAGGCCAACCTGAAGCTCAGCACGCACCGCGGCGAGATCTGGAGCGATTTCGATATCAAGCTCGCGGCCGGCCCCATCACCACGCGGAACGACGGTCCCGGCGGCAGATACCGGGTGGATATGGACCGCAGCATCAGCGGCACGATCAACGGAGGCGGCGTGGACGCCAGCTTCTACACGCTCAACGGAAAGATCACGCTCCGCAAGAAGTAGCCCGCCCTACTGAGCCAGTTCCTTGCACATTCCGGGGAGGCCGCGATCGAAAAGGCCTCCCCCGTTCATTCCCAATCCGCTCCAGTCCATGCGCCTGGCGGCATCGGCGGCGCCGCCGGCGCAGGCAGCCTGCACACGCGTGCGCAGCGTCGCCAGCGTGGTCACCCACTTCTCCAGATCGGCCTTCTTCATCACCGCGCCGTGTCCGGGGATGACGGTATCGAAATCGAGCGCCAGCGCCTTCCTCACGGTCGAGTCCCATTCCCGGATGGAGCCGCCGTTGGCAGTGTCGCAGAACGGCGCGCCTCCGGAGACGTAGAGGTCGCCGGTGTGCAGCACCCGTTCGGAGGGAAAGTAGACCATGGCGTCCCCGTTGGTGTGGCCGCGGCCGAAGTGTTTGGCCACAATCTCCCTGCCGCCGAGGAAGACCTGCTCCTCGTCGCTGAAGGTCAGGCGCGGCAGTCCCGGCTGATTGCCCGCCACCATGTTGGCGCGGGCCTGCTTCTGGATGATCACCTCGGCGCCTGAGGCGAGCATCGCCTCGTTGCCCCCGGTGTGGTCGCCGTGCTGGTGCGTGTTGAGCACGTACCGGATGGGCTTATCCGAGATGGTCTTCACCTTGGCCACGATTTCGGGCGCGTCGAGCGCGAACTTGTCGTCCACAATGGCCACGCCTTCGCTGGTGGGCATCACCGCCACGTTGCCGCCGTTGCCCACGATCACCCACAGGTTGGCCGACACCTTCTCCATGGTGAGCGGTTGGCGCGGAGGCTGTTGGGACCACGCGATCCAAAGCCCGGCCGCGCCCGCCACGGCGAGAGCGCAGCGAACGGTCATCTCTTTGCGAAAAACCATGGGACGAATATATCACCGGAGGCTACAATCGAGTTCATGGTGCCCTCCTTGCGCCGGCTTGCCGCTCTCCTGCTGCTGGTATGCGGCCTGGCGGCGGGCGAGATCCGCACGCTCACGATCCTGCACGTCAACGATCTGCACGCCCGCCTCTCGCCGCTTGAAAACAAGCGCGGCGGCTTCGCCTACCTGGCCTCGGCGATTCGCCGCGAGCGCGCCCGGTGCCAGGACTGCGTGCTGCTCAACGCCGGCGACGTGGCGCAGGGCACGCCCGTCTCCACCATCTTCCACGGGCTGCCCGTGTTCGAGATCGCCAACCTGCTCGGCATCGACGCCGCCACGCTCGGGAATCACGATTTCGACTATGGCTGGCCGCAGACCCGCAAGTTCCTGCAGACCGCCCGCTACCCGATCGTCAGTTGCAACCTGGTGGGCGGCAGGGGACAGTTGTTCACGCAGGAGCCCTACGTGATCCTTCGGGTGAACGGGCTCCGCGTCGCCGTGCTCGGCGCGATGACCCAGACCCTGGACACCCTCACCACGCCGCAGACCGTCCAGGAATGGCACGCTCTGCCGGTGGTGGAGACCGTGCGCCGCTACGCCCGCGAGTTGAAAGCCAAGAGCGACATCGTGGTGCTGCTGGCGCATATCACCCCGGAGGAAGAGTTGGACGTCCTGGCCCACGCGCCGGAGATTCCCGTGACCGTGAGCGGCCACATGCACAATGGGCTGGCGCAACCCCTCAACGAAGGCGGACGCATCCTGGTGCGCGTGCGCGGCTACTCCCAGGAACTGGGGCGCCTCGAACTGAAAGTGGATACAAAGAAGAAAGCGCCGGTCGCCTGGAACTGGAAGAAGATCGCGGTGGATTCGGCCGCCCTGCCGCCCGCCGAAGACGTCGCCCAACAGGTGCGGCACTGGGAGGACGAGGTGAGCGCGCGCGTGGACCGTCCGCTGGCCGTCTCGGCACGCGCCTTTAATAAGGCCGAAGTGCGCGACCTCATCGAACGGGCGATGCGCGCGGAAACCGGCGCCGACTTCGCCTTCATGAATCTGGGCGGCGTGCGCGACGTTCTCCCGCAGGGGCAGTTGAAGGAGCGCAATATCTGGGACATCATGCCGTTCGATAACCGGCTCGTCTCCGGCAGGTTCAAGGGCAAGGATCTCCCCGCGGTTGTGCTCGGCGGCCGCAAAATCGATCCCGAGCGCACCTATACGCTGGCGGTCTCGGATTTTACCGCCGCCAACCAGGCCACCGAGGAAAGCCTGCGCGTCACCGGTCTGAAGTTCCCCGCCGATCACGGACTGCTGCGCGACGCCCTGCTCGACTGGTTCCGCAAGAAGAAGGTGATCGAGTAAGCCGTGGTGATCGTGATCGCGGGTCCTCCCTGTTCCGGTAAGAGTACGATTGCGGCGGAGGCGGCGCGCCGTCTCGGCGTTCCGCACCTTTCGATGGACGCGACGCGGCAGCGCATCCTGCCGGGCGCGGCCCACACGCGCGCGGACCGCCGTGCGGCGTATCGCGCCATGCTGATGGCCGCGGAGTTGCTTCATGCGGCCGGAGCCGGCGTCATCCTCGATGCCCCGTACGGCCACGCAGAGGACCGCCGCGAACTGGCGCCCCTCCTTCCGGTGTGGATCGAGTGCCGGGTCTCGCCGGAAGAGGCGGCGCGGCGCCTGGCCGCCCGCGGCTTCGACCCCGAGCGTCCCGACCTGACCGCGGAAATCGTCCGTGACGCCGCCGCCCGCTACCGTTACGAAAGCGCCCGCATCCTGGACACGGAGACGCTGGACACCGCCGCCTGTGTCGGGCAGGCGGTCGCGTGGGTGCGCGCGGCATCGGCGGCGGGTCCGCCGGGTTAAGCTGAAAGCAGATTGGGCCCTGCTGTCATCGCCGCTTTTTTCGCCGCCGCCGCGGCGCCGACTTTCTCCCACGACATCGCCCCGCTCCTGTACCGGCAGTGCGCCGCCTGCCATCACGGCGGCGGTGTGGCACCGTTCCCGCTGCTGACGTACGGCGACGCGGCCCGGCACGCCCGCCAGATCGCTACCGTGACGGCAAAGCACTACATGCCGCCGTGGCTGCCCGTTGCGCCGCGCTTCCAGCACGAAATGAAGCTGAGCCAGAGCGAGATTGCGCTGCTGGCGCAATGGGCGGCCGACGGCGCGCCAGCCGGCAATCCGAACGAGGCGCCGAAACCGCCCGCCTTTCCCGAGGGCTGGGCCTTGGGCCGTCCGGACCTGGAAGCCGCAATGCCCGCGCCCTTCACCGTCCCCGCCGAGGGGCTGGATCTGTACCAGTGTTTCGTCATCCCGGCGCCCAGTCCGCGCGCGCACTGGGTTCGCGCCCTCGATATCCGCCCCGGCAATCCCAGGGTGGTGCATCACGTGATCCTCTTCCAGGACGTCAGCGGCACCGCCCGGCAGCGCGACCACGGCGCCGGCTACCCGTGCTTCGGCACGCCGGGATTTCTTCCCGCCCGCGGACTCGGCGGATGGACTCCCGGCGCGCTGCCCTTCGTCACTCCGGACGGCAGCCCGGAACTGCTCCACGCCAACGCCGACCTGGTTTTGCAGGTCCACTATCACCCCAGCGGCCGCGCCGAAACCGACCGGACCCGCCTCGCCGTCTACTTCACCGCGACGCCCCCCAAGCGCCGCATCCTGGACATCCCGCTCACCTCCGCCCGCATCGATATCCCGCCCGGCGACGCCGTCTATAAGGTCACCGATCACTTCACCGTGCCGGTGGAGGTCGACGCCATCGGCGTCATCCCTCACGCGCACTACGTCTGCCGCCGCATGTACGTCTACGCCGTTTTGCCCGATGGCGCGCGCCGCACGCTGCTGCTCATCCCCGATTGGGACTTCAACTGGCAGCAGCAGTACCGCTACGCCGCACCCATCCGCCTGCCGGCCGACTCGCGGATCGAGATGGAGTTCACCTACGACAACAGCGCGTCCAACCCGCGCAATCCCAACCAGCCTCCGGCGCGTGTGCGCTACGGTCCCGGAACGAAAGACGAGATGGCGGGAGTGCACCTTCAGGTGACCCCGGTGGACCCGGACGACGAAGAGGAACTGAGCAACGCCCTCTGGGGCAGGATGATTCGCGCGCAGATGGGCCGGTAGCGCGGAACCTGGCGCGCTGCGGTACGCTGGAGTGGCCGAAAATGAAGAAGCTTCGCGAGATTGCCGGCGCCCTCGGCTGCCGCCTCGAGGGCGATGGAGAGTTGGAGATCCGCGGCGTCGCCGGCATGGAACATGCCGGTCCGGATCAGCTTACTTTCCTGGCCAACCCCAAGTACGCACCCAAGGTGAAACACACCCGCGCCGGCGCCATCCTGGTGTCCGAAGGCGTGCGGGGGATCGAGATCCCGTGCCTGGTTTCGGACAACCCGTACCTCGATTTCGCGCGCGCTCTCGAACTGTTCTACCGTCCGCCGCGCCCGGCGCCGGGCATCCATCCGCTGGCCCATGTCGCCCCGACCGCCGTGGTCGGGGAGAACGCCTCCATCGGCCCGTTCGCGGTGGTCGGGGAACGCGCGCGCATCGGGCGCAACGCCGTGCTGCATCCGCATGTCGTCATCTACGAGGGCGCCGAAATCGGCGACGATTTCCTGGCCCACTCGCACGCCGCGGTCCGCGAATACTGCCGCATCGGCGACCGCGTGATCCTGCAGAACTCGGTGGTGGTCGGCGGCGATGGGTTCGGCTTCGCCCGGCGCGCGGACGGCGTCCAGTACAAGATCGTGCAATCCGGCGTCACCGTAATCGAGGACGATGTCGAAATCCAGACCCTGACTTCGATCGACCGCGCCACCGTCGGCGAGACCCGCGTCAAACGCGGCGCCAAGATCGACAGCCTGGTACAGGTGGGCCACGCCTGCGTGGTCGGCGAGGATAACATCATCTGCGCGCAGACCGGTCTGGCCGGCAGCACCGTACTCGAAAAGAACGTGGTGCTCGCCGGACAGGTGGGCTCCAGCGGACACCTCACCGTGCATGAAGGGGCGGTAGTCTACGCGCAGAGCGGCATCGGCGGCGACGTGGATGCCGGCGCGCGCATCTCCGGTTCCCCCGCCTTCGCCGCCAGCGAGTGGCTGCGCGCGGTCACGGCGTATTCCAAACTGCCCGAACTGCTCAAAACCGTACGTGATCTCAAAAAGAAAGTGGATGAGCTGAAGCCCCATGAGTAATCCCCTGCCCCCGCACGGCGACCGCCGCCCGGCCGCGTATATGAACGAGGAGTTTCTGAACAGCCCGGAGGCGCGCGCCATCCGTATCCTCTCGGAGTATCTGGAGCCGTTGGGCCATTTCCGCCGCGAGAGACTGCGCGACACCGTGGTCTTCTTCGGTTCGGCGCGGATACGCGAAAACGATGGACCGCTCTCGCGCTACTACGGCGAGGCGCGCACCCTCGCCCGCCTGCTCACCGAGTGGTCCAACCAGCTTGTCAACAGCGCCCACCGTTTCGTGGTCTGCTCCGGCGGCGGACCCGGCATCATGGAGGCGGCAAATCGCGGCGCGCACGATGCCGGCGGCAAAACCGTGGGGCTGAACATCGGCCTGCCCTTCGAGCAGTATCCCAACCCCTACATCACGCCCGAGCTGAGTTTTGAATTCCATTACTTCTTCATGCGCAAGTTCTGGTTCGCCTATCTGGCCAAGGCGCTGGTGGTCTTTCCCGGCGGCTTCGGAACCATGGATGAACTGATGGAACTCCTTACCCTGACTCAGACCGGTAAGCTGGCTAAGAAGATGACCATCCTCCTCTACGGCACCAGTTACTGGAAGGAGATCGTCAACTTCGACGCGCTGGTGAAATACGGAGTCATCTCCGTGGAGGACCTCAAGCTGTTCGAATTCGTGGACGATCCCCAAGCCGCCATGGAATCGCTCAAGACCGGCCTCGCGGGCTACGCCGCGCAGCCGGAAACGATGGAGTTGCCCGCCATCACCCCCACCGTGCACCCCGCGCAGGCGTCCGGGAGATAGCGCTGCCCATGTTCGTCCGCGAGGTATCGCCCGGGCTGGAGATGCGGCTCTTCGATCCCGCCGACGCTGAGGAACTCTTTGGCGTGGTCGAAGCCAACCGCGAGTACCTTCGCCAGTGGCTGCCGTGGGTGGACGTCACCCACTCGCCGGCGGATCTGCGCCGCTTCATCGAGCGCGTCCGCGGGCAGTTCGCCGCCCGCCAGGGGCCGCAGGCGGCGCTCCGCCTCGACGGGCGCATCGTGGGCAGCATCGGCTGCCACCCGATCGACTGGCCCAACCGCCGGTGCAGCGTGGGATACTGGCTGGCCGCGTCCTGCCAGGGAAAAGGGATCATGACCCGCGCCTGCGAGAGTCTGCTGGATTACCTGTTCGATGAAACCGGCCTGCACCGCGTGACCGTTCAGTGCGGCACCCGCAATCGCCGGAGTTGCGCGATTCCGCGGCGCCTTGGTTTCCGCCGCGAAGGCGTGATCCGGGAAGCGGAATGGGTCAACGGCCGGTGGCTGGACCTGGTCGTGTGGGGAATGTTGGAACAGGATTGGCGCGCACGCGGGTAAGTTCAGGGTCTAAAATAGAACACGAGTAACTAAGATGCCGAGCCCAGGGGCGCCACTGGATTTTACCTTCTTTGCGGACGCGCTTCGCGATTCGCCCGCCGCCAGCGTGGTCCTTGCCGCCGATGGGAAGGTGTTGTTCTGGAACCGGGCCGCCGAAACCCTCTTCGGCTGGTGCGCGGCGGAGGTGGTCGGGCGCCAGTTGCCGTTCATTCCCGCGGACCGGCTGGAAGAGCACCGCGAGATGCGCCGCCACGACCTGGAAGGCGCCGGATTCACCGGACGCCACATCCGGCGGATGCGCCGGGATGGCGCCCCGCTCGATCTCACCGTGAGCACCGCTCCCGTCCGCGCGGCCGACGGGGAGGTCACCGGCATCCTCAGCATCTACACCGATATCAGCGCGGCCAAGCGCGCCGAGGAAACGCATCGCCGGCAGATCGCCGTGGCTGACGCACAACTCGTGCAATTGGAGCGCTTCTACGCCACCGCCCCGATCGGGCTCGGCTTCGTGGGTCCGGACCTGCGCTACGTGCGGGTGAATGAACGGCTCGCCCAGATGAACGGCCGGGCGGCGGCCGAGCACGCCGGCAAACCGATCGGCCAGATCGCCCCGGAACTCGCCGCGCCGGTCGAAGAAGCCTGCCGCCGCGCCTTCGCTACCGGCGAGGCGGTGACTGAGTTCGAGGCGCGCGCCGCCACCCCGGCGCTTTCCGGCGCCGCCCGCGACTGGCTCATCAGCGTTCATCCCCTGCGCCAGCCCGATGGAGAAGTTCTGGGCGCAACCCTGGTGATGAGCGACGTCACCGAGCGCAAGCAGTTCCTCGAAGAACTCAGCCGCCAGGAGCGCCTGCTGCGCCTCACCATCGACGGAATGCCCGGGCTGGTCTCTTACCTCGACCGCGATTTCTGCTACCGGTTCAACAACCGCGGTTATGAAGACTGGTATCAACTGCCGATTGCCTCGATCACCGGACGGCCGGTCGCCGAGATGGTCGGGCCGGAGGTCTTCGCACGCATTCGCCCCTACCTGGAGCGCGCCTTTCGCGGAGAAGAGGTGACCCTCGAGCATACCGCCACCTTCGCCGGACGCACGCGCGATGTTCTGGCGACTTACGTGCCCGAGCGCGGGCCTGACGGCGCGGTGCGCGGCATCGTCGCGGTCGTGCAGGACGTCACCCAACAGAAACTCTCCGAACGGGCTCTGCGCCATAGCGAGGAACGATTCCGCCGGATGGTCGAGATCGCCGCCGAGGGCATCTGGATCACCGACACCGAGGGGCGCACCACATTCGTCAATGCCCGCATGGCGGACATCCTGGGCTACACTCCGGACGAAATGACCGGCCGCCCGTTCGCGGATTTCCTCGATTCCGAAGAGGTGGACCGCGCCCGGCGGACTTTCGAAGCGCGCAAACACGGCGACCGCAGCCCCCGCGAATTCCGCTTCCGCCGCCGCGACGG
>JBBIQR010000023.1:23039-30133 GCA_037442245.1 Candidatus Solibacter sp. | reverse complement strand
ACTCTATCGCTTCCTCAATCAAGCGCAGCGCTGAGCCAGTTACCCACGAATTCCCAGGACGAAGCTTTCTTTTTGCGGTGTTCACCGCGCGGGCAGCCAGACCTTCATCGCGATGGCGTCGGCGAAGGGAACCAGCGTCAGGGATCCGGCGGAGTAGACCTGCGTGCCGCTCCACCCGGCGGGCGGCGGGAGCGTCTTGAGCGCGAGCGGCGGCGCGCCGGGCGAGGTGACGCCGCCTGGGTTCAGGCTGTCTTCGGCGGCGAGTACCTCGGGGCCCCGCTGGATGGCGACGGAATCGGGGTAGCTTCGCCCGCCGGGCAGCACGTGCACGGTCATTTCGATCGCGATGGCGACGGTATCGCCGGGCTTCCAATCGCGCTCAATCGCCAGCCAGGATCCCGGCTCGCCGCGGAAGACACGCTTGCCCACGGTCGCGGTGAAGGCGCCGGTCCAGCGGGGGACACGCAGTTGCAATGTGAAGTGGCGGCGTTTGGGCTGCTGGATGGTCAGGCGGACGCTGCCATCGGCGGGGAAGCCGGTGGAGGAGGCGATCTTCGCGAAGGGTGTCTCAAAATCGCCGGGCGTGTAGAGGACGATTGCGGGACCGCGTTCCGTGGAGCCCCAGGCGATTTGCGGGATCAGAGAGATGCCGCGCGGCTCGCTGGAGACGCAGCAGTTGATTCCCGGCGTGGGTTTCTTGGCGCCGTTGAGGGGCGTGAAGTAGCAGATGTTGCCGTTGTGCGGGTCCTGCGCGCCGAGCAACTGGTTGTAGACGGTGCGCTCCATCTCGCCGGCGTATTCGGCCCCGCCGGTGAGTTTGAAGAGGCGCCAGGTGAGTTGCAGCCAGGTGACGGTGGCGCAGCCTTCACCGACGTCGTCCGTGTCGCCGCCGGGGAGCACGTGGTCGTCCTGAAAATGCTCCTTGGAACTGGCGGTGCCGGTGATATAGAGGCGGCGGTCGCGGATATCGTGCCAGGCGGCGAGCACCGGCGGGAGGAGCGATTCGTCGCCGGTAACGCGGTAGAGTTCGACCACGCCGATGAGGTCGCTCATCATTTCGTACGCTTTGGCGTTGGCGGTCTTGAAGACGCTGCCGGTGCCGCGCAGGGAAGCGAGGATCTTGGGACCGTTGGGCTGGTCCCAGGAGTGGACGATGTACCAACAGAAGGCGAGGTAGCGCTGGTCGCCGGTCTGCCGGTAGAGGGTGACCATCGGTTCGAGTACGCTGGACGCGGCCATTCCAATGTGCGTGCTGGCGGCGATGAGGTCGCGCTGTCCGGGCGCGGTGCCGAAGGTGCGGACCAGCAGATCGCCGATGCCGCGGGCAACCTGGAGCGCGCGCGGGTCGCCGGTGGTTTCGTGGTAGTTGAGCAAGCCGATGAGGTCGTACTTGTGGACCCAGACGTCCCAAGCGGTCCAGCGCTTGTCGTCGGCGTAGGTGCCGAGGTAGCCGTCGGCGTGCTGGGACTGCATCAGGGCGCGCGCGATGCGGTCCATCTGCTCCTTGAGTCGCGGATCGTGGGTGAAGCGCCAGGTGTTGCAGGCGGCGTCGAGATACTTGCCGGCGTGCTCGCCGATCCAAGCCTGTTCGCCGGGGGGCTGTTCGAAGCCGCGCAGGAGGCGGGCTTCATCGACGTGAAGGAGGCGGCCCTCGAGGTTGACGCGCATGCGCTCGCCGAGCATGCCGCCGATGTGCTGCGACTCATAGGGCGCCGGAGCGAACTTCTCCGGCACCGCGGCGGCGGAGAGTACGGCCGCTGCCAGAAATCCGAGGAACCGCTTCACGCTTCACCTCCCGTGGAATGCGCCAGAGATCTATTATGCGCGTTCGGACGCGCAAGAGTCAGAGCGCGGCGCGCACGGCGGCGCGCAACGCGGCGGGATCGGGCGGCTCGCAGCGGATAACGGGAGCGCCGGGGGAGACGCCGGCGCCAGCGGTCGAACATGCGCGCGGCGGGGAAGGCGTCCCGCGTTCGGACGCGCAAGAGTCAGAGCGCGGCGCGCACGGCGGCGAGGGCGGCGGCGGGATCGGGCGGGTCGCAGCGGATGACGGTGGCGCCGGGGGAGACGGGGCGCCAGCGGTCGAACATGCGCGGGGCGGGGAAGCCGGCAAATACGCTGATGAGCGGCACGCCCGCGGCCGCGGCGGCGTGCTGTCCGGCGGAATCGTAACCGGCGTAGAGGCCGGCGCGGGAGACGATGGAAGCGAAGCCGGCGAAGGAGCCGTCCCACCAGGTGGGCGCGATGCCGGCAGCGGCGGCGGCGCTTTCGACGCGGGCGCGCTCTTCGCCGCCGGCTCCGCGGTCGATCACCAGCGGCAGGCGCGAGCCGAGGGTGGCGAGGAGATCGGCCTCGAACGAGCCGGGAAGACGCTTGGCGGGGTTCTCGCCGACGCCGAGACTGACGGCGATGTAGCGCGCGGGCAACGGGACGGTTTCGGAGCGCAGCGCGAGGTACGGTCTGGCATCGGGCACGCCGAAGGTGATGGCGGCCCACCGCGCGGCGAGAGTGGGGAGGGCATCGGCGGAGTCCGCGCCGAACCCGCGGCTTTCGAAGAGGTGATACTGGCGCTCGCCGCCGATGGGAAGGAGGCCGAGTTGCGTGAGGCGGCTGTCGGGATCGATCACGAGATCGCCGGGCTCGACGAGGGCGGCCAGATCGCGGGCGGCGGCGAGGCGCGCGCCGAGAGCGCCGCGTGGGTAATCGACGGGCGCGTGGGCGAGGCGGGGATCGGCGGCGAAGAGCTCGAAATTCTTGCGCGGGCCGGCGAACAGAATGGCGGCATCCGGGAAGCGGCGCCGGGCGGCGTCGAGCAGGACGCTGGTGACCGCGATATCGGCGCCGAGAGTGACGCGCGAGAGGACGAAGACGCGGCGCGGGTCGCACTCGACGGGGCGAGGCTCGCGCACCCGCAGGTAGCGCTCCAGATCGGCGCCGGGGAGCGCGGCGGAGAACAGCCGGGCGTAGACGTCGCAGAGCGTGGGCTCGAAGCGGTCCGCGAGGCCTTCGACGAGGATGCCGAAAAGGGCGCGGGCGCAGTCCTCGCCGAGCAGTTGCGCGGGCAGGCGCGCCGGTGCGCGGCCGGCGATGCACTCGTCCAGAACCTGGCGGGCTAACTCCTCACACGAAGTACTTGTCAATCAGGATCCCCAGCTTTTTACGCGTGGCCTCGGGCACGGCCTTGCGATCGGTGATGATGGCGTGAGAAAGCGCGCTGCCGCACTTGCAGGCGCGCGCGGCGGGCATGGCGGCGACGGCGCCGGCGACGACCTTGCAGGCGTTCTCCGCGTTCTTCATGAGGTGGGCGATGATGTCGTTGACGGTGACGGCATCGTGATCCGGGTGCCAGCAATCATAGTCGGTCACCATGGCCACGGTGACATAGCAGATCTCGGCTTCGCGGGCGAGTTTGGCTTCCTGGAGATTGGTCATGCCGATGACGTCCATGCCCCACGAGCGGTAGACGTTGGATTCGGCCTTGGTGGAGAAGGCGGGGCCTTCCATGCAGAGGTACGTGCCGCCCTCCTTGACGTTGACGCCGGCGGCACGGCAGGCCGCGCCGACGACGCGAGTCATCTCCGGGCAGATGGGATCGGAGAAGCTGATGTGGGCCACGAGGCCCTCGCCGAAGAACGTAGAGACGCGGCCGCGGGTGCGGTCGAAGAACTGATCGGGCAGAACGAAATCGAGCGGATGATGTTCTTCCTTGAGCGAGCCGACGGCGCTCAGCGAGACGATGCGTTCGACGCCGAGCGACTTCATACCGTAAATGTTGGCGCGGAAATTGAGTTCGCTGGGGGAGATGCGGTGGCCGCGGCCGTGGCGCGCGAGGAAGGCGACTTTGCGTCCGGCGAGCGTGCCGAGCACGTAGTTGTCTGATGGCGCGCCGAAGGGCGTCTGAATCGACGCCTCCTCCTGCGCCTCGAAGCCGGGCATGGAGTAGAGTCCGCTGCCGCCGATGATGCCGATTTCTGCTTTCACTGTGGCTCCTGAATCAGTTCGAGAAGTACGCCTCCGGTGGAGGCGGGGTGAACGAAGACGTAGATGTGGCCGCCCGCGCCGCTGCGCGGTTCGTTGAGGAGGCGTGCGCCGGAAGCGCGCAGGCGTTCGACGGCGGCGAGGAGGTCGGGCACGCGCAGGGCGATGTGGTGGAGTCCGGGGCCGCGCTTTTCGAGGAACTTCGAGATGGGGGAATCGGCGGCCGTAGGCTCGAGGAGTTCGAGCGGCGGCATCATGGCGACGCGCACCTTCTCGCCGGCGATGGTTTCGGTGGCGTGCAGGGCGAGCCCGATGGATTGGTAGAAGGGGATGGCGGAGTCGAGGCTGGGCACGGCGACGGCGATGTGGTCTAGCGGGACATCCGGCAGGCCGGCCGGCTGGTCCCACTGGCCTGGAGGATTGCCCCGGTCGGATTCCTCGATGTGGTGGAGGAGGGCTTCGATGCCCTGGCCTTCCGTGGCCACGGTACGGACGATGGGGCAAGCGTAGCCTTCGGCGCGGAGTTCCTGCTCGAGCCGCGCGGCGCCGGGATGATCGCTCTTGTTGATCGCGAAGATGGCGGCGATTTCCATGATGCCGCTCTTGATGGCCTGGATATCGTCGCCCATACCGGGGACGAGGACGACGACCGTGACCTCGGCGACGCGGGCGATTTCGATTTCGTCCTGACCGACCCCGACCGTCTCGACGATTACGTAATCGCGGCCGGCGGCGCTCATCAGGCGGGCCATGTCGGCGGTGGCGCGGGCGAGTCCGCCGGGGTTGCCGCGGGTGGCCATGCTGCGGATGAAGATTCCCGGGTCGGCGTGATGGCGCTGCATGCGGATGCGGTCGCCGAGGATGGCACCTCCGGTCAAACGGCTGGAGGGATCGACGGCGAGGATGGCGACGGAGCGGCCCTGGGCGCGCAGGGCGGCGGCGAGGGCGTCCACGAGGGTGCTCTTGCCGGCGCCGGGCGGCCCGGTGACGCCGACGACTCGGGCGTGTCCGGGAGGAAGCGCGTGCAGCGCGGCGAGCGCGGCCGGATCGCGGTTTTCGACGCCGGTGGCGAGGCGGGCGAGGGTGCGAAGGTCCGGGATCATCCGCTCTTCAGAAGCTGCCGGGCGATGACGAGGCGCTGGATTTCGCTGGTGCCTTCGCCGATGGTGCACAGCTTGACGTCGCGGTAGAACTTCTCCACCGGGTAGTCCTTGATGAAGCCGTAGCCGCCGTGGATCTGGACGGCTTCACCGGCGATGCGGACGGCGGCTTCGCTGGCGAACAACTTGGCCATGGAAGATTCGCGCGTGACGCGCTGGCCGCGGTCGAGCATCCACGCGGCGCGGTAGTTGAGCAACCGGGCGGCGTCGATATCCACGGCCATATCGACGAGCTTGTGCTGGATGGCCTGGAATTCGCTGATGGGGCGGCCGAACTGTTTGCGCAGCTTCGAGTAGCGGAGCGCGGCGTCATAGGCGCCCTGCGCCATGCCGATGGAGAGCGCGGCGATCGAGATGCGTCCGCCATCGAGGATCTTGAGCGAATCGACGAAGCCGTGGTGGAGGTTCCCGAGCAACTGCGATTGGGGGAGGCGGCAGTTTTCGAGGATCACCTCGCCGGTGGCGCTGGCGCGCAGCCCGAGCTTGTTCTCCTTCTTACCGGGGCGGAAGCCGGGCGTGCCTTTTTCGATGAGGAACGCGGAGATGCCGTGCTGGGCGGCGGCGCGGTCGGTGGTCGCCATGGCCACGCAGATATCGGCGTAGTGGGCGTTGGTGGTGAACGTCTTGGCCCCGTTGAGCACCCACTCGCCGTCTTCGAGGACGGCCTTGGTACGGGTGCCGCCGGCGTCACTGCCGGCTTCGGGTTCGGTGAGGCTCCAGCAGCCGATCCACTCGCCTGTGGCGAGGCGGGTGAGGTACTTCTCCTTCTGCTCCTCGCTGCCCATTTTGTAGATGTGGTTGGAGCAGAGGGAGGTGTGGGCGGCGACGATGATCCCGACCGAGCCATCGACGCGGGAGAGTTCCTCGATCAGGATCGAGTATTCGATGTAGCCCAGGCCGGCGCCGCCGTACTCTTCGGGGAAGATGGCGCCCATGTAGCCGAGGCGGCCCAGTTTGCGGATGACGTCGAGGGGGAAGGTCTGCGCCTCGTCCCATTCCATGACGTGGGGCGCGATCTCCGCCTCGGCGAATTCGCGGACGGCCTTGCGAAGAGCGAGTTGATCGGGCGTGTAGTCGAAGTTCATCGCACGTGCCGGGCGGGGGCCGGGGCCCGCGCCGTCAGATGATCTCTTCTTTGACCGGGTCCCAGTGCATGGTGCGTTTCTGGCGGTAGCTTTCCACGGCCATTCGGCAGGCGATGGAAATACGGTAGCCGAGTTCGAACGGGCAATTGGGCTGGCGCTGCACGCCGCGGATGCAATCGACGAAATTCTGCATGTGCGCCTTGGGATCGCTCCGGGTGGCGCCCAGCATTTCGTTGGCGTCGCGGCGGTTGACCTTCTGCGGCAGGTATCGCACGGCCTGTGGGGTGTGGCTGATGGTGCCGTTGTCGCCCAGAGCGTCCTCGCTGATCTTCAACTGATCGTTGCCGAAACCGGAATCCCAGGTGTAGAGGAGTTCTTCCTCATGTTCCATGGTGACGTTCATGGTGTCGGGGACTTCGCGGCCGTCCTTCCACAGGAAAAGGCCGCCGTTCATGGTGGCGGCGCGGGGAATCCTGAGGTTGAGCACTTTGTACCAGAAGGAAAGCTGGTGACACATGTTTTCGTAGACGTTGCCGCCCGAGTAATCCCAGAAGAAGCGCCAGTTGCGGTAGCGGTTGGCGTCGAAGGGCAGGTCTGGAGCTTCGCCGAGAAAACTCTTCCAGAGAATGTTCTCCGGAGTCATGTCGGGATAGACGGGGCGGGACCACTGCGGCTTGCCGTGGGGCGTGTTGCGGTACATGTGGGCATGGATCATGGTGATCTTGCCCATGGTCTCGGGGCGGTTGAAGGCGATCGCGTCGGGGACGGCGCCGGTAGACGTCCACTGGTGGCCGATTTGGACGACGTGGCGGCCGGCATCCTTCTGATACGCGGCGCGCATGCGCTTGGCGTGGTCCACGGAGAAGGCCAT
>JBBIQR010000023.1:0-23029 GCA_037442245.1 Candidatus Solibacter sp. | reverse complement strand
CCTGATAGACGTGCTTGCCGGCGGCGAGGGCGTCGGTGAAGTGCTGGCAGTGCAGGTGCTGCGGGGTGGCGATGAGGACGGCGTCGATTTCCTTGTCCTCGAGCATGCGGCGGTGATCGAGGTACGTTTTGGCTCCGGGGGCGATGGTTTTGACAGCCTCCAGGGCCTTGGTGTAGACGTCGGCGGCGGCCACGCAGTCGACGTTGGGGAGAGAGATGGCCTGCTGGAGGATCTCCCGTCCGCGGTCGCCGGGTCCGATGATGGCGAGGCGGATCCGTTCGTTCGCGCCCATGACGTTGGACGCAGCCAGCGTGCCGGCGAGACCCGTGGCTACGTGGCTGATGAAATTGCGGCGGGACTGCATATCGATGATCTTCCTGGGACGCAATTCTTGATTATAAAGCACGCCATAATAGGAGGAACGGAGGGGCGCCCATGAAATGGACGATGGCGATCGCGCTCGGCGCGGGGCTCGCGCCGATGATGGCGGCGGACTGGAATGCGCGGGCCGCGGCCGCGTATCTCGACGAATGCCAGAGCAAGTGGTTCGCCTGGCCGGTTGCGCAGAAGGCGGGCGGACCGTGCATCTCCTGCCACACGGGGGTTTCGTACCTGGTGGCGCGTCCGATTCTGCGGCAGGTGCTGCGCGAGAGCGAACCGACGAAATGGGAGACCGGGCTGCGCGATGCACTGCGGACGCGCGTGGAGAGCCGCGACCCGGGAGCGCTGTTCGGGCGCAGCCAGGAGCCGGCCGCGTCGGCGGCGATCGGCGAGGAGAGCATTTTCGCCGCGGTGTTTCTGCCGGGGAACGCGGCGGCGATGCGGCGGTTCTGGGATCTGCAAATGCGGGAGGGCGCGTGGCACTGGCTGGATGCGGGACTCGATCCGTGGGAGACGCCCGAGGCGGCGTATTTCGGCGCGGCGCTGGCGGCGCTGGCGATTCGGGACGGGGAGTATGACGAACCGGAGCGCGTGGCGGCGTTGGCGGGGTATTTGAAATCGGGCGCCGCCGGGCAGCCGCTGCAGAACCGGCTGGCGCTGTTGTGGACCGCGAAGGCGCTACCGGGTGTCGCGAAGCCGGAGTGGATCGAAGAGGCGTGGGCCAAGCAGGAGAAGGACGGCGGGTGGACCAACGCTTCGCTGGGTCCCTGGAAGGCGCGGGAGAACGCGCCCCCGGCCGCGGGGAGCACCGCGTACGCGACCGCGTTCGCGACCTTCACTTTGCTAGAGGGCGGAGTGCCTGCGAAGGATGCGCGGATGGTCCGGGCACTGGACTGGCTGCGCGGACATCAGGATACGGCGCGCGGGTATTGGGACGCGATTTCGATGAACAAAACGTATCCCGCGGGATCGATGCAGGCGGAGTTCATGCGCGAGGCGGCGACGGCATACGCCGCTGCGGCGCTGGCGCTGTCTTCGCGATGACGTTTTGGGCACGGCAATGCCGGAGCATCATTGTATGATATGTGCAAATGATCACGTGCAAATCGTGTCAACTCGTACTGCCGGATGGGACGCTACGTTGTCCGGTGTGCCAGCGCGTGGTCGGGTTCAGGCGGATCGCGATCATCGGCGGATTGGCCGGCGGCGCCCTGCTGCTGCTGTTGCTGCTGGCTGGGGCCGATCAGTTCAAAGCGCGCGTGCAAAGTTGGCGGATGTCGCCGGAGGTGGTCCTGAAGGCGACCGAGGCGCTGGTCGTGAAGAATCCGGCGGTGCATGACGTGGTCGCGTTCAGCACCACGGAGCAGAGCACGGTGGAGCACTGGGACTCCTACCGCTGGCGCGTGTCCGGGTTCGTGGATAGCCGGGCGAAGAGCGGATCGCGTGTGCGCACGTTGTACTTCGCGGTGGTACAGAGCGTGGGCAGCGATTGGCGGCTGGAGGACCTGGAACTACAGAATATCGATCCGGGCCGCTAACCGCCCCCTTCGCGCTACTGCAGGGAAATCACGACACCGGCGGGAGACTGCGCGCCGCCGACGGTGGCCTGAAGCGAAACGTCTCCCGTCCCCAGTCCCGAGGGTACTGTCACGTTGAGCTGATAGAGTCCTGGGCCGGACAGGCCCGCGAACGCCGGGGTGACGCTCACGTTGTGTATGGAGAGCGTTACCGGGTAGATTGCGGGGGCCGCTCCGGAAAAGGGCTGGCCCGGCGGCACGGCCGGAGTGGTTGGTCCGAACCCGGTGCCGAAAAGCTCAATCGTATCGCCGGCCTTTGCCGCGACGGTTGGGTATCCAAGCGACGTTCCGGCCGGGCCGAGAATGTCGTAACTGCCGCCTCCGTAAGCGCCGGAACCGTCGGATCTCAGAATGATGCCGGCCACGTGTTTGGCGTCGAGAAGGAAAAACGATGGACCGAACTGTGCCAGCGTTACCGTGGATTGAGTATCTCCGGCGGCGGTCGTGACCACCACAGGAACGGAACCGGCGGCAGTGTCCGCCGGCACCTGTAAGTTAACCTGTCCCGGGCTGGCGTAGGAGAGGTACGCCGATTTGCCGTCAATGGTCACGCTGGTCCCGGCCAGGGACGTGGGAAAATCTCCCTTCCAGCTTGCGGCTGCGCCGGCCAGGTTGGCGCCATAAATCGACACCCACTCGCCCGATTGCACAGTTCCGGGCACGATCCCGCCGGTGGCGATGGCCGGAAGCAGAGGCGGTTCGGCGATGGACCAGAGTTCCTGGCCCGCCAGGTTGAGCAAGTCCTGCGCCGACTGGGAGACGATCGTTCCGTTGGTTTCCACGACCTGTGCGGCTAAGCCGGCATGTTGCCCGGCATACTGGAAGTCCGCGGCGTAGATCTGTAGATAGTTGAGCGGCGTGGATCCCGGAGTTCCGCCGAAGAACGAGGCAGCGGGCGTTCCCGTGAAGTACCAACTGAGGACGTTGTACGCCGCCTGTTCGGGGGAGAGCAGGTCCTTTGCCGGGACTTGACTGTACACGGAGAACGCCGCAAGATCGGCCTGGGTAACGCCCGGTGCGAGACAAGCCTGGGGGATGCACGCGACCGGAATGCATCCCAGTGTGCTCGTGCAGAACGGCGCGGTGCAGCCCGAGGGCAGATCGTTGGCGTTGGGAGGAAACTTGCTCAGGCATCCCTCCTGCACAGGGAAGTTCGAAAAGGACATGTTGAACTGGGACCCGCCCAGCACCTGGGCCGACGGCGCAGGCAGTTGCGCGGTGCTCTGCGAAACGAATTTCACGCCCGGGAGGCCGAGGTTGTAGACGCCCTCGCGCGCGGCTTCCATTCCGCTCTCCTGGGTGCCCTTGGCGTTGCCTCTGCCCACGGTGGGCTTCTCGAAGTAGGAGAGGATCGTCGTCTCAGCGGCGCAATCCATGGTCGGATTGGGGCAGTCCGTGGTGAAACCGCCGGGCACGGTGAAGCCGGTGGCGGCGAGGTTCGGAAGGCCGCTGCCGGTAGTAGCGATCAGGGTCACGCTGCCGAATATCTTCGCGTACATTTCGATCGCGGCCTCCCACTCGTCGATGAAGGCCTGATCCGAGTTCTGGTAGGCCGCCATGCCGGGATAATGGAACGCCAGGAGCCTTTTCCACATTTCGTTCGGCGGGAGGCCGGATTGAGCCTGGGGGTTGTCGCTGTTGCCGTTGTCGGGGAGGATCATCTCGTCCGACGAGGCCGTGGGCCCAGCCACGGAGATGGAGACGAACGCGGGGTCGGACCCGTATCGGGCGGCGAGAGCGGTCAGGAATGTCTGCCAGGAAGTCTTGTAAACCGAGTTCCACGGCAGGGGCAGCGCTCTGATGCCGCCGCCCTCCACAAAGCCGGAAAACGTCGCCTGCCCGCAGGAATTCGACGGAGTCTGAACTGGCGACTGAAACAGTCCATCGCAACTTGGAATACTGTTCAAAACCCATTGAGGCGTCTGAAAGCCCGGGAAGACGAGTAACTGGATTGTTTTCGAAGCCTTCGTTGGGTTTTGGCCGTTCCAGGTGGAAACCTGGTTAAAGGGGTCGTCCAGCCAACTCCAGTCGTAAGAATTCGGCGCTCCTGGAGGGTTGGGGTTTAACGCCGACCAATTCACGGCAATTGCCAGGCCCGAGACGGCCGGGTTACTCAGAAGGTCCTGGTAGAGGCTGACAAAACTGGCTTCCAACTGTGCCGGCGTGATCGACGGGTTCTTGCCCTGTTCCTTCCTGATGTTCTCCTCGATGTCGACCACGGCATAGATGCCTCTCGGTTTGCGTGGCATCGGTTGAGCCTTTACGGCAGGGGGCGGGAACAGAACAAGCAAACTGAAGACGAGAGCGTTCCGTGGCGGAGAGACCATCGTTGCCTCCTCCCCAAAAATCTTGCCGACAAGTATATACCAGGCCTGCGCCGCAAACAGGCGGTGTCGAACGAGGCGGTCTGCGTCATGACCCGGCGCGTCTACCGCGACGCCTGGCGTTTACGCCCGCTTTTCGCCGGTGGCGAGGACGGTCTCCAGGTGGGGCGCGTCCGGTTCGCGGTAGACCACGGCCGTCTCGACATTGCGGAAGCCCGCGCCCTTCAGGTAGCGCTCCAGTTCCAGTTCCGTGAAGCCGAGCCAGAGGTCGGCGTACATCTCGCGCGCCTCTTCGAACTGGTGGCGATTGAGGTCGAGGATCGCGATGCGGCCGTCGGGTTTGAGAATGCGGTGGGCCTCGGCGAGAGCTTTTTCGGGATGTACGGCGTGGTGGAGCGCCTGGCTGAGGAAAGCCAGATCCACGGTGCCGCTGCGGATCGGCACGTCCTCCAGGTCGCCCAGGCGGTATTCGAGATTGGCGATCCCGTGAGTGCGGGCGAGTTGGCTGCCGAACTCGACCATCTTTTCCGAGTTGTCGATGGCGATGACCTTGCGCGCGCGCTGCGCCATGAGCTGGCTGATGGCGCCTTCGCCGGCGCCCAGGTCGGCGATGACCATGGGTGGCATGAGCTTGAGCAGCGCCTCGGCAATGCCTTTCCAGGAACGTCCGGGAACGTACGTTCGTCCGAACTTGCCCGCCAGTTCGTCGAAGTAACGCCGCATGCGGTCGCGGCGCTTGCGCAGGGCGAGGCGGAGGGCGTCGTGGTCGTGGGCGGATTCGGGGATCTCGGCCGCGGCTTCGCGCGCCAGATCCATCAGGCGCGGCGGCGCGGTCAGTCGGTAGAAGGAGTTTTTGCCTTCCCGCCGGTCTTCCACCAATCCGGTTTGCTTGAGCTGCGCCAGGTGCGTCGAGATCTGGCTCTGGCCCTTGGCGAGGATTTCCTGCAGTTCGGCGACGGAGAGTTCCTCCTGTTCGAGCAGGAGCAAAATGCGCAGCCGGTTGGGATCGGCCGCCAGGCGCAGCGATTTGAGGATTGACGCCATAGCCTGGTTCATTATAATATCAACCTATCAAGATTTGTTGATGCGAGGGTAAAATATAACTATGGGCACCGCAACGATCAACCAGACCGCGGCCGGGTACAAGGTCGCCGACCTCTCCCTGGCCGAATGGGGCCGCAAGGAGACCACCATCGCCGAGCATGAGATGCCCGGGCTGATGTCCATCCGCCGGAAGTATGCGCAGGAGAAGCCGCTGGCCGGCGTGCGCATCACCGGCTCGCTGCACATGACGATTCAGACCGCCGTCCTGATTGAGACGCTGGTCGATCTCGGCGCCAGTGTGCGCTGGGCGAGCTGCAACATTTTTTCCACGCAGGATCACGCGGCGGCGGCGATCGCGGCGGCGGGGGTTCCGGTCTTCGCGTGGAAGGGCGAGACGCTGGAAGAGTACTGGTGGTGCACCTACCAGGCGGTCAGCCATCCGGACGGGAAGGGGCCGCAGTTGGTGGTGGATGACGGCGGCGACGTGACGCTGCTGATCCACAAGGGCTACGAACTCGAAGAGGGCAGCGGCTGGGTGAACACGCCTTCGGAGAGCCATGAAGAGAAGGTGATCAAGGACCTGTTGAAACAGGTGCACCAGGAAGATGCGCAGCGCTGGCACAAGCTGGTGGCCGAGTGGAAAGGTGTGAGCGAGGAGACCACCACCGGCGTGCACCGGCTGTACAAGATGCAGGAAGCGGGCAAGCTGCTGGTGCCGGCGATCAACGTGAACGATTCGGTGACCAAGAGCAAGTTCGACAACCTCTACGGCTGCCGCGAATCGCTGGCGGACGGCATCAAGCGCGCGACCGATGTGATGGTGGCGGGCAAGGTGGCGGTGATCTGCGGCTACGGCGACGTGGGCAAGGGCTCGGCGCACTCGCTGCGCGGCATGGGCGCGCGGGTGATCGTGACCGAGATCGACCCGATCAACGCCTTGCAGGCGGCCATGGAAGGCTTCGAAGTGACCACGGTGGAGGACACGCTGGGGCTGGGCGACATCTACGTGACGTGCACCGGCAACTGCGAGATTATCCGGCTGGAGCACATGGAGAAGATGAAGGACCAGGCGATCGTGTGCAATATCGGCCACTTCGACAACGAAATCCAGATGGACCGGTTGAACGCGAGCGGCGCGAAGCGCACCAACATCAAGCCGCAGGTGGACATGTACACGTTCCCGTCGGGCGACTCGATTTTCGTGCTGGCCGAAGGGCGCCTGGTGAACCTGGGCTGCGCCACCGGCCACCCCAGTTTCGTGATGAGCAACAGCTTCTCCAACCAGACGCTGGCGCAGCTCGACCTGTGGAAGAACAAGGACGTGTACAAGGTAGGGGTGTACACGCTGCCCAAGCGGCTGGACGAGGAAGTGGCCCGGCTGCACCTGGAAAAGATCGGCGTGAAGCTGACCACCCTTTCCGCGAAGCAGGCCGAATACCTGGGCGTGGCGGTGGATGGTCCGTACAAGCCCGATCACTACCGGTATTAAAAATGTTGCGTGTTAAATTGAAGTAACAGCACCCCGCTGGAGGAAAGCTTTGTCAGAAACTCAACGACACATTTTCACCTCGGAATCGGTCACCGAGGGGCATCCCGATAAGATCGCGGACCAGATTTCGGACGCGGTCCTGGACGCGGTTCTGGCCGACGACCCGACGGGCCGCGTGGCCTGCGAAGTCCTGGTCACGACCGGCACCTGCATCGTGGCCGGCGAGATCACCACCACCACCTACGTGGACGTTCCGCGCATTGCGCGCGGCACGATCGACTACGTGGGATACAACGACGCCACCTACGGCTTCGATTCCAACACCTGCGGCGTGCACAACCTGATCCAGTCGCAGTCGCCGGATATCTCGATGGGCGTGGACACCGGCGGGGCCGGCGACCAGGGGCTGATGTTCGGCTACGCCTGCGACGAGACCGCGGAACTGATGCCGCTGCCGATCATGATGGCGCACAAGCTGTGCCGCCGCCTGAGCGACGCGCGCCGCCAGGGGATCCTCGATTTCCTTCGCCCGGATGGTAAGAGCCAGGTTTCGGTGGAGTACGCGGGCGGCCAGCCGAAGCGCATCGAAGCGGTGGTCGTCTCGACGCAGCACAGCCCGGACATCTCGACCGAGGACCTGCGCGCGCAGGTGAAGAAGCACATCATCGACGCGGTGGTTCCGGCGAATATGGTGGACTCGCAGACCAAGTTCCACATCAACCCGACCGGACGTTTCGTGGTGGGAGGTCCGCATGGCGACACCGGGCTGACCGGCCGCAAGATCATCGTGGACACCTACGGCGGGATGGGGCGTCACGGCGGCGGCGCCTTCAGCGGCAAGGATCCGACGAAGGTGGACCGCTCGGCGTGCTACATGGCGCGCTACATCGCCAAGAACATCGTGGCCAGCGGGCTCGCCAGCCGCGCCGAAGTGCAGCTTGCCTACGCGATCGGGGTGGCGGAGCCGGTGAGCGTGGCGGTGAATACGTTCGGCACGGGCAGGATCGCCGACGAGAAGTTCACCGCGCTGGTGCGCGACAACTTCCAGTTGACGCCGCGGTCGATCATCGACACGCTGAAGCTGCGCCGTCCGATCTACCGGGCGACCGCGGCGTTCGGCCACTTCGGGCGCAAGGAAGACGGCTTCACGTGGGAAGTCGCCGACAAGGCGGAGGCGCTGCGCGAGCAGGCGGGCGTGGCCCAGGCGGCGGTGAAGTAAGCGCCGCGGGCTTCCGATTCGATATGATGCGGGGATGATCCGGTTCATCCCCGCATTTTTATTTTTGCCCCTGCTTCTTTCGGCCCAGGACAAGCCGCTGCGCGTCGCCATCGCGGGACTGCACCACGGCCACGTGTCGGGCTTCCTGAGCAACGCGCGTCCGCGCACCGATATACAGATCGTCGGGCTGTTCGACGCCGACCCCGCGCTCACCGCCAAGTACGCGAAGTCCGCGCCGCAAGTGTTCAACGATCTGGGCCGGATGCTGGACACGGTGAAGCCCGAAGCGGTCGCCACGTTCACCAGCACGGCGGAACACGCGAGCGTGGTCGAAGCCTGTGCGAAGCGTCACATCCCGGTGATGATGGAGAAGCCGCTGGCGGTGGATATGGACGAGGCGCGCGCGATTCAGCGCGCCGCGGCTGCGGGCGGCATCCCGGTGATGGTGAATTACGAGACCACGTGGTACCGGACCCGCGGCGAAATCCGCAGCCTGGTGAAGGATCAGAAGGTGTTCGGCGCGGTGCGGCGCATGGTGGCGATGGATGGGCACGAAGGGCCCAAGGAGATCCACGTGCAGCCGGAGTTTCTGGCCTGGCTTACGGACCCGGTGAAGAACGGCGCGGGCGCGCTCTACGATTTCGGCTGCTACGGCGCGAACCTGATGACGTGGATGATGGACAACCAGCGGCCGCTCGCGGTCAGCGCCATCACCCACACCAACAAGCCGGCGATTTACGGGCGGGTGGACGATGAAGCGACCATCCTGGTGCAGTATCCGGGCGCGCAGGGAGTGATCGAAGCGAGCTGGAACTGGCCGTTCAGCCGCAAGGATTTCGAGGTGTACGGCGAACGCGGGTATGCGATCGCGACGGGCGGCGACAACCTGCGGGTGCGGATGCCGGGCGCGCACGAGGAGTCGCGCACGTCTCCGGCGCTGCCCGCGGACGAACGCGATTCGATCACGTACCTGATCGGGGTGGCGCGGGGGAAGTACCCGCCGGCGGGGTTGAATTCGCTCGAGAACAACCTGATCGTCACGGAGATTCTGCAGGCGGCGCGGGAGAGCGCGCGCACGGGGCGCACGGTGGCCTTGCCGCTGAAGTAGAATAACCGGGAGCAGGGAGGCAATCCACACGATGCGTTTCACCGTTACCGTTCTTGCCGTTTCGCTGGCCGCGGCCGGCGCCTGGGCCCAGACGAATCCGCTGATCGCGGAGCAGAAGCGGGCCTACGAAATGAATCGCGACAGCCTGATCAAGGCCGCCGAGAAGATGCCGGAAGATGCGTGGAGCTTCAAACCGACGCCGGAGATGCAGAGCTTCGGGGAGCGCATCGCGCACATCGCCGGACAGACCGGAACGTGCAGCATGCTCACCGGAGAGCGGAAGCCGAATCCGGCGATGGGCAAGACGTCGAAGGCCGATATCGTGGCCGCGCTGAAGACGTCCTTCGAAGCCTGCGACGCCGCCTGGGCCGCGATGAACGATAAGACCGCCACGGAGATGATGGCGGGGCGCGGAGGCATGCAGACGTCGAAGCTCTCGATGCTGATCCGCAACACGATGCACAACACGGAGCTGTACGGGTACATCGCGCCTTATATGCGGCTGAAGGGCGTGGTGCCGCCGACCAGCGACCGCAGCGGACGCTAGTGCTTTGAGCGGCAGGTTTGGTTCGGTGTGCCAACCGCTTGCTCACGCGCGCGGCTCGGAAGCGAGCCGCGACCGTGAGGGAGCGGTCGCCGATGAAACGGAAGAAACCACACGGTCATCACGTTAGCTTGACGCGAGACTACTGCGCGTACCAGTCGCGCAGTCGCACGTCGATGCCGGTACCTTCGAGCGCCTTGGCGAAGACCTTGGGGTCCTGCCCGCGGTAGTGATACGGGTAGACGACCGCGGGGTGGAAGGCGCGCACCGCCTCAGCCGCGGCTTCGGGCGCCATCGTGAACGGCAGGTTCATGGGGATGAAGGCCACGTCGATGCCCTTGAGCGCGCGCATCTCGGGTATGCCTTCGGTATCCCCCGCGAAGTAGAAGCGCTTGCCACCGTAGGTGACGATGTAGCCGTTGCCGCGCCCCTTTTCGTGATAGACCTGGCCGTTGGCGGCGGGTTTCAGGTTGTACATCGGGATGGCGTCGATGCCGAAGGCGCCGAGGGTGGTGGACTGGCCGTTGGCAAGCACTTTGGCGTCCTTCACGGTCTGGGCGACGGCCCCGGGAGCCACGATCACGGTTCCGGGCTTGCGCAACTTATCGAGGACGGCGGGCGCGAGGTGGTCGCCGTGAATATCGGTGATCAGGATGTAGTCGGCCTGCGGCAGACCGTCGTACTTGCCCTGCGCCGGGTCCACGTACAGGACCTTGCCGCCCGCCTGGAGCATGATGCTGGCGTGCTGGATGGGAGTGATTTCGACGTTGCCGGCGGAGGTCGGGAAGACGTCCGCCGCGGCGCAGACACCCGCGCACACTACGAATATGCCGGCTAGGTTCTTCATACTCGTAGTGTAGGACCTCGGAGCGCCGGGTGCGGGGCGCGAGCGTTACTGCACGGCGGGCAGTCCGTGCGGGTCCACCCAATTCGGGCATTTCGGATGTCCGAAGCCGGAGGGGCTGGTGCCGGCGCCTCCCGAGGGATTGGGGACGACGTCGAAGATGATGTTGTCGGGATGTTGGGTATCGCCGGCGAAGAGGCTGGCGGGACCGGGGATGGCTCCGGCGAGGTAATCGAGATTCAGGTTGTGGCGGGTGCGCCAGGCGATGTTATGGTCGGCGCAGGAGGTGTCGCCGCTGACTCCGACGGCGCCGATAATCTGGTGGCTCTTGTTGTAGAGCGCGAGTCCGCCGCCGAAGACGTTCACGCCGCCGATTTTGTGGCCGACCATGGGATCGTTGGGCATGCCGTAGTTGGCGGCGGGCCCGTGATAGGCGACCGAGGGATCGACGGGATTGCTCTGCTGCAATCCGTAGAGGCTGCCGCCGGGCTGGACCGCGGAGTAGAGGTTCGCGGTGGAGAGCGCGAGCGCCATGCCGTTGCCGCCGGATACCGCCGAGGCGTCCAGGCTGAAGGCGTTCGCCGTGTTGGCCTTCTGCGCCGAAATCGCGCGGCTGCCGGGCCACTGCGCGCCGCGGTCGGCGCCGGTGAAGGCGACCGCGCAGACCACGCCGTCGCGGTCCACGATGGTGCCCCACATATTCATGTTCAGCCCGCTGGTTTCGGCGTTTGCCGCCGCGGTGAGGGCCGCTTTCAACTGCGATTGGGAGGGCAGGCCGGCGCAGCGCGCCGCCGCCGTACTATCTTCGGCGAATGCCGCGGCGGACGCGAGCGCGCACACCAATCCGAGCCGGATCGAACGAGATCTCATTGAGCTTCCTCCGTGCAGCCGCGCTTGGAAGCGCACGCTGCCCGAGGAAGTGTAACAGAAACCTGTTGGATTGATGCTTCAGGAACGGCGCGAATTGTACGCTACTTACCAAACACGCGGACGAAGATCTTATCTACGTTGCGTAACTGGCGATCGAGGGAGAACGCATCGGCGATCTTTTCCGGAGTCAGTACGGCGCGGATTTCCGGGTCGTTCTGGATGGCGGCGCGGAAGTCGCCTTCCTGCTCCCACGCGCGCATGGCGTGGCCCTGGACCAGACGGTACGCTTTTTCACGAAGCATCCCGGCGGCGGCGAGATCGAGCAGCAGTTGGCCGCTGAAGACCAGGCCCTGGGTCGACTCCAGGTTGCGGAGCATGCGGCTGGGATAAACCACCATCTGGTCGACCAGGCGGGTGGTCTTATCGAGAAGATAGTCGGAGAGGATGGTGGAATCGGGCAGGATGACGCGCTCCACGCTGGAGTGCGAGATATCCCGCTCGTGCCAGAGCGCCATATCCTCAAACGCGGCCTGCACGTTGGAGCGGACCACGCGGGCGAGGCCGCAGATCTGCTCGCAGGTGACGGGATTGCGCTTGTGGGGCATGGCGGAGGATCCCTTCTGCCCCTTCGAAAAATATTCTTCGGCCTCGCGGACCTCGGTGCGTTGGAGGTGGCGCACTTCGAGTGCGATCTTTTCGCAGAGCCCGCAGACCAGGGCGAGCGCGGCGACGAAGTTGGCGTGGCGGTCGCGCTGCACGACCTGGCTCGCGACCGGCGCCGGTGTCAATCCCAGGCGGGCGCAGATGCGCTCCTCGGCCTCGGGCGAAATGTGGCCGAAGGTGCCGACGGCGCCCGAGGTCTTGCCCACGCTGACCTCGGCGGCGGCGTTCTCCAGGCGGCGCAGGTCGCGTCCGGCTTCCTCATACCAGATGGCGAGCTTCAGGCCGAAGGTGATCGGCTCGGCGTGGACGCCGTGGGTGCGGCCGATCTGGACCGCGTGCTGGAACTCGCGCGCGCGGCGCTTGAGCACTTCGCGAAGGGCGGCGAGTTCGCGCAGCAGGATCTCCGATGCCTGCTTGAGCAGGAGCCCCTGGGCGGTATCCACCACGTCGTTGGAGGTCAGCCCGTAGTGCAGCCAGCGGGAGGCTTCGGCGTGCCCCCGCGCCGCCATGGTTTCGGAGACGGCGGTGGTGAAGGCGATGACATCGTGCTTCACTTCGCTTTCGATTTCGTGGATGCGGGCCACTTCGAAGCCGGCGTGGGCGCGCAGCAGGCGGGCGGCTTCGGCGGGAACCTCGCCCAGTCCGGCAAGCGCTTCACTGGCGGCGAGTTCCACCTCCAGCCACTGCTGAAACTTGTTCTGGTCGCTCCAGATGCGGCCCATTTCGGGCCTGGTGTAACGGGCAATCATGGTCTTGGTTCGTTCCTAGAATTGAAGTACTTCACCCGGGGTATGCTGCGAAGCGATGGAAAGGCGCGTCGCGAGGCCGCGCTGCGCGATGGCTTCCGAAGCCATCATCTGTACGATGGCCGGATGGTTGTTCTGCTCGCTGAGGTGCCCCAGTACGACGTGCGAGGTGCAGGATTCCAGGTCCTGCGCCAGGTAATCCGACATGTGCAGATTCGAGAGGTGGCCGACGCGGCTCATCACCCGCTGCTTGACGCTCCACGGGTAGGGGCCGACCTTGAGCATGTCCAGGTCGTGGTTGGCTTCGAGCAGGAGCACGTCCATGCGCCGCAGGTGAAACTTGATGGATTCGGGGATGTATCCCAGGTCGGTGGCGATGCCGATGCGGATGCCCTGCGAGGCGAAGGCGAAGCCCACGGGGTCGCGGGCGTCGTGCGGGATGCTGAAGCTCTGGACCTCGATATCGCCCACCGTGAAGGCGGCGCCGGCTTGGAAGCGTTCGATGCGCGCCGGGCGCGTCTCACCCCAGTCGATGGCCGGTTCGGTGAGGTGGGTGAGGTGATAGGCGGCGTGGAGGGCGCGGTTGCGCGCGAGCACAGGCAGTCCGGCGATGTGATCGGAATGCTCGTGGGTGATGAGCACGGCGTCGAGCGATTCCAGGGATTCGCCGATGGCGGCCAGGCGCTTGCGGAGCTGGAGCATGCTCAGGCCGGCGTCCACCAGGATGCGCGTATTGCCGGTCGCCAGCAGCGCGGCGTTACCCGAACTTCCGCTGGCGAGTACGCAGAACTTAAGGATCTAAAGTCCCTCCGGATTCCAGAATACACCGGATCGCCATCAAACAGAATGGTGCAGAATTGTTTCCGCGCCGCAGGGCGGATCGCGATATGATCCTTGCTCGCGCGGGTTTGCGCGCGGAAGGAGATTTGGATGGCGTTGCGGGGACCTTGTGGGCTTGCCGCGGCAGTGCTCGCCGGTCTGGCGGTGGCGGGTGGGGCAGCCGCGCAGGGCGGGAACGCGGCCGATACCGCCGGTCAGAAAGAGCTCTACAACTATGTCCTGACCATGGACAAGATCCAGAAACTCGGCCACGCGACGAAGGCGCTGGAGGATCTCTCGAAGAAGCATCCGGAATACAGCGGAATCTCCGGCAGCAAGACCCTGGACGAGATGGACCATAAGATGGGCGCGCTTCCCGATGTGGTTTCCGCGCTGGCGGCGGACGGTCTCAAGCCGCGCGAGTACGCGGTGGGAATGATGGCGCTGGTGCAGGCGGCGATGGCGGTGGGGTTCAAGAAGTCGGGAACCTATAAGGACTATCCGCCGGACATGCTGAAACTGGTCAGCAAGGCGAACCTGGCGTTCGTGGAGCAGCATTGGGACCAGATTCAGAGCCTGACTAAGGGCGCCGCGCCGGAGCGGTGAGGGCGCGGGATTCGAGCGATGGCGACGGCGGCCGCGATGGCCCAAAACATAGCCTGAGTACGGGAGGCGGGCGCGCGGCGGGGAGGTTACCTCTGCAGGCCGGGAGGCCTGCGCTACCGGTGCGGCGCCAGGGTGTAGGATGGAGGCGCGGCGAGTCCCGCCGCGGCTATGTTTGCACGCATCTTGTCCCTGGCAGCGGCGCTGGCGCTGTGCCTGGACGCGGCGCCTGCCGCGGTCCGCGTTTGGCAGGACTTCCTGACCCTGCCCACTTACCAGGAGGGGCCGCCCAACCCCAATCCGCCGTTCGATTCATTCGCGGCCGCGCGATTCAACTATCCCTACACGCTGCGCGACAACCTCACCGGGCGCCGCGTGGACACCGCCTGGCGCGCGGTCTACCTGGAGAACGAGTACCTGAAGTGTTCCGTGCTGCCGGACATCGGAGGACACCTGTACACCTGCATCGACAAGATCAGCGGGCAGCCGATGTTCTACGCCAACCCGTCGATCAAGAAGGCGGCGATCGGTTACCGCGGCGCGTGGGCGGCATTCGGCATCGAGTTCAACTTTCCGGTGTCGCACAACTGGGTCTCGATGTCGCCGGTGGACTTCGCGTACCGCGAAAACGGCGACGGCAGCGCGAGCGTGCTGGTGAGCAACATCGACCGGCCGTACGGCATGCAGTGGACGGTGGAACTGCGGCTGGCGCCTGCGTCCACAGTGCTGGAGGAGCGGGTGACGCTGTACAACCGCAGCGACGCGCGCCATCGCTTCTACTGGTGGAACAATGCCGGAGTGCGGGTGTGGGACGATTCGAAGATCTGGTATCCGATGCGCTGGTCGGCGAGCCACGGCTTCACCAACGTGGACACGTGGCCGGTGAATTCCGCCGGGCTGGAGCAGAGCGTGATCGGCAACCAGAAGGCGGGGACGGTATCGCGCTTCGTCCACGGCAGCCGCGAGCCGTTCATGGGGGTGTACCATCCGCGGACCGGTACCGGCGTGGCGCACTACGCCGAATTCGCCGATCTGCCGGCGAAGAAGATCTGGTCTTGGGGGGTGGATGCCGATGGGTTGGACTGGCGCCGCGCGCTCTCCGACGACGACAGCGCGTACGTGGAAGTGCAGGCGGGGCTGATGCGCAACCAGGAGACGTACGCCTTTCTCGAACCGCGGCAGAGCATCCGGTTCACCGAATACTGGATGCCGGTGCGGGCCATTGGCGGCATTACGCGCGCGAACCTGGAGGGTGTCCTGTACCTGCGGCGCGAAGGCGGCAAACTGGTGGCGGGCTTCAACGCGAACCGTCCGGTGAAGGGGGCCAGGGTGCGGATTCTGGATGGCGCGCGGGTGGTGCAAGAAGAGACCGTGGACCTGTCGCCGGAGCGCACGCTTTCGCTTGAGGTGGCGGCCGCGTCCGCTACTCCCCTGACCTTCGAGGCGGCGGACGCTGCCGGGCGGACGCTCATGCGGCATACCGAGGGCGTCTACGACTGGTCGCCGGAGAGCGAGATCCACGTGGGAGCACAGCCGCGGCAGGCAACCGGCGGAGCGCTCGCCGCGGGCACGGACCTGGAGTTGAACGGCGACCTGCTGGGGGCGTACGGCGTCTATGAACAGGCGCTGGCGCAATCGCCCGAGGATCAGCCGCTGCGGGTGGCCGCGGGGCGGTTGGCGGCGGCCCTGCTGCGATACGGCGACGCGGTCCGCTGGCTGGAACCGGCAGCGGCGCGCGCCACCTGGGATCCCGAAATCGCCTACTACCTGGGGATCGGATTACAGGGGCAGGGACGCGCGCGGGAAGCGCGTCTCGAATTCGAGGCGGCGCGGCGCATGCCGCGTTTCCGCGCGGCGGGCGACGTGAAACTGGCCGAGATGACGGCGCGCGAGGGCGATCTGGCAGGGGCTTCGGCGCTGCTGGAGGACGCGCGTCGCGCCGAGCCCGGCGATCAACGCGCGCGCGAGGAGTGGATCGCAGTGCAGCGCGCGATGGGGCGGACGCCGAACCCGGCGGTCTCCGGGGTGAGCCTGTTCCTCGCCGGCGCGAGTGGAGGCGACGCGGAGCGGGTGCTCGAAATCGCGGCCGAGTACATGCGGATGGGACTGTGGCGCGAGGCGCGGGACGTGCTGGCGCGTTCCTATCCGGTGGCGCCGCCGGAACAGACCGAGCCGGGCGTGCCCGCTCCGCAGCGGCATCCGGTGGTGGCGTACTATCGCGCGTTTTGCAGCAGGAAGCTGGGTGAGCCGGCGGCGGCGGATTCCGACCTTGCGTCGAAACTGCCCACCGCGTACGTCTTCCCGACCGGCGCGCAGACGCTCGAAGTGATCGAGGACGCGGTGCGCGAACGGCCGGGCGACGCGACGGCGCATTTCCTGCTGGGCGACTTGCGTATGGCTTCGGGGCTGGTGGATGAAGCGCTCGCCGAGTGGCGCGCGGCGAGGAAGTTGAACCCCGCGATTCCGGTGGTGGATGCCAACCTGGGGCGCACGCTGCTGCGCGTCCGGCACGATGTGCCCGCGGCCGCCGGGGCGTTTCGCGAGGGGCTGGCGGTGGATGCGGCGAACACGGAACTGTACACCGGGATCAGCATCGCGCTGGGCATTCTGGGCCGCCCGCCGGCGGAGACGGTGGCCGCGCTCGAGCGCTATCCGGACGCCGGGCAGATGCCGGCCGCCATGGTCTACGACCTGGCGCTGGCGTATGCCGAAGCGGGCAGCTTCGAGCAGGCTCGCGCGCTGTTCCGCGGCCGCTACTTCGCGCGCGAGGAAGGCGGCACAAACGTACGGCAGGTGTGGATCCGGGTGCGCGCGCTGGAGGCGTCCGCGGCTGCGCGGCTGGGGAATTGCAGCGCGGCAAACGAGATCGTGGACCACATCGGTGAAGCGGACAAACAACTGGCGTTCACGCAGGACGGGCTGGCGCCGTTCCTCGCCGCCGGAGCGAACCAGGCGGAGTTGGGGATCGCCGAAGCGCGCTGCGGGCGGGAGCAGGCGGCGGCGCGGCGGGTCGAGGCGCTCGGCGCATCGGCGGGTGCGGCGGACCTGGTCTTCGGCTACGAACTGGCGCGGCAGTTGCCCGGTTTCCGCGCGGCGGACTGGAGCGCACGGCTGGATGCGGCGCGGCACCCGGAGGAAGGTTCGAGCTGGAATTCGGTGCTGGGCGGGATGCTGGACCTGGACCGGGGGCGGATGGCGGCCGGGAGGGCAGCGATCGAACGCGGTCTGCTGCTGCCGGACCGCAACCTGGCGCATCACATCGGGCGGACGGCGCTGCGGCGCGGGCTCCAATGAAAAGGGCCGGCATCACGAATCCGGTGATTCATGATGCCGGCCCCTGAGGTAGCCGGAAATCGGGCGGTGAAGTCTAGAAGTAGAACTTCAAGGCCATTTCGATGTTTCTTTCGCCCTGCGCGCTTCGAATCTGTCCGAACAGCGAGGAGGTGATGATCTGCGAAGCCGGGCTGTTGAAGATCGGAGTGTTGAACAGGTTGAAGGCTTCGCCGCGCAGTTCAAAGTACTTCTTCTCGGATATGTTGAACTGCTTGTGCAGGGAGAAATCGAGACGCTTCATGCCCGGCCCGCGCACGACGCCGATGCCGGCGTTTCCGAAGGTGCGCGCGGTGGGCACCGAGTAGGCGCTGACGTCCAGGTAGGAAACGCCCGGCCCGATGTTGTGCGGGTCGTTCGGGGTTCCGATCACGTTGGCGCGGAAACTGCGGGCGCCAGTGCCGGATGGATCGCCGGCGACCTTGATCGTCAGCGGGAAGCCGCTGTGCGCGGAGAGAATGCCGCCAACCTGCCAGCCGCCGAGCACGCCGTCCACTGCCTTGTTCCACTGCGAGCCGAACTTCTTCTTGGCGCCGAAGGGCAGCTCATAGACGAAGGAAGTGGTGAAGTTTTGCTGGACATCGAAGTAGGTCGGGCCCCACTCACTGCGCCGGTCATACAGGTTCTGCATGTAGGCCGACTGGCTGCCCGCCTGCCCGCCCTCGCCGTAATAACCGATTGAGTCGGACATGCCCTTCGACCAGGTGTAGGACACCTGATACTCCAGGCCGCTGCTGAAGCGCTTGTGCAGCGAGGTCTGTAACGCGTCGTACTTCTGGTTGGCGCAGGAGCAGGTTCCCGAAATCTGGCTGATCTTGGAAACCAGCGTCGGGTTACCGGCGAGATACGGGCCCGGGAGGATCTGGCCGTTGATGAGCTGCTTCTGCAGGTACGGCATGGCCACCATCAAGTGGGTGCCGTGCTGGCCCACGTAGCCGACCGTGAGCACGTTGTCCTGAGGCAACTGGAACTCCATCGTGAGGTTCCATTGCTGCACTTCGGCCGGACGCACGTTGGGATCCCAGAGCCGGATGGTTGCGCCCTTGAACGGGTCGCTGTTGCTCAGGCCATAGAGCCCCTGGTCCAGGGTCGAGCCGGGCACCTGGTAGCTGGGGGTGTTGTAGATGGTGGTGTACTCGGTGGCGAACGGCGGATTCATGGTGAGCCGGAGGTTGGTACCGGTGCCTTCCATGAACGAGGAGACCGTGTAGGCTCCGCGCACGACCATCTTCTTGCTCAGGATATCCGGCGTGTAGGCGAAGCCGATGCGCGGCTGGAAATCCTTCTTGTAGGGATTGAAGAGCGCGCGGCTGTTGCCGTTCTGTCCGGCGAGTTGCAGGTCGCCGCTGAACAGCCCGAAGTTGGACTGGCGGTTGTCAACCTCGACGAGCGGGGTATGATACTCCCAGCGCAGTCCGAGGTTCAGGGTCAGATTGTTGGTGACGCGCCAGTCATCCTGGAAGTAGAAACCGTAGATGGTCTTGCGCTGTCCCCAAGTTCCGGTGCTCAGACCGCGGCCGTAGTCGCTCGGCATGCCGAGGACGAAGTCGGCTTCGCCGACCTGCTTGCCCGCCGGGCTGATGGCGTTGGCCGCGGTGAATCGCCCGCTGAAGTTCATGTACCCGCTGCGCCCGTTGTTTCCGGCGTAGAAGGCGTTGATCTGCTGGCGCAGGATGTTGAAACCGGTCTTCATCATGTGCCGGCCGCGCGTGATGCTTACGTTGTCCGCGTAGTGGTAGGTGGTCGTGGCGAACAACTGCTGGGTGCCGATGTTGGCGTTGCCCAGGCTGGAGGTATAGGCGAAGCCCTGGAGGGACAACAGTCCGGCGCCGGCATTCTGGATCCCGAGTTTGCTGGCGATATCGCCCAGACCCTTATCCTCGCCGCCGTTGTTCAGCATGATGTTGTTGACGCCCACGCGGGCTTCGTTCACGACCCGGGGATTGATGGTGCGGGTCCAGTTGATAACGCCGTTCTGGAACGGAGCGATGTTGAAGCTGTTGTACAGGAACGGCGCGGTGTTCACGCCGGGCTGATCCTGGCGCCCGTTGGAGTAGCGCGCGCTCAGATCGTCCTTGTCGCTCGCCTTGTAATCCAGCTTGATGTCGCCCTGATCGGAGCGGACGTAGCTCGACGAGCTGTAGAAGTAGTTGGAATCGGTGACCACGTTCTGCGTGGAGAGCGACGGCATCGGGTACACCGACGGGTTGGCGAACAGGTTCTTGATCGCCGGGTTGAACAGGTTGACCGGGATCTGGTTGTTCGGGAAGGGCGCGCGGACGCCGGTAGTATTGTCTACCGAGTAGGGATTGTAGAGCTGAATGCCGGCCGCGACGCCGGAGTACTTCGGGTCAAGCAGGTTGGAGAAATCGCCCTGCCGCCACGCCGCCGGCATCAGGGTGGTGGCGCTGACGCTGGGCGGAGTGGCCCGCCGCAGACCCTGATAGTCCACGAAGAAGAACAGCTTGTCTTTCTTGATGGGACCGCCGAAAGTGCCGCCGAATTGATTCCAGCGGACCGGCGAGCGGAAATTCTGTCCCACGGTCCAGTTGCGCGCCCAACTGTTGGCGTTGAACTTGTCGTTGCGGAAGTACTCGAATAGATCGCCGTGGTACTCATTGGTTCCCGACTTGAGAACCACGTTGACGATACCGCCCTGGAAATTCCCGAACTCAGCCGAGGCATTGTTCGTAATCATCTTGAACTCGGCGATCGCGTCCAGGTTCGGCTGGTAGGCGGTGAGGTTGTCCGAGGTCTGGTTGTTGTCCACGCCATCGAGCAGGAAGTTGTTGCCCTCCTCGCGATTGCCGTTGACGTAGGGACGTCCGCCGCCGCCGGTCCGGGTTCCGGTGTTGAACCCGCTCGGATTCGGCGTGGTCACGCCCGGCGCGAGCAGGGTCAGGGCAAGCGGATTGCGGCTGACCAGCGGTGTGTTGACAATCGTCGAACTGCTGATCACCGAGCCCACCTGCGTGGTGTCGGTCTGTAGCAGGGCCGCCTCGGCCGACACCGTAACGGTCTCGGTGACGCCGCCGATTTCCATCGTGACGTCCATGCGCGCGCGCTGGTTGACCTCCAGGGGCAGGTTCGGCTGGATCGAAGTCTTGAAGCCCTTGGCTTCAATCTTCAAAGAATAGGTTCCGATTGGAAGACGGGGCAGGGTATAGATCCCGTCCTCGTTGCTGGTCGTGGGCCAGTCGGTGCCACGGTCCACGTTCTTGGCCGTGACAGTGGCGCCTACGATGGCGCTACCCGATGGGTCCGTGATCCGTCCCGTGATGCCCGCGCTAACCTCCTGGGCGCCGGCAAGCCAGGGATAGAGGCACATCAACCCCACGATGCGTACAACTACTTTGGCTTTTAGCATCTGCAACTCCCATAAGACCGCACGCTAACCCCTAACGATACGGGTGCGGCCTGCGTTCAGGATTATCTCGATCCTGTATCGAAAGTATAAACGTTTGTAAAGAGCAATGCCAATGGGTTGGTGCATTTCGCCTGCGAAACTCTCTTGAGGCGGAGCCGCCGCCGCCCCGTGATAGGCTGCTATCCATGAAGGCTGTCCGCATCCACCGGCACGGCGGTCCGGAAGTGCTGGTGTACGAAGAGGTTCCGGAGCCGAAGCCGCGCGCCGACCAGGTGCTCGTGCGGGTGCGCGCCTGCGCCCTCAATCACCTGGATCTTTTCGTGCGCGCCGGCATTCCCGGGATGACGTTCGCGATGCCGCACGTGCTGGGCGCCGATATCGCCGGCGAAGTCGTGGCCGTGGGGGAGTTGTGCGCGCGCGTCAAACCCGGCATGAGGGTGCTGCTCTCGCCGGGCACAAGCTGCCGGCAATGCGAAGCGTGCCTGAGCGGCAACGATAATCTCTGCCGCCGCTTCACGATGTTCGGCTACGGGATCGGCGGCGGCAACACGGAAATGCTCGCCGCGCCCGAGTACGCCGCTATCGCCATCCCGGACGACCTCGCCTTCGAGGAAGCCGCCGCCGCGCCGCTGGTGTTCCTGACCGCGTGGCATATGCTGATGTCGCGCGCGAAGTTGCAGCCGGGCGAGGACGTGCTGGTGCTCGCGGCATCGAGCGGCGTCGGCATGGCCGCGATACAGATCGCGCGCCTGTTCCAGTGCCGGGTCATCGCCACGGCGGGCGGCGAGGAGAAACTGGCGCGCGCGCGCGAACTCGGCGCGGACCACGCGATCGACCACTACCGCCAGGACATCTCCGCCGAGGTGAAGAAGATCACCGGCAAGCGCGGCGTGGACGTGGTGATCGAGCACGTCGGCGCGGCCACGTGGCCGAAGAGCCTGGAATCGCTCGCGCCCGGCGGGCGGCTGGTGACGTGCGGCGCCACTACCGGCTTCGACGCGCGCCTGGACCTGCGCTTCCTCTTCAGCAAACAGTGGAGCCTGCTGGGCAGTTTCATGGGCAGCATGGGAGAACTGCACCAGGTGCTGAAGTTCGTCTTCCGCAAGCAACTGCGTCCGGTGATCGACCGCGTGTATCCGCTGGCCGGAATTCGCGACGCGCACGCCCGGATGGAGAATAAAGAGCAGTTCGGCAAACTCGTGGTGACCCCGTAGCGTCATGTGGACCGCGAGCGTAATCCTGCTGGTGGCGTGTTGGGCGGTGTGGGGGTACCCGTTCGTCTTTCGCGCGCCCCACAACCAGAAGCGGCCGTCGGTGACCCGGTTGCTGCCGACGCGCATCGGGCTGCTGCTCGAGTGCGCGGCGATCTTCCTGGCGTTCGATCTGCGGGCGCCCGCGGGAGCGCGCCCCGGCGCCGCGCGGCTCATCCCCGGCATACTATTGGCGCTGGCAGCGCCGCTATTGAGCTGGAGCGCGGTGCGCCACCTGGGCAGGCAGTTTCGTGTCCACGCCGGTCTCTACGAAGACCACGAACTGGTGCGCACGGGGGCGTACGCCGTGGTGCGGCATCCGATCTACGCGTCGTTGCTGGCCATGCTCGGCGCGACCCTGTGCATCGTGACCCGCTGGCCGTGGCCCATCGCGTCGCTGGCGCTGTTCGTGGCCGGAACCGAGATCCGGGTACGCACCGAAGACGGTCTGCTGCGCTCGCGATTCGGCGAGGAGTTCGAGCGCTACCGCCGCGCGGTGAACGCTTACATCCCGTTCGTGCGTTAAGGGGCGCGCCGCGCGGGCGTGTATAGTGTCCTCTATATGCACCTGCGCCCGATCGCCCTGCTGCTTCTGGCCTGGCCCCTGCCCGCCGCGGACCTGGCGGCCCATTACCGCGCCACCGCGGATCAACTGATCGACGCCGCCCTGGCCGATACCGCCGGGTACGAACGCCTGACGTACCTCTGCTACCGGATCGGCAACCGGTTGAGCGGCTCGCCCGGACTGGAGCGCGCCATCGCCTGGAGCGTGGAGCAGATGAAGGCGGCGGGCCTTTCCAACGTGCGCACGATTCCGGTGAAGGTGCCGCATTGGGTGCGCGGGGCCGAGT
>JBBIQR010000022.1:24857-32703 GCA_037442245.1 Candidatus Solibacter sp. | reverse complement strand
TGGTACGTGAAGCGCGGCTCCCACACCTCGCTCGCGCCGCCCTTGAGCGTGTAGAAATCGGTGGCCCGCGCCGACCGCAGATTGTCCACGTAAAGCTCGCCTTCCGGCGTGAGCGTCTCGGCGTGCCGCAGCCGCACCTCCGCGCCCCTGGGACCGCGCACGGTGAGGCGCGTCCATCCCACCATGTTCTGCCCCATATCGAAGATGAATACGCCGGGGCGGAGTTGCCGGACCGACACCGGACGCAGTGTCGCGGTGACGCGCAGCGGCTCGGCCATCTGTGCGGCGGGCGCGCCGTTCGGCCCGTCCACCGGCTGCGCCGCCTGCCAGCGGGAATCGTCGAAGCCGGCGCGATCCCAACCCGGCATCTCGGCGCGGGCGTCATATTCCTCGCCGTCGTATTCGTTGTTGGCGCGGATCGGTCCGGCGGCCGTGATTTTCCAATCCGGGCCGGTCACGATCTCCGCCGCCGAGCCGTCGCTATATTCGATGCGGAGATGCAGACGCGCCCGCGGATACCCGAAGTTGCGCATGCCGGTCGGCACGGTGGCGCGCGGCGCCCAGAACCGTCCGTTGCCGAGGATCAGCCCGATGGCGTTTTCCCCGGCGGTCAGCCGGCTGGTGACGTCGTAGGTCACATAGAAGACGCGCCGGTCGTAGTCGGAGAGATTCGGCTGCAGCACGTCGCTGCCGATTCGCGCGCCATTCACATACAACTCGAAGAGGCCCAGGCCGCTCACGTAAGCGGTGGCGCTGCGGATCCCGGCGCGCGCCGCGAACTGCTTGCGCAGGTAACGCGCGGGCAGCGCGCGTTCCTCGTCGTAGCCGATCTCGCCCCACGGGGCCATGCCGTACGAGCCGAGTTCCTCGACCGCGCCGTCCGGCGATTTCCAGGCGGCCGACGTCTCCAGGCGCGCCGGATCGCCCTGCTGAAACTCGAGCGGAAACGCGGCGATCAGCCCCGGGTGCTGGCGCGCGGGCTGCGCGACCACCGAGACCGCGTTATCGCCCGGCTTGAGGAACCGTTCGATGTCCCACACCATCGGCGACCGTACGCCGCCGGCCCGGCCCACCGCCCGTCCGTTGATGCTGAGTTCGAAGCTCGCGTCCGCCGCGATCACGGTCTGCGCCCGCTTCAACTTGCGTCCGGCCGGGAGCGTCAAGGTGGCGGTGAACGTCTTCCCGCCCGGTCCCGGCGCCCAGATCCAACGCGCCTCGCGCAGGTAGCGGAAGGGGCTGTTCGGGTTGTGATACGGGGCGGTCTCCTCCAATCCGATCCACTGGCCTTTCCAATCGGCCGGCGCGAGCAGCCCCATGCTCCACTGCGCGGTCTCGCTCCACGCGGACACAGCGCCCTTACCGTCCCACACCCGCACTCTCCAGAACACCCGGGTTCCGCTGGCCAGCGGCTTCCCGCCGTACTCGACCTGGATCGACCGCGGCGAATCGGTCTTGCCGCTGTCCCAAAGATCGCCGCGGCCGGCGGCGAGGGCTTCGGCCGAGGACGCGGCCTGGATCTGGTACGCGGTCTGGCGAACGCCGCGCGCGGCCGCATCGGCGCCGGATACGACCCAACTCAACCGCGGCTGCATCGCGTCGATGCCCCGCGGGTTGACGCGGTACTCGGTGCGCAGCCGGCCGGCGTGAACCTGCGCCCCGAGCGACGCGGCCAGGTAAAGGAAAGTAATCGCGAGCTTCATTCGGGCCTCTTGGGATTAAACTGTCACCATTATGTCCGATTTCACCAGGCGATCCCTTCTGGCCTCCGCGGCGCTTGCCCCCGCGTTCGCCGGCCCGCAAAGCCAGCCGTCAGCGGGCGTGCCGGAGAAGCACCTGCTGGCGAGCCGTTTCCCGGCGCAGGCGCTCGAGCGCAGCCTGCTGCCTCCCGGCCAGTGGCGCCCGTACCCCACCTGGAACGATCGCGCGCCGTGGACTTCCCTGCCCCCCGAAGCTCTGGACGCGGTGAAGAAAGCTGCGGCCGCCTACGAGGGCAAACCCTACCCGGTACTTCCGGCCACCGTGCTGCTGGAGTTCAAGCGCAACGGCAACCGCTCGCGCTACGAGGAGATCGACTTCGCCCGGCGCAATCACGTGCGCGCGCTCGTCCTCGAGGAGTGCGTGGAAGGCAAGGGGCGGCTCCTCGACCAGATCGCCGACGGCGTGTGGGCCATCTGCGAGGAGACCTTCTGGGGCATCCCCGCGCATCTCGGCGCACAGAAGGCCGGCACCGGACTGCCGGATGTGAACGAACCGATCATCGACCTGTTCGCGGCGGAGACCGCGGCCGGTCTGGCGTGGATCGACTACCTGATCGGGCCTCAGCTCGACACCGTCAACAAGCTCATCCGCCAGCGCATCGAGGAGGAAATCGAGCGGCGCATCCTGGCCGTGTACCGGGCGCGCGAGGACTTCGGCTGGATGGGCCTGCGCAATCCCAACCCGGTGAACAACTGGAATCCCTGGATCAATTCGAACGTGCTCACCTGCGCGCTGCTGATCGACCGCGACGGGCCGCGGCGCGCGCGCACCGTGTTCAAGATCCTCACGAGCGCCGACCGCTTCCTCGACGGCTACCACCCGGATGGCGGCTGCGATGAAGGTCCCGGGTACTGGAGCCGCGCCGGCGCCTCGCTGTTCGAGTGCCTCGACCTGATGCGCTCGGCCAGCGCGGGTTCGGTCAACTACTTCGACCTGCCGCTGGTGCGCGAAATCGGCGCGTACATCTACCGGGTGCAGATCGCCGGCGACTGGTTCGTGAACTTCGCCGACGCCCCGGCGCGGGTCCATCCCGATCCCGATCTGGTTTACCGCTACGGCAAGGCCACCGGCGATCCGCTGATGACGGGTTTCGGCGCCTGGCTTGCGCGCTCCGGCGCGCCGGGTCTGGAGAGCTTCGGCCGCGCGCTGCCCGCCCTGTTCGGCTACACGGAACTGCGCCACGCCGAACCGCGCGATCCCCTGGTGCGCGAATCGTGGATGCCGGGGATCCAGGTGGCCACCGCGCGCGGGAAAGCGGGATCGACCGATGGCCTCTACTTCGCGGCGCAGGGCGGCCACAATGCGGAGAGCCACAACCACAACGACGTGGGCAACTTCGTCGTTTACGCCAACGGCCAGCCCGTCCTGATCGATGTCGGGGTCGAAACCTATACCGCCAAGACGTTCAGCTCGCATCGCTACGAGATCTGGACCATGCAGAGCGCCTACCACAACCTGCCCACGATCAACGGAGTGATGCAGGGAGCCGGGCGGCAGTACGCGGCGCGCGACGTCAGCTTCACCAGCGGCGACGAAGCCGCCGCTTTCGCCGCCGAAATCGCCGCGGCGTATCCCAAGGATGCGGGTGTCCAGCGCTGGAACCGGGTCATCCGGCTCGACCGCGGACAGAACCAGGTCACCGTGACCGACCGCTACACGCTCGGCGCGCCAGGCAAGCTCGATTTCAGTTTGATGACGCCCTGCGTCGTCCGGCAGGAGGACGGCGCCATCGTCTTCGAAGGGCGCGCCCGGCTGACGGTCAACGGCCCCTCGGCGCCGGTGGTGCGTGTGGAGGACATCCCGATCGAAGACGGGCGGCTGCGCTCCTCCTGGGGCAACATGCTGCGCCGCGTGCTGGTTAGCTGGGAGAAGGCTCCGGCAAGCGGCGAAATCGTCATGCGCATCGCCTGACCGCCCGGTACGCGCGCGGTCTGACCGCGCCCTGATAAAAAATTCCAATCCCGCGTATAGAAACTTCTACTTTTGCCCCCGGATTCCGGCATCGGACAATGGACGATATCCCCGTTGATAAGGGTCCATGATGACAGTGAAGACGCTTTTTGCGCTTCTGCTGCCGGCGTCGTCCGCAGCCTTGTTAGCGCAAACAACTCCCGATCTCCAGCCGCGCCTGGCAGCGGTGGAAGCCGCTGCAAAATCGGCGCAATCGGCTGGAGACAATGCCTGGATGCTGGTTTCCGCGGCACTGGTCCTGATGATGACCGGTCCCGGGCTCGCCCTGTTTTACGGCGGGCTGGTGCGCCGCAAGAATGTTCTTGGAACGATGATGCACAGCTTCATCCTGATGGCGGTGGTCACGGTGCTGTGGGCGGTAGTGGGGTACAGCCTCGCGTTCGGGGGTTCTGGCCACTTCATCGGTGATTTCCGGTTTGCGTTTCTGAACGGAGTGGGCGCGGCGCCGAATACGGATTACGCCCCCACCATCCCGCAAACCACGTTCATGGTCTATCAGCTCATGTTCGCGATCATCACCCCGGCACTCATCAGCGGCGCGTTCGCCGAGCGCATGAAGTTCAGCGCGATGCTGCTGTTCACCGTGCTCTGGACCCTGGTGGTGTACTTCCCGATGGCCCACATGGTGTGGGGCAAGGGCGGCTTCCTCAATGCGTTCGGCGGCGGCGACGTGCCGTGCTTCGATTTCGCCGGCGGCACGGTGGTCCATATTACCAGCGGAGTTTCGGCGCTGGTCTGCGCGCTGTACCTGGGCAAGCGCGTCGGTTATCCGCACGCGCCCATGAAGCCGCACAACCTGGTGATCAGCTTCATCGGCGCCTGCCTGTTGTGGGTCGGGTGGTTCGGGTTTAACGCCGGCAGCGCGCTGGCGGCGAGCGGCCTGGCGTCCAGCGCCTTCGTGGCCACGCACTTCGGCGCCGCCGCCGCCACGCTGGCGTGGCTGGCCGCGGAGTGGATTCACGCCGGACGCCCGAGCGTGCTGGGCGGGATCTCGGGTTGTGTCGCCGGTCTGGTCGCGATCACGCCCGCCAGCGGCTTCGTCCAACCCTTCCCCGCGATGGTGATCGGCGCCGCCGCCGGATTCCTGTGCTTCTTCATGGTCACGCTGATGAAGCCCAAATTGGGCTACGACGACGCACTGGATGCCTTCGGCGTGCACGGCATGGGCGGCACGCTGGGCGCCATCCTGACCGGCGTATTCGCCACCCGCGCGATCAACGACGGCCTCAAGGATGCCGCCGGCAGGGTGCAGCCGCTCGGCCTGATCGACGGCAACGGAAAACAGGTTCTCAACCAGTTGATCGGCACCGGGTTCGCCTGGGTGCTGGCGATCGCCGGAACGCTGGCGATTCTCAAGATTGTAGACATGGTGGTAGGGTTGCGGGTGAGCAGAGAGGAGGAGGTTCAGGGACTCGACACGAGCATGCACAATGAAGAGGGTTATATATTCGAGTCTTAGGAGCTCACGCGCCAATGAAGAAAATCGAAGCCATCATCCAGCCGTTCAAACTAGACGAAGTCAAGGAAGCACTGAAAGGAATCGGGATTGACGGGATGACCATCCTCGAGGTCCGCGGCCACGGCCGGCAGAAGGGCCACAAGGAGGTCTATCGCGGCCAGGAGTACACCGTGGACCTGCTGCCCAAGGTCAAGATCGAAATGGTAGTGCCGGCGGAACGCTCCGACGAGGTCGTCCGCACGCTGGCCACCGCCGCGCGCACCGGTAAAATCGGCGACGGCAAGATCTTTGTCTATGACGTGGCCGAGGCCATCCGTATCCGAAACGATGACCGTGGCGAATCTGCCCTCTAATCTGGCGGTACTGCAACAGGAACTGCTCGCCACCGGCGATGCGATGACGTTTCTGGCGGAGCGGTCGGCGCAGGTCGACCGCATGGTGCTGGACGCCGCCGCCGAACTGCTGCTGCCGCAGGCCGGTCCCGGAGTCGCGCTGCTCGCCGTGGGAGGCTACGGCAGGCGCCAGTTGTTCCCCTACTCGGACATCGACCTGCTGCTGCTGTTCGAATCCGAGCGCCTGATGAGTTCGTCCAAGGAGGCCATCAGCGCCTTCCTGCAGCGTTTGTGGGATTCCGGGCTGCGGATGAGCCACTCGGTCCGCACTACGCCCGAGTGCACCGAGGTGCACGACCGCAATACCGAGCTCAACATCAGCCTGCTCGATCAGCGCTTCCTCGGCGGCGACCGCAACCTGTACGCCACTCTGGCGGCACGGTTGCCGCGGTTCGTCCAAGCCAACCGCGACGCCCTGGTGCGCAACCTCGCGCAGTTGACGCGTGAGCGCCACTCCAAATTCACCGATACGTTCTACCACCTCGAACCGAACGTCAAGGAGACTCCCGGCGGACTTCGCGATTACCAGCTCGTGTGCTGGCTCGATCAGTTGCGCCAGACCGGCGCCGACCGCCTGGCGCTGCCCGAACCGTCCCCCGAACTGCGGGACGCATTCCACTTCCTCGCGCGCCTGCGCTGCTACCTGCATTGCCAGAGCGGACGCGACAACAACAGCCTCAGCTTCGAAGCGCAGGACTCGATCGCCGAGCAGTGGCGGCAACCGGATACCGCCGAGTGGATGCGCGGTTACTACCGGCAGGCCCGCGCCATCTACCGGGCGGCCACGCGCGCGCTCGAAGCCAGCGAGGGCGAGGCCAGCAGCCTTTTCGCCCAGTTGCGCGACTGGCGCAGCCGCATCAATAACGCCGAGTTCAGCGTGCACCGCGAGCGGGTCCATTTCCGCTCCCCACAGCAACTCGACACCGATCCCGCGCTCGCCCTGCGGCTGTACGAATTCGTGGCGCGCCACGGCATGCGCCCCAGCGAAGAAGCCGCGCAGCGCGTGGAAGCGCGCAAACCCAAGCTGCGCGACCATTTCAAGACGCCGCAGGCGGTGTGGCCCGCGCTGGAGACGATCCTCGCGCTGCCCCACGCTCCGCTGGCCGTCCGCGGCATGCACGAAGCCGGACTGCTCACCGCCATTTTCCCCGAGCTGGAACATATCGAGTGCCTGGTGGTGCGGGACTTCTACCACCGCTACACGGTCGACGAGCACACCCTGGTCGCGCTGCAGAACCTTTGGGGACTGCGCACCGCGAGCGAAGGCCCGCTGCGCAGTTTCCGCGACCTTCTGGCCGAAGTAAAAGACCCCGGCCCGCTGGTTTTCGCGCTGGTCTTCCACGACGCGGGGAAAGGCACGGGCGAGGCCCACATCGAGCCTTCGGCCCGCGCCGCCGCCGAAGCCGCCGCGCGGGTGCGCATGCCGCAAGCCGACCGCGCCACGGTGGAGTTCCTCATCCGCCGCCACCTTGCGCTCAGCAACGCCATGCAGTCCCGCGACCTGTTCGATCCGCAGACTCTGGTGGATGTGGCGCACCAGGTGGAGACGGTCGAGCGCCTGCGCCTGCTCACCCTGATGACCTACGCCGATATCAGCGCGGTCAACCCCACGGTGATGACGCCGTGGCGCGCGGAGCAGTTGTGGCAGCTTTACCTGATGGTGTACAACGAGCTGACCCGCGAACTGGAATCCGAGCGTATCGAAGCCGCGCCCACCGGGCCGGCGGAACGCGTCGCCTTCCTGCACGGCTTCCCCACCCGTTACCTCCGCACGCACGGCGAGAGCGAAATCTCCGCCCACATGGCGCTCAAGGAGCGCGCCCGCCCCAAGGGTCTCGCGGTCGAAATCCAACGGCTGGAGACGGCGTGGCAACTAACCCTGGTCGCCATCGACCGTCCCGGGCTGTTCGCCTCGGTCGCCGGAACCCTGGCCAGTTTCGGCATGAACATCCTGAAGGCGGAGGCGTTTGCGAACCGCCAGAACCTGGTGCTGGACACGTTCACGTTCGCCGACCCAGGGCGCACGCTCGATCTCAACCCGAGCGAGCAGGACCGGATGCAAACCGTCCTGGAAAAGGTGCTGGCCGGGCGCGTGCACGCGGTGGACCTGCTCAAGAACCGGCCCAAGCCCGCGCCGCCCAGCCGCAAGGCGCGCATCCCGGCGCGGGTCGCGTTCGATAACGCCGCCGGGCACACCGCCACCCTCATCGAGATCACCGCCGAGGACCGCCCCGGACTGCTCCGGTAAGTCCCGCGTAGATCAACG
>JBBIQR010000022.1:0-24847 GCA_037442245.1 Candidatus Solibacter sp. | reverse complement strand
GACCTGACTACCGCCATCACCAACCACGGTTGCAATATCGAGGTCGTGCTCATCGACACACAAGCCCACAAGGCCATCGACGTCTTCTATGTCACCGCCGATGGCGCCAAACTCGCCGCGGAAAAGCAGGAGCGGCTCGGGGAATCCCTGACCGCCATCTGCCAGCCCCGGTAGACCACTTTCTTCTTTACACGCTCCGCCTCCATTCACCTGGGAGTGGTTTGATAACTTCGGTTATCGGTCCGACCTAGCCGCACTACAACTCCGGAGGTACCCCCGGAACTTTTCTCCGCAAGCCAATCCCGCCATACTCGTTCTTGCCACGGTATGACACGAATCGTTCTCTATAGCGGCGCACATCTCCTGCTGCGGAGATTGCGGAAGGCACTCCGCAGAGATGCCGCATTTCAGGTGCTCCCGGCGTGCGACACCGTCGCCGCGCTTGTGGCTACGGCGGCAGCGGGTCCGGTGCTGGTTCTGGCCGACCTGGCGCCGGAGGCGATTTCCCCCGTGCTGGCGGAGATGCGCGATCGCGCCCCGCTGGCCCGGACGGTGTTGTGGGCGGAAACCATTTCCACGGAGACGGCTATGGAAGTCATGAAGCAGGGGGCGCGCGGCATCCTGCGCAAGACGCTGCCGGCGGATTTGCAGGTGAATTGCCTGCGCAAGGTGAATTCGGGAGAGTTGTGGTTCGAGAAAGCGCTGGCGGAAGTCATGCCCGCCGCGCAACTCGATCTCGATCCCCGCGACGCGCGCCTGATCTCGCTGCTTTCCGAAGGTCTGCGGAATTGGGAGATCGCCGCCACCCTCGAGATACCGGAAGCGGGCGTGCAACCGATGCTGCAACGCCTGTTCCATACGCTCGGGGTCAAGGACCGTTTCGAACTCGCTCTATTCGGCTTGAAGAACCTGCCGCGGCACCCGCGGACGGTATCCCCCGCGGACACCGCCTGCGGCAGGAGTTCTTCGGAAGTTTTCCGGGCGCCGCTGGCGCCTACTTTGCAATAAGACTTGGCTAATTCAAAAAAGGGATGGTGACTGGGATGTCTCACGATCAATACTACGCGCTGCTTTCGATTGTTTTCCTGATCTGCGTCGTTGTGCTCTTCGACCGTATGCACAACAGCCGGCTTTGGCCCAAGTACCTGCTGTCGGAGAACGACGTCGATCGTCTGGTCCGTATCTGGAACGCCTGTCAGGAATCCTGACCCGGAGCGGGCGGCGGATGGCGGCGGGGCGCGCTCAGCGCTCCAGGTCCGCCACCCGCAGACCCTTCCGGTATCCTCCGAACCCGAACGGCAGCGGATCGTACGCGCCGGCGATCCGCACGTCGGCTTTTTGCGGCACGTCCATGCCGAGCGCCCAGTAGCAGGCGTTCACCACCAGGCGCCGGAAGCCTTCGTTGAGCACGTCCTGCGCCGACCCCATCGTGGTCGTGAACACCCGCCCTCCGCGATACTCTTTCGTCCACGCCACCGGCATCATGGGATCGTTCTGCGGACCTTTCACCGCCGGGGCGTCCGGGTCCATCGACTCCAGCACCGCCCCCATCAGCAGCGGTTGAATCCCCGGCGCCATCGGCAGCCGCACGCGGTACACATCGGTCGGCACCCGGATCTCCCCGTCCGCGATACCCCGCAGGATCGGATTCGCCGCTTGCCCCGGAGCGGTCATCGCCCGCGTGCTCTGCACCTTGTGCCTGCCGTGATGATCGATCCAGGTCTCGCCCAGCACCTGCCGCCCGAATCCGCCGTCCCACTCCTTGCTATTCCAACTCCACCGCCGGTAGGTAGGGCTGCTTTTGAGATCGAACCCGTGGGTCGCCTTCTGCAGCGCGACGATCGGCTTGCCGGCCTCCACATAGTCGACGATGTGCTTCATCTGCGCGTCCGGCAGGTCGCGGAAGCGGATCAGCAGCACCACCAGATCCGCCGTATCCAGCGTCTCCAGTCCGGGGATGTTGTTGTGCTGATCGGGCGCGATCTCTCCGGTCGCCGGATCGATCTCGAAGAGCACGGTGGTATCGAAGCCCTGCCGGAGGCTGAGGATTTTCGCCAGTTCGGGCAGCGCCTGCTCGGAGCGGTACTCGTCGTCGCCGCTGACCAGCACGATGCGCTTCCCCGCGCCCCCTCCTTTCCCGCCGGGAAATACCAGCCGGTCCTGTGTCTGCGCGAAAGCGGCGCACCCGGCCGCGATCAGCACCACCGATAGCCGCAACATAAGCGCATTCTACGCTGGATTATCCGCGGCGCGGGGCGGGACAGCAGCCTTCGGCGCAAACCGTGAAGGGCGTCGCGATCAACTCGTCGAGCATGGCGATCACGGAAGGGTGCGTGCCGGCGGTCTGGGCGCGGACCAGGTTGATGCCGAGTTCCTGCGCCAGGTGCGCGGCTTCATGGTCGAGATCGTAGATCACTTCCATGTGATCGCTGAGGAAGCCGATGGGGGCCACGACGACATCCTTCACGCCGTCCGCGGCAAGCGTGCGCAAATGATCGAGGATGTCCGGCTCGAGCCACGGCTGGGACGGCGGTCCGCTGCGGCTCTGCCAGACCAGGTCCCACTCGGCATGTCCGGCGCGCTCGCTCACACGGCGCGCGGTCTCGACCAGTTGTTCCTCGTAGCCGCACTGCGCCGCCATCGACTGCGGGATGGAGTGCGCGGTGAAGATCAGGCGGCATTCGGCGCGGCGGTCCACGGGGATCCGCTCCAGCGCGGCGGCGGCGCGGTCCGCGTTGGCCGCGACGAAACCGGGGTGGTTCCAGAAGGGCGGCAGTTTATCGATCCCGGGAGCCGGCGGCCCCACCGCCGCACGCGCCGCCGCGATATTCTCGATGTACTGCCGGCAGCCCGAATAGGAGGAATAAGCCGAGGTCGCGATGGCCACCGCGCGGCGCACCCCGTCCGCCGCCATCTGCCGGACCGTATCGGCCAGCAGCGGATGCCAGTTGCGATTGCCCCAATAAACCGGCAGGCTCACCCGCTCGCGCAGCGCGGCGAGGAGCGCGCGGCACTGATCGTTGATCGGGCTGCGCCCGCCGAAGTGGTAGTAGTGCGCGGCGACTTCGAGCAGGCGCTCGCGCGGCACGTTGCGCCCGCGCAGCACGTTTTCGAGGAACGGGATGACGTCTTCGGCCCGCTCCGGCCCGCCGAAGGACACCAGAAGTACCGCGTCGTAGGACATCGCTGATTGGATGGCGGGGATCGGCCGGCGGATCTAGTTAAAGTTCATCCCGCACATGCCGGGATTGCTGCAGCGCCCGCCGGGGCAGGACGGCATCTCGGGACTCTTGCCGCCGCTGGATACCCGGGCGGCGAAGGTGGAAAGCTCCTGGGTGAGGCGCTTTTCTCCGCAGGAGGGGCAGGCCAGGGCGTCCTTGTCTTCGGCGCGCCGCACCAGCTTCTCAAACTTGGTTCCGCAATCGTCGCAACGGTATTCGAAAATCGGCATGACTGGAAGTCCTTACTCCTTCTCCCATATTAAAGTACAAATGCGGTCCATGACGCCACGGACGTCCTGCGCGTCTCCGGCGAAATTGTTGGCCAGGATCGAGAAGGCGGCCCAGGTTCCATTGGCGCGCTCGATATAGCCGGAGAGCGCGGCCACGTGGGAGAGCGAGCCGGTCTTGGCGTGGATGTGGCCCGCCGCCGGCGTCGCGCCGAACCGGGAACTGAGCGTGCCGTCCTGACCGGCCACCGGCAGCAGCGAAATCCACGTCTCGCGATGCGGGCCCGCATACATATACTGGAGCAGCCGCACGATGGTGGCGGGTGTCACCAGGTTGAGGCGGCTGAGTCCGCTGCCGTCCAGGAAGTGGAAGCCGTTGGGATCGGCGCCGGCTTCGGCGAGGAACGCGCGCAGTTCTTCACTGCCGGCTTCGAAGCTGCCGACGCCGCGGCGCGCCCGCGCCACCGCCCGCAGAGCCAATTCCGCGTGCAGGTTCTGGCTGACCTTATCGGTGATGCGCAGGTCCTCGACCAGGGGCGCGGAATCGCGGCGCGCCAGTTCGACTCCCGGGGCGGGATCGGGAGCGGGACCGCGCTCGATGCCGGGGACTTCGTCGGGGTACAGGTGCCGGACGGCGATCCCGCCGGCGACGGTCACGCCGCGGTCTTCGAGCGCGGTCCGCAGCGCGCGGGCCGCGTATTCGGCTGGGTCCTCGACCGAAATCAGCAGGGACTCGCCGCGGTCGCGCGCCGGGATCGTGCCCCACAGTTGCGCGAACCGGCTGCCGGGAATGCGCTTGAAGCGAATGCCGCGCTCGCCGCCGGGGGCGACGGTGCGCGCGCGGTTATCGATGCGGTAGAACTCGATCGCGGGCGTCAGCGTGAGGGCCGCGAGATCGCCCGCGGCGGCTCCGGGCGCGACGTCGAGCGTGAGCACGTTGTCGGTGAGGGTGAGGGCGGAGACGGGCGGGCCGTCGTCGGACTCGGGATCGTCCACGGCCCAGCCGACCGCGTAGGGCTGCCAGACGTACCAGGTGTCGTCGCCGGTGATGCCGCCCTCGACGCGGCGCACGCCGCGGCGGACAAGCTGATCGGCGAGGCCGGCGATCGCGGCCAGCGGATCGCCCTCCTGCGGGCCCATACGGTAAGGGACGGCGCGGGCCGAGAGGTTCGGATCGCCGCCGCCAACCAGCCGCAGGCCTCCGGCCACGCGTCCGCCGGCATCGGGCGGCGCCTCGGCAAGGACGCGGGTGGCGAACCTGTAGGCGGGTCCGAGACGCGCCAGCGCCATCGCGGTGGTGAAAAGCTTGGTGTTGGAGGCGGGCACGAAGTAGTGCGCCGGGTTCTGGTCGTAGAGGACCTTGCCGCTTGCCAGATCGACCACCTGAATGCCCCAGAACGCGGTACGCGCGGGGGGCGAGGCTTCGATCAGGTTGTGGATCTCTTCGGCGAGCCCGGCGCTGTGCAGGGGCGCGGACAGCGCCACGAGTAAGCACGCGGCGACGGCGCGCCTCATCGCCCGGTCACCTTCGATTCCAGCCAGATCAGAATGAGCAGCGCCATCACCAGAAAAGTGCCGATCAGCGGGATGCCGACGACCACGCCCACTCCCCAGAATTCGGCGGCGTACCCCAAGGTAGCGGGCGCGATCAGGCCCCCCACCTGGGCAAAGGTGAAAATGCCGTTGAAGAATCCTGGGTGGTAGTAAGGGAACCGGCGGCCGATGGCTTCGGCCACCAGCGGGTAGATGCTGGCGAATCCCGCGCCGATGAAGAAGGCGCCGGTGCCCGCGCCGAACCCGTTATTCGTCGACGAGAGAATCAGGCAGCCGAAGATGGCGGAGAGTCCGCTGCCCATCAGCAGGCGCGTGTGGCGGACGCGCGGCAGGACCGCGATCGCGATCAGCCGCCCGACCAGCAGGAACAGAAAGTACAGCGCCAGCACCACCAGCGCGCCCGACTGGCTCAGCCCGACGCGGCGAATCAGAAAAATGGGAAGCCATCCGGCGATGGACCACTCGTTGCCGAACTGGAAGAACAGCAGGAGCGCGAAGAGCACCGCGCCGGGACTGCGAAAATCGGCCAGCACCTCGCGCAGCGACCGGTGCGCGCCCTCCGCCGGGGCAATCGAGGTGCGGGCGTAGACCGCGGCGAACAATCCCGGCACCACCGCCATCAGGATGAGGATGCTGGGCACGGTGTAGGCGTAGAACGTACCGGCGACCAGCAGGGTCGCGGCCAGGCATCCCACGCCGTACCAGATGCCGCCGATGACCACCGTGGCGGCGGAGTCGCGCTGGTAGCGGGGAGAGATTCCATGGAAGAGGGCCACGTTGGCGAGTCCGGCGCCGGAGCCGAGCGCGAACACTCCGAGGGCGCGCAGCCAGTTGGAGCCGGCATCCGGCAGCGGAATCGCGGCCAGAAAAAGCAGCGCGGCGCAGGAGAGCCCGCAGCCGGCTACCAGCAGGAAGGCGAGTCCCCGGCGCAAACGGATGGGTTCGGCGAAACGCGTGGCCAGGATGATTCCCAGGGCCAGACTGAGAAAATAGTTGCCGACGACCATGAATGCGGGCGGGTCGCGATGGTAGCCCCACGCCGGCAGAATGGCTCCCAAGAGCGCGAGAAGAAAACCGGAAAGAAGAAATCCGGTCAGCATCCTGCCGCCGATGGGGGCACCACGGCCCGGGATCTCGCCTGCGGAAGTCACCGTCTCCGATTGTAGCCGCTACCGGGGGCCTGCGGTTTTCCCCCAGGGACGCCCCTGTGGAATTCCGAAACGCGGATTCCGTTTCCCGTAGAAGCGGCTCAGTGGTGTTGAAAAATCAGTCACTTGGCCCTGGCACGTCGCGTGCACTCGGGTAGGACGGTCTGTTTAGGGTTTTGTCGCTTTGGTAAGTTGCCTCGTCTGGGCTTTGGCCCCGCACCCCGCCATCCGGGTTGCGGGGCTTTTTTTGTACCTCTGCTAAACTGGGATTTCCAACCAAGACATGAGGGGACTTTACGCTCGATGGATGGACCGGTGGGAGCGTGATCTCGCCACGCGAGACACGAACCGGAAGGTGCTGCCCTTCGATTGGGGCACGGAGTGGCTGCACGGCATCGGATTCCCGCCGATTCCCGCGCATACCAACGGGGATTCGGCGGAGTGGCTGGAGCGCTTCGTGGGCGAGGCGCTGGCCGATAGCGAACGCTTCTTCGCCTACCAACCGGTCCGCGATTACCGCCTGACGGACGGCGCGCTTTCCTTCACCAGCGCGGTCCGCAGCCCCTACCCGGAGAACAACACGGTGCACGCACAGTGGCTACCGGCGCCAAAGGACCGCGGGAGGGCGCTGATCGTGCTGCCCCAGTGGAATTCCGGTCCGGACGGACACCTGGGGCTTTGCCGGCTGCTGAACCGCTTCGGGATCAGCGCGCTGCGCATGACCATGGCGTACCACGCCGCACGCAAGCCGCAGGAGACCGCGCGCGCGGACTACCACTGCTCAGCCAACGTGGGGCGAACCGTGCATGCCTCGCGGCAATCCGTGATCGACGTGCGCGGGTGCATCGACTGGCTGGAGCAGCAGGGCTACGAGCGCATCGGCGTGCTGGGGACGAGCCTGGGGTCGTGCGTGGCGTTCATCACCGCCGCCCACGACGCGCGGCTGCGCATCGGCATCTTCAACCACGTCTCGATGTATTTCTCCGACGTGGTGTGGACCGGGCTTTCGACGAAATACGTGCGCGACAGTTTCGCCGGTCACATTTCGCAGGATCAGTTGCGGCGCTACTGGAGCCTGATCAGTCCGGCAAGCTACCTGGAGCGGATGGACGGGCGCGACCTGCGCAGCCTGCTGATCTGGGCCAGCCACGACAGCACGTTCCTGCCGGTCTACTCCCGGCAGGTGCTCGATCACTTCCGCGAGAAACAACTGCCCCACGAGGTGTTCCACCTGCCGTGCGGGCACTACACCACCGGGCAGTTTCCCTTCAACCTGATGGATGGGCTGGCGATGTGCCGGTTCGCGGCGCGGCACCTGTAACCCGATCATTGCATTTGGTTAAGCTCGCACACCCCGGAGTGGTGCTTATTGACAGATTGCACCCGCCGGTGAGAGCATGAGGCTATCACTGAAGAAGGAGGTGGTCCAGCACATGGATAGTAGTCAACAACCGCAAGAGGTGGCCGACTGTTGAAGTCGAGCCTCTAACGTAGCCGGCGCCCGCTTCAGTGGCGGGGCCAAGTTCCTGTGGACCGGCTGCCTTTTGCGTAGCTTCGAAGCCTCAGGTATCTCCAAGGGCTAAACGAACCCCCGTGCTCCCTGGGGTGCACGGGGGTTTGTGTTATCATGAAAGTCTCGGAAAGGATCCCCCGTAACAAAATGAAGGCTGGAATTCACCCCGCTTACAACGAACTCAATGTGATCTGCGCCTGCGGCCACACGTTCAAAACGCGCTCGACGCACAAGGGCGATATCCGCGTGGAAATCTGCTCCTCCTGCCACCCCTTCTTCACCGGGCGCCAGAAGCTGGTCGACACCGCCGGACGCATCGACCGGTTCGAGAGGAAGTACTCGAGCACGCGCGGCAAGAAGGCGCTGGTCACCAAGTAAGCCGGAAACATTCTGTTTCGAAAGCGCGAACGGCAGGCGGAAACGCCTGCCGTTTTCGTTTGTGGATGGCTCGCGGGAGAGAGGTTACCGGCGCTTGATGATGGAAAGCGGATCCAGGTATTCGGGGTCGGCCGCGCGCCACGCGAAGATCGCCGCGGCAAGCAGCCAGCCGCCCAGCATGAAGACGGTTCCAGGTTCGTCGAGTTGACCCTGCACGGTCCACACCGCCGTCTTCCCGACAAAAAATAGACTTACGAGTGCCGCCAGTGAGGCGCACACGGACACTACTCCACGGTTCAGCATTTTCTTATCCTCGACTGTTGGTTCAGTTCTTGTTTCGGCAACCGGCCTCCGGCCGGGCCTTTGGTCTGTTCTCAGCTATAAAGACGAACCACGGCGCTTAAAGTTACGCGCCAGATCGCAGGCACTCTGCTCGTCGACCGGGTTGCTCCAGTGTCCGCCGCGCTTGGCGCTGGAGCCTACGATCAAACCATCGGCTGCATCGTAGCGCGCCAGATTCTCCGCGGTGACGCCGCTGCCGGTGAACACCGGGAGTCCGGCGGCGGCGCGCGCGGCGGCGACATCGGCGGGATCGGTTTCGCGTCCCGTGGCGACGCCGGTGACGATCACGCCATCGGCGCCGAAGAACTCGGCGGCGCGCGCGGTCTCAGCCAGATCCACATCGGCGGTGATGGCGTGCGCGGAGTGCTTCTTCTTGATGTCGGCGAACACCCGCACGTGCTCCGCGCCGATGGCCTTGCGATAGCGCAGCAGCGCGCCCGCGCAGGATTCGATCACGCCTTCGTCGGCCACGTGGGCGAAGACGAAGCCCTCCACCCGCACAAAGGCGCCGCCGATGGCGTGTGCCACCGCGATGGCTTCGGTGTTCGCCGCGGCCAGCAACTGCACACCGAGAGGAAGCGGCACGGCGCGGCGCACCTCGCACCCGGCGGCGGTGATGGCGGCGACGATCTCCGGTCCCACCGCGCCCTTCAGATACGGGCGGTCGTGCATGTTCTCGAGCAGGATCGCGTCGAACCCGGCGGCGTGATAGGCGCGGGCATCGGCGGCGGCGCGCGCGGCGATTTCGGCGACGGATTCGCCGCCGCGCGGCGTACCGGGCAAGGCGGCCACGTGCACCACCCCGATCAGCGCGCGGGGCGCGCCGAAGAGACTCCGCATCCGCTCGCCGCGGTCCATGGCGTCCCGCCTACCCCGCCCTTCCGGTTGCACGCAGGATGCGGCGCGCCGAGAAGGTCACGACGGAGACGAAGAAGAGCGCGCTGAGCGCAATCACGGTCCATTGTCGCGCCGGCGAAACGGAGACGACCACCGGCTGCGGATCGCCGAATTCGAGCACGACCCGCACCCGGACCGTGACATCGCGATCGCCCTCGCGGTTGTCGATCACGATATCGTAATCGTCGGGGCGCGGGACCGGGAAGACCAGCCGGCCGCTGCGATGGTAGCCGGTGGCGGCCAGGACGCCTTGCGGCTCATTTTTGTACAGGCGGTCGGTTTCGTCATGCGCCAGGAGAGCGAGTTGCGCTTTGCCGCCGGGCGGTTGCACGGCGAAATCCGCGTCGATCCGCACGGGCAATTGCCGCAGGTGCATCGAGGGGTAGAAACTCCACTTCCCCGCCGCGACGGTGGCGGTCTCGTCCAGGAGTTCGACCCTCGCGGACGGCGCCGCAAGCAGCAGGCAGGCCAGGAGAATCATGGGAAGGCGTTGGCCGCGGTGCGAACCGCGTCTATCGAAAAGTATGCCACACCGCGCCTCCCGCCGCCGCTACCGTCACCCGGTCTGCCGGTTGGCGGCGCCGCTCCACCGCTCCAGCACTTCCGCCAGCGAGAGCAGGCTCACCGGCTTGGTGAGAAAGTCGTCCATCCCGGCGGCGAGGCAGGCGTCGCGGTCGCTGTCGAAGGCATTGGCGGTAAGCGCGATCACCGGCGTGTGGTGTCCGCCCTCTTCGCGGGAGCGCAATTCGCGGGTAGCGGTCAGCCCGTCCATACGCGGCATCTGGCAATCCATCAGGACCACGGCGTACTCCCGGCGGGTCAACGCTTCGAGCGCGGCCTCGCCGTTTTCGACGACATCGCTGAGGTATCCCAGGCTGCCCAACTGCAAGCTGGTGACCCGCTGGTTGATGGGGTTATCTTCCGCAACCAGGATGCGGCCGCGCGGCGGCGCCGTCAGAGCGGGAAGGTCCGGCACGTCGCGGGCGCACGACGGCGCCTGGGCCTGCGCGTTCAGCAGATTCATCAGACAGCCGAAGAGTTCGCAGGGCTTCACCGGCTTGGAGATCACCGCTGCCCGTTCCACGGAGGGCGCCGGCAGCCCCAGCGGCGTCATCAGCACAAGCCCCAGAACGGCGAGCCGGCTGTCGTCCTGAATGGCGCGGCAGGTGGCCACGGTTTCCATGTCCGAGACGAGCAGCAAAGCGTCGAAGGGGCTGCCCGCCTCGGCCGCCTGCCGCAGGCGGTCCAGCGCCAGCCGGGGGGAGGACGCCGCGGCCGCTTCCATATGCCACTGCTGCGCGTAACGCAGGAGCACGGCGCGCGACAGTTCGTGGGGTTCCACGATCAACATGCGGCGGCCGCGCAGATCGCCCGGCGGCGCATTCCACTCAGCCCGTGCATCGAGTTCCATGTTCAGGTTGAACCAGAATACGGAGCCCTGGCCCTCGCGGCTGTCCATCCCCATCTTCCCGCCCATCAGTTCCACGATGCTCCGCGAGATCGCCAATCCCAGACCGGTGCCGCCAAAGCGCCGGGTGATCGTGCTATCGGCCTGGGTGAACGCGGTAAAGAGCGCGTCCGCGGCGGGTTTGGCGATGCCGATGCCGGTGTCCACCACGCTGAACCCGATCAGCGCGCCGCCGTTTTCCTGGCGCCGCCCCGATACCGAAACGGTGATCTCGCCGCGGGCGGTGAACTTGACCGCGTTGCCCAGCAGGTTGAGCAGCACCTGGCGCAGGCGCGCCGCATCCCCCACTACGGCCCGCGGGGTATCCGGCTCCACCTGGCAGACCAGTTGCAACCCTTTGGCGTGGGCGGCGGGGGCGATCATTTCGGTGGCGCAGTACACCGTCTGCCACAGGTCGAACCCGGCGCGTTCCAGGACCATGCGGCCGGCCTCGATTTTGGAAAGGTCCAGAATGTCGTTGATAATGCCCAGCAGGTGGACGCCGCTCTCGCGCGCCGCGCGCGCCAGCGACCGCTGCTCCTGGCTGAGTTGCCCGGCCAGCAGCAGCTCCGTCATCCCCAGGATGCCGTTGAGCGGCGTGCGGATCTCGTGGCTCATGTTGGCCAGGAACTTGCTTTTCAGGCGGGTGGCTTCCTCGGCGGTTCGCAGAGCGCCGGCGAGCGCGGCGTTCTTCTCCTGCAACTGGCCGGCAAACTCGTCCAGCCGGCTCTGCGCTTCGTAGCGTTCGCTCAGATTCACCAGACAGGTGCGAATCCCGCGAATGCCTCCGTCGGGATCGAGAATCGGCGACTCGTGGACTTCCACGATCAGGCGCGCGCCGCCGTGGCACGCGTAGGTGCGCTCGAAGGGGGCCATCGGCTTGCGCCCCGCCAGCTTCGCGCTGACCGCGGCGCGCGATTCCCAACGCTCCTCGGCGGCGGCGAACTCGCTGGCGTGCCGGCCCAGAATCTCGCCGGGCGCCAGGCCCAACAGGTCGCATTCGGCGCGATTGACCCGCCGCACAATGCCGGCGGAATCGATTTCGTGCATGGCAAGCGGAGCCAGTTCGAACAGGTTGCGGTAGCGCTCCTCGCTTTCCCGCACCTGCTCCGCCGCGCGCTGCTGCGCGGTGATGTCCATCGCGTGCACGCCAATCAACGGCGCACCGCCCTCGACCGTCATCGGAAACTTCAGAACCAGCCAGTCGCGCATCCCGCCGTCCGGACTGGGGACCGGCAACACGTACTGGAGCGGTTCGCCGCCGGCCAGCACCTCGGCATCGTAGCGGCGGATGCAGGCCAGGGTCTCGGGCGGCCACAACTCCCCGTCGCCCATGCCGGCCACCGGGGCGCCGCGAATCCTCTGGAAAGCGCGGTTGGCGTAGATAATCCGGCCTTGCGCATTCTTGAGCAGGGCTACCGCCGGGGAATGGGTCATGAAGGCTTCGAAGCGTTGCTCGGCGTCGCGGAACGCGCGCCACGCCTGCTCCGCCTCGCGGCGCGAGCGCCTCGCCTTCCACCTCAGCCGCAGGCTCAGGACCAGCAGCAGAATTCCCGCCGCATACAAAAAGCCGAAGTACCAGCGATCGCGTTCCAGCAGCCGCTGCCGCACGTAACGCTGCTGCGGAAGGAGAACCCAGCGGTTGGCGATCTGGTTGACGGTGCCGTCGGCGACCAGGTCCTGGATGGCGCGGAAGAGCCGGTCCGCGGTGGCGGCGGCGGCACGCGTGGAAATCGACGCCATCTGGTTGACGGCGTCCGGCAGCGGCTGCGCCCACAAGGGCTGCCCGGCGCACACGGCGGGTTCCTCGAGCAGCACGGCGGAAAGCAGCCGGCCCTCCGCCAGCATGCCATCCACCCGGCCGCGGCAGAGCGCCTCCAGCATCTCCGGCGCGCCCGGCAGCGGCACCAGAAACGCCCCGGGCAACGCGGCGTGCCCGCTCACCGGGACGCTGACGACACCGCGCACCGCGATCTTGCGGCCGGCGGCTTCCGCCGCCGATCTCAAAGGACTGCTTCGCGAGGAAACCAGGAGCTGCGAGTACTCCCACCAGGGAGCGCTCATGTGAAATTCCCGCACCCGCTCCGGCGTTACCGTGAGCAGCGGGTAAAAATCGATGGCGCCCTCACGGAGCGCCTGCTCGGCATCCTGCTCGTAGATCCACTCGAGCCGCACCCCGGAGCGCCGCGCGGCTTCCCGTACCACCTCGACCGCCATACCCGAGGCAGCGCCGCGATCGTCCTTCAAGGAGTACGGGCGGAACTCGGCGAAGCCCACCCGCAAGGTAGCGGCGGGATTCCCGCCTCCCCGCGAGCACACCACCAGCAGGACGGTGGCCGGCAGGAGCAGCGCCACCGGCCATCCGCGCCGTATGCGCTCGAAAGCGCCCCGCAGAGTTTGGGGCCGATCCAAGGGAGATTGCTCCACCCCCTCATATCGGCCCGATACGGGTTTTTCTACAGGGACTCGCTCCGGGGAGCGATTACATCACCGGCACCATCACCGCGTTGGACTGCACCCCGTTTTCGGTCAGCACCACCGGCACGCTGCCGCTGAGCCCCGCCGGGACGGTCACCGCCACCTGGTAGAGACCGACAAAGCCGGGGGAGGCGATCGAGTAAACCACGGTCGCGTTCTGCCCACCCATGGTCGCGGTGACGGCGGTCTGGGTCGCGGCCGGCGTGGCCGGTGCCAGCGCACCCGTCCCCGGTCCGCCGGTGGTGGCGCCCAGACCGGTGCAGTAGACCAGCAGGATATCGCCGGCATGAGCCGGGTTGGACGCGCTGACCAGCGAATAGTCGGCGTTCTTGAGCACCGCCGCCACCGGCGAGAAGAAGATCGCCGGCGCCTGCGCGGCTACCGTCAAGCTGAAGGACGCGCTGGCGCCCACCGGGCTGGTCACGACCACAGGCTGCGCGCCGGCGGGTACGTCCACCGGGACCTGCGCGTTGATCTGCCCCGGAGAGACGTAGAGCAGCGGGGCGGGCTTGCCGCCGATGGTGACACTGGTGCCGTTGAGCGCCGAGGGAATGATCTGCCCCTGCCAGCCGTCCAGCGTGGCCTGTACCTTGACCAGATTCGTGCCGTAAATGGAAATCAGCCCGCCCGGAGCGACGGTGGTCGCGGTCTTATCGTTGTCGGCCGAGATCACGGCGCCGACCACCGGCGGCGCGGTCACCGCAGCGGCCAGTTGCGACCGCATCATGCCGGCGGGATCCACGCTGGTGTGCAGATTGACGTAGTGGTTCTCGGGGTTGGTCAGGATGTCGGCCAGGACCGCGGCGTTCGGCACGCCGCCTGTATGGTCGAAGATGTTCCCTACCGGCAGCGCCGTGGTGAAGCTGGGAACGACCGCGGGAATCATCCCGATCGAAACCGCGCCGTTGGTCCCCGCGCCGGCGTCGTGTATGTGCAATCCGGTGATGGTTTCGGCCTTGGGCATCCGGTAGTTCACGTCGAACGCCACGAACCCCGAGGCGATCGACCCGTCCTGGTTGCGCGTCACCAGAACCCCGATCTCCGACGGCGCGGTCCCTTTATCGTTGACCGTGCCGATTTCGTTGGCCGAATCCAGGACCACGTGGAAATCGGTGCCTTCGGTGGCGCGCATCTGGCCGCGCATCACGCCGGCGGGATGCAGGTTGGTATGCAGGTTGATGTAGTCGGCCGAAGGGTTGGTGAACAGGTTGGTCAATCCCGCCTTCTGCACGGCGTTGGTGGGATCGAGTTCCCAGTAGAACGGCCCCACGCTCCCCTTGAGCGACGGATCGATGACTGTGCCCGAAGGAATTCCCGAGCTGATGGCCACCGGGCCGTTGGCGCCCGCCACTCCGGTGTGGATATGGAAGCCGGTGAACGTGCCCTGCTCGGAAAGGCTGTAGCTGGTTTGCAGGTAGGCGGCGCCGGAGGTGATGTTGTAGTTGGCGTCGAAGGTGGCGACGGCGAACACCACCGCGGTACCGGTGGCGGCCACTCCGGGAGACGACGTTTCATTGTCGGCGGACATGGACGCCATCAGGAATTTGGTGGCGGCCCGCTGCAGTTGCCCGCGCATCGCGCCGGCCGGATTGTCGGTCGTATGGATATTCAGGTAATACTGGCTGGGATCGGCCACCATTCCCAGAATGGCGTTGATCGCCGCGGTGTCGGTGGAGGTGAACTGCATCTGCTGGCGGAACGAGTCTCCCCCGGCTTTCACCGGGACACTCGCGCCGCCGCTGATGCCGGAACTGATCACCACGCCACCGGCGGTCCCGGCGGGCGCGGAGTGGATATGCATCCCGGTCACCGTGACATCGGCCGGGAAATTGGCGTGCGCGATGAAATCCACCGAGCCGCTGATAATGTTGCCGGAACCGTCGCGCACCACGTGCACGACCACGTCACCCACGCCTTTGGCGTTCAGGCTGACGGCCGGGACCTCGTTGGCGGGTGCAAGCACCGCGCGGAAAAATACGATATCGGCGGTCTGCGCGGATAGCGCAGCCACACTCAGAAACAGACAGATCGCCACTCTCCTCATGGCTAAGCAGCATATCGAATCCGGCCGCACAACGGGGTGGTGCGACCCGAGATTTTACAATCTGTGCGATCCGGTACAGGGCTGCCCTGGGGCCCGCCGTCTTGACACTCCCGCGCAAACGCACCCATAATCGCCGCATGAGAACTCCGGTTTGGACCGCCCTGGTATACGCCGCCGGCGCCCTGCTGGCGCAGCCCCCACAGGGTATGCCGCCGGGCACGGGCGGACGCGGACCGCAATCGCCGGAACTGCGCGCCGCGCAGCAGGCACTCCGCGAGGGCAAGGACGCCGAGGCGCTGGAAGCCGTACACCGGGAACTGGCCACGCGCCCGGATTCGCCCGGCGCCGGGAGCCTGCTCGACGTGCTCGGCCGCACGGCGGAGGCGAAGAAGGTGTTTCAGGCGGCCATCGACGGCGCCGCGCAACCCGTCATGAAGGCCAACGCCGAGCGCTCCATGGCCATGTCCTACGCTTTCGACGGCGACTGCGCCAACACCGTGAAGTACGAGCAGAAGGTGATCGCCTACTGGGCCACGCGCGAGCGCGACGAGCCGCAGAACGCCTTCTACCAGGAAGGCGAGATGGCCAACGAAGCGGCGCGCGTGTGCATCGACGCGGGCGAACTGGAAAGCGCCGCCACGTGGTATCGCCTGGGCACAGAACTGGGGCTCAAGGAGCCGGGCAACCAGACGCATCCGAAGAGCCTGTGGGAGTTCCGTCTGGAGCACGCGCTCGGGCGCATCGCGGCTCGGCGCGGCGACCGGGCGGAGGCGGAAAAGCATGTGGCGGCGGCTCGCAGACTGCTCGACGGCGATCCGGCGACGGCGCAGCAGCAGGAGCGCTTCTTCCCCTACCTGACCGGCTACGTCGCCCTCTACACCGGCGATTTCGCCAGGGCGGAAGCCGATCTCACCAGGGCGCTCTCCCTGCCGGGCAATCAGAATGATCCGTTCTACCACTGCCTGCTTGGCATGGCGCTGGAGCGGCAGGGCAAGCAGGAAGCGGCCACGGAGATGTATAAGAAAGCCTACGCGGCGGCGCTGGGGCACAATCCGCCGGCGGCGTTCGCCCGGCCCTTCGCGCGCAAGAAACTGGCGATGTGAGGGTTACCCGACCTTCACTTGCGCGCCGTCCACCAGGATCGGCCGCTTGATCAGGTTGGGATTCTCCGACATCAGCTTGAGCGCCTCGCGGCGGGACGGCGGATGCTCCTTCATGTTGCGCTCGCGGTAAAGCTCGTTGCGCGTATTGAGGAACTCCTTATAGTCGCGGTCTCCGATGAGGGCTTCGAGTTCGGCCACGGACAGGCCCCGGTTGAGGTCCACTTCCTCGAAGACCACGCCTTTTTCGCGAAGCAAACTCTTCGCTTTGCGGCAGGACGTTCAAGTGGGTTTCAGGTAGAGTTTCACAGCCATTTCAGATCAGCATAGCGCTCCCCGGTGAGATGCAGGAAGAGGGGCTCGAGCGCGGGGAACTCCTTGCCGTCGTAATGGATCGGAAACGTGGTGATATCGCCCTGCCAGACCAGCTTGCCGGGACGCGTCACGATGGCGGCGCCGGTACAGAGCCGCTCCACGGTTTCGAGCACGTGGCTGGTGATAAAAACCGTGCGGCCCTGTTCGGTGAAGCGGCGCAGCCACTGCTTCATGAGGGCGACACCGGCGGGATCGATGGATTCGAACGGCTCGTCGAGGAAGAGGATCTCGGGCGAATGGATCACGGCGGCGGCGAAGGCCACGCGCTTGCGCATGCCGGTCGAGTATTCGCTCAGGGTCTTCGAGGCATCGGTCAGTTCGAGCGCCTCCAGGAGTTCGCCGACGCGAGCGCGCGCGGTGGCTTCATCCAGCCCGAACATGCGCCCGATGAAAGCCAGGAACTCGTGGGCGTAGAGCGGCTCGAACAGCCCGAGGTTCTCCGGCATCACGCCGATGCGGCGCTTCAAGCCGGGGTGGCCGGCGGTGAAGCGTTCGCCGAGCAGTTCGATTTCTCCCGCGGTCGGATCGAGCAGGCCGGTCATGCAGCCGATGGTGGTGCTCTTGCCGCTGCCGTTGGGGCCGAGGAAGCCGAACATGCTCCCGGCCGGCACGGCGAGCGAGAGGTTCTCGACGGCGAGCACCGGGCCGTATTTCTTGGTGAGGTTCACGAGCCGGATGGCGTCCATGATTAATCCCTTCCTTCGACGAGCGCCAGCAGGCGCTCGCGGCGCGCCGGAAAGACTTTGCCCGCGGCGGCCAGGCTGAAGCGGTAAACGGCGGCGGCCAGCACCGGCAGGGGGACCAGCGTCCACCACGCCTCGGGGCGGACCGCGGCCGGCGCCACGTGGTGCAGCACGCGCGGCAGCAGCATGGCGCACAGCACGCTGCCGATGACCACGAGGTTGCCGCCGAGGGAGAGGTCGTTGCCGAAGTTGGAATCGTAATTCCCCTTGCGCGGATTGTAGAGCGTGACCCAGACGCCGGCCGCGTTGAACAGGAACAGGCCGGTGAGGGCGCTGGCCAGGAGCATCACGATGCGCCGGGGGTCGAAGGGCGGCACGAGCGCGATCCAGCCGAGGAGCAACACCGGCAGCGCCGCCGCGCCCAGCGTCAGGGAGGCGTAGCTGGCGGCGCGCAGGGCGCCGGCCGGATCGCCGGGCAGCAGCAGGTAACGGCGGAACCCTCCGCCCGAGTAGCCGAACTGGTTCACCGCGATGCGCGCCGTGCCGAAGAACGTGGCCAGCGACGCGGTGCCCAGCGCGGCCACGAACATGCCGTCCGGACCGAGCGTGTGGCCGGTCGAGTAGGTCAGAAACGCGGTCAGCGGCAGAGAGAGCAGCATCAACGTGCGGGTGCGCGGATTGCGCGCGTAGAAACGCAGCCAGTGGGCGACGTAGGGACCGAGCGCGGGTCCGAAGAAGGCGCCGGCGCGGTCGAACGGGCTGTCCCAGGAGATCCGCGTGGAAGCCGCCACGCGCCGTTCCACGGGGCGTCTTTCGGCGCGCACCAGCAGGGCGGCGAAGACGATGGCCCACGCCATCAGCCACAGGAATCCGCGCGCCGCCGCGCCCTGGCTACCCAGCATGGCGTCCGCGGCCGCGAACGGCGGCAGGAAGCCCAGGTGCTCGACCACGCGCGCGCCCAGCGCCCGGTTCTTCGCCAGCAGCGGCGCCACCGCGCCGGGCAAAAGGCTCAGCAGCATCACCAGGCTGAGCAGAATCGCCGGTCCGCCGCGGCGCTTCATCAGCCGGTCGATGTACGCCGCCACGACGCGCGCGCACAGGTAATTGACCCCGAACAGGAGCAGCACCGCCAGCACCGCACTCCAGAAGCCGGCTGCGCCCAGGCCGTACATCCCCAGGGCCAGGCCCAGTTCCAGGGCGAGGAAGAGGAACCAGAAGGGGTCCAGCAGGGCGGTGATATGGCGCGCCAGACGGCGGTCGGCGGCGGAGAGCGGGTAGCGGCGCAGTTCGCTTTCGGTGAACAGATTGTTCATCCCGAAACCGAGGATGTTGGTGGAGAGCACGGCTTGAAAGAAGAGTCCGGTCAGCACGCCTTGCGCGATCACCAGCGCCTTGCCCGCCCGCACCGCGGCGACGGCGGCGCCGAAGCCTCCGAACCCGAGTATCGCCAGCAGCATCACCAGCAGCAGGTAACCGGTCACGAAGAGCGCGATCCGCCCGTTGCGCGACCGCGTCTTGGCCCAGAGCAGTTTGTAGCGGAGGCCGAGCAATTCCAGGATCAGGGGCGCGTTCACCGGGCGGGGTCCTCCTCGATGGTCGCCAGCAGGGCTTGCAGCCGCAAGAGCAGGGGGCGGCATTCGCTGTTCCAGCGTCCGGCGCGGACCAGCCGCCCCACCCCGTAGATGGCGGCGGGGAGCAGCAGGGAGAACCCGTGCCCCAGCACGCGTTCCGGCAATGTCCAGCGCTCGTAATGATCCAGCACCATGGCATTGTAGCCCACGCACACCGCCGCAAAGAGCACCGCGAACTGGCGGGTGTGGAAGGGATTCCGCTGCCGCTCCAGCCGCGCGATGGCGGCGCGTACGAAGGCTGTCGAGGGCGCCGTCAGATCCAGCGCGCCGATGGCCCGCTGGTTGCGCCACTCCGCGGCCAACGCCAGTACCGCCGCGGCCAGAATCGAGAGCAGCGCGAAGAAGATCAGCGGCCGGTGCCGCATGGTGATGACGGTGTTGGCGGTCACCGCCGCCAGCAGCAGCGCCTTCACGCCGTTGATGATGTCCTGGCGGCGCCCGTAGCGGCGGAACTCCGCTGCCAGCGCCGCCGGATCGATCCGTGGCGGGCGCGCCGGCTGGCTCTGCCACAGGGTTTGCAACTCTTCAAACTGCGCCATGGCTGACCTCCGTCATCAGTTGTTCGATGGCCTGCTTGATGCGCGAGATCTTGACTCCGACATGGTTCACGGTGAGCCCCGTGATGCCGGCGATTTCCTTATAGCTGAGCGATTCCAGCAGCAGGGTAACAATCAGCCGGTCCTGCGCGGGAAGCTGCGCGATGGCGTGGCGCAGGGCGGCGAGCCGTTCGGCGTCTTCCAGGTTCTGGTGGGTGGAGGGCGCCTGGTCGGCGGGCTCGATTTGCGGCATGGGCACGGTGGGACGCTGCCGGCGGCGGTACATCAGGGCGGTGTTCACCGCGACGCGGTAAAGCCAGGTATTGGGGTGGGAATCGCCGCGGAAACCGGGCAGCGCGTGCCAGACGTTGGTGAGGATCTCCTGAAACAGGTCGTCGGAATCGGAAGGCGAATTCAGGTAGGCGAAGCAGAGGCGCTGGATGCGCGCTTTATTCTGCTGGAACAGGTCCAGAAACAGGCGCTCTCGCTCGGCGTGATTCATCGCTTCAAGGGTTTAGTTGCCGGTGCACCGGGGTTCTTACAAGCAGAGTATAACGGCGCGCGCGGCCGTTCGCCTGGTTTCGGGGCGGGTTTTCCGAGGTGTTCTGTAACTCACCGGCGTGCCGCGTCATCTAAGGAGGTGAGATACCATAAAAGTACTGGGGTGCAAGTTGAAAAGGGTCTTGATTTTCTTGAGTGCGGCGACTCTCCTCGGAGCCGGTGGAAGCGGCCTCGAAGAAGCTCGTAAACTATACCAACTCAGCGATTTCCAGGCGTCTTTAAAAGTGTTGCGCGATGTGCCGCAAAAGGACGCCGCGGTGTGGGAACTCTCCGGGCGGAACTATTACGGCATAGCGGATTTCAAGAAGGCGACCGAGGCGCTGGAAAAAGCCGCCGCGCTCGACCCCGCCAACTCGGAAACCGCGTTGTGGCTGGGGCGGGCGTACGGGCGCCGCGCCGAGACCTCGAGCATGTTGACCGCCCCTGGATACGCTTCCAAAGCGCGCCAGTATTTCGAACGGGCGACTCAGCTAAATCCCAATAATCTGGACGCTCAGAGCGATTTGTTCGAGTATTACCTGGAGGCTCCAGGATTCCTGGGAGGCGGCTTGGACAAAGCTGCCGCCACGGCCGGGCACATGGCCCGGATCAACCCCAGCGAGGGGTATTGGGCACAGGCTAAACTGGCGGAAAAGCGCAAGGAATTCGCCAGCGCGGAAGCGCACCTGAGACAGGCTATCGACGCCGCTCCGCAGCAGGTCGGGCGGGTGCTGGACCTGGCCCGGCTGTTCACCCGTCAGGGCCGGACGCAGGAGGCCGATCTGACGCTGGCGCGGGCGGACCGCATCGCGCCCAACAGCCCGAAGGTGATGTTCACCAAGGCGGAAATCTACGTGAAGTCCAAGCGGAATCTACAGGTTGCGCGGCAATTGCTCCAGCAATACCTGAGCTTGACGATCTCACCCGAGGACCCGCCCAAGGCCGACGCCCAGAGGCTGCTGCGGCAAGCCGAAGGCGGCTAAGACGCCCGTAGCGGCAGGCGCTACTTCTCTTCCAGCATTCCCAGCAGTTTTTCCTGCACCGCTTCGGCGGTGGGAGTGTCCGGCGTAATGACACAGATGGTGTCGTCGCCGGCGATGGTCCCGACCACTTCCGGCCAGCCTTCGGCATCGAGCGCCACCGCGACCGAATTGGCGTGGCCGGGCGACGTCTTCAGCACCACCAGATTCTGGGCGCGCAGCACGTCGCGCAGAAACTCCGCGGCCAAGAGGGCGAATTGCGGGCCGTGCTCTTCCTCGGCCATTTCCTGGTAGCCCTCGCGGGTCTTCACCAGCCGGAGATCGCGGATGTCGCGCGAGAGGGTCACCTGGGTGGCGGCGATCCCCATCTCCTTGAGGCCCTGTGCCAGTTCCTCCTGGGTGTGGATGCGGCGTCCGCGGATCAGCTTGAGGATCTGCCCTTGGCGGTAACTCTTGGTCATACGGTCATCTCTTCCAGCCGCGCTTTCGCGGCGGCAAGCGCGGCGGCTACGGATTCGGGTCCGGTGCCGCCGGGAACTTCACGCGATTTCATACCCTGCCGGGGATCGAGCAGCGCCGCCAGATCCGCGGTGAATTCGGGAGCGAAGGCGCGCATTTCCTCCGCGGTCCAATCGGCCGGACGCTTCCCGCTACGTACGCTTTCCAGCACGAAGCGGCCCACGATCTGGTGCGCGGTGTGGAACGGAGTGCCGGCGCGCGCCAGGGCTTCGGCCAGGTCGGTGGCCACCACCCAACTCTCCGCGGCTGCGGCCAAAGGCTTCTCCGGCATCAGCCGGACGGTTTCGATCACCACCCGCGCCATTTCGAGCGAGGCCGACACTTCGTCGGCGGCGGCGAAGAGCGGAACCTTGTCCTCCTGCATGTCGCGGTTGTAGGTCATGGGCAGGCCTTTCATGGTGACCATCAGGGACGTCAGCGAGCCCATGACCCGCCCGCACTTGCCGCGGATCAGTTCGAGGGAATCCGGGTTTTTCTTCTGCGGCATGAGGCTGCTGCCGCTGGTGACGCCGTCGCCCAGTTCCATCCAGGCGAACTCTTCGCTCGAATACAGGATCCAGTCCTCGGCCAGGCGGCTCAAGTGAATCATGGCCACGCTGGCGGCATAGAGGAAGTCGAGCGCGAAATCGCGGTCGCCGGAGACGTCCATGGAGTTGCGGGTGATGGCGGCGAAACCGAGATCGCGGGCGATGGCTTCGCGGTCGAAGGGGAAGCCGCTGCCGGCCAGAGCGCCGCTGCCCAGGGGCAGGACATCGGCGCGGCGGCGGGCCTCGCCGAAGCGCTCGAAATCGCGCGCGAACATCTCGAAATAGGCCAGCAGGTAGTGCGGCCACAGCACCGCCTGGGCGCGGCGCAGGTGCGTATAGCCAGGGATGACGGCATCCGGGTAGCGCGCGGCGAGAGAGAGCAGCGCGTCCATCACAGCGCGTAGCAAAACGCGGACGCGGTCGCACTCTTCGCGCAGCCAGAGGCGGGTATCGAGCGAGACCTGTTCGTTGCGCGAGCGCCCGGTGTGGATCTTGTCCGCCACCAGGCCCGCCTTCTCCTTGAGTTTGCGGATGACCAGGGTGTGAACGTCTTCGTCGGCCGCGCCTTCGTAGAACGCCGGTGACGCGGCTTCCGCGCGGATGCCATCGAACGCCTCCACGATGGCGGCGCGCTCCTCCGCGGTGAGGATGCCCACCCGTTCCAGGGCGCGCGCGAACGCCTGCGAACCGCGGATGTCACAGTCGATCAGCCGGCGATCGAAATCGAGCGAATTGCCGAAGCGCTCGAAGACCTCGCTCGGCCCGGACTCAAACCTGCCGCCCCAAAGTTTCACCGGCAGTCCACTCCCGCGCGCCCGGCCGAGGTAAGCGCCATGTTATTCCAGTGTTTCATAAAGTTTCCTACGTTAACATCATGAGCAGCAAGGCCTTTTGGGCGTGCAGGCGATTCTCTGCCTGGTCGAAGATCACGCTGCGCTCGTGTTCCATGATGGAATCGGTGACCTCCTCGTCGCGCCGCGCCGGCAGGCAATGCATAAAGACGCAATCCGGATGCGCCTGTGCGAAGAGGGCGTCGTTGACCTGGTAGCTACGGAAGGCGCGGCGGCGCTCGACCGCTTCCTGCTCCTGTCCCATGCTGGTCCACACGTCGGTGTAGATGGCGTGCGCACCGGCGACGGCTTCGCCGCTATCGTGCGTGATGGCGAGGTGGGCGCCGGTCACCGCCGCGAGACCTTCGGCCTGAGTCACGATATCGGGGTCGGGCAGGTAGCCCTCCGGGCAGCCGAGGGCGAAGTCCATCCCCAACCGCAGCGAAGTGAGCATCAGGGACTGCGCCACGTTGTTGCCGTCGCCGATGAAGGTCAGCTTGCGCCCGCGGAGGTCGCCGAAATGTTCGCGAATGGTCTGCATATCGGCCAGCGCCTGGCAGGGATGGTAGAGGTCGCTGAGGGCGTTGATGACCGGCACCCGCGACCAGAGTGCGAGATCCTCCACTGTGGTCTGCCGGAAGACGCGGGCGACGATGCCGTTGGTCCAGCGGTCCAGGTTGCGGGCGACGTCTTTGAGCGGCTCCCGGACGCCGATGGGGCCTTCGATGAAGACGCTGCCTCCGCCCAACTGCTTGATCGCCAGTTCGAAGGTCAGCTTCGTGCGCAGACTGGGCTTTTCGAACAACATGGCGATGTTCCTGCCGTCGAACGCGTGCGCGTATGCCGCGGGCTCGGCTTTCACCTCGGCGGCGAGGTCGAGCAGATAGGCAAGCTCATCGGTGGTCAGGTCCAGGTCGTGCAGTAAGTCGCGCGCATTGGCCTTGAGGATTTGGTCGGGGGCAAACATGGCTTTCACTGGGGCGCCTTGTGAATCTTTATTCACTATAATGAATAATCACACACCAGCGGCGCTTCGGTCAACCGCTCTTCACGGCGAGGCCCCCTGCCGGTTCAGTAAGACCAGCCGTCCAAACGCGGAAAAGGGGCAGCCGTCGCGGCGGCCGCCCCTTCCTCACTACCGGTCGAGCCGTCTACACCCACCACGCGGCGGCGGGCTTTTCCTTCATCACGACGCCGTGCAGGAACGACGCGGCGCGCGAAAGTCCTTCCTCGGGCGAGAGCAGGCTGTCCTCGTGCTCGATGCTGAGCACGTAGTCGTAGCCGAACATGCGCAGCGTGCTGGCGAACTCCTTCCACCAGCCGGCGTCGTGCCCGTAGCCGCAGGTGCGGAAGATCCAGCCGCGGTTGCGCTCGTCGGTGTACAGCTTGGTATCGAGCACGCCCGTCATGGGCAGGTTGCGCTCGTAGATCTGGGTATCCTTGGCATGCACGTGGAAGATGGCGTCGCCCAATACGCGGATGGCGGCGATGGGATCGATGCCCTGCCAGAACATGTGGCTCGGATCGTAGTTGCAGCCGATGCTCTTGCCGGCGATCTTGCGCAGCTTGAGCATGGTCTCCGGGCTGTAGACCACGAACCCCGGATGCATTTCGATCGCGACCTTGACACCGTGATCCTCGGCGAACTTGGCGTGTTTGGTCCAGTAGGGCGTTACCACCTTCTCCCACTGCCAGGCGAGCACATCCAGATACTCGGGCGGCCAGGGACAGGTGACCCAGTTGGGGAACCTGGCGTTCGGGCCGTCGCCGGGGCAGCCGCTGAAGTCGACCACCACGGACACGCCGAGTTTCTCGGCCAGCCGGATGGTGCGTTTGGCCGTTTCCTGATCGTGACGCGCGCGGTCTTTATCCGGATG